>JBGTKD010000189.1:0-38819 GCA_041744795.1 Acidimicrobiia bacterium
GTCGCTGCGCTCCTGGGTGGACAAACTGACTGCAGTCTCTCCCCCTCGGGAGCTCGCCGTCAGGCGAGCGAGTGCTGGGGGGAGGGCCCGAAGGGAACGAAAAACAACAGGCCGGCCGCCAGGCCGGGCCATTCAGACGGCCGAAGGCCGGAGCACGCGAATGATCTAATCGACGGGGTCGCTTCGCTCACCGCCCCCTCGGCCGGCTACGCCGGCCGGTCCCCCCAGACTCCTTCGCTGCGCGCAGTCGAGGGGGGACAAACTGACGGCAGTCTCTCCCCCGTCGGGAGCTCGCCGTTTAGGCGAGCGAGTGTTGGGGGGACAGATTCACAGGCCGGCCGAAGGCGGACCAATCCCTCTATTCGGTTTCTAGGATTTCTACTGGGGGTGGGGCGTCGGGGGTTTCGAAGGCTTCGAAAGTTAGTTCTTCGGCTTCGGTGTCCAGGCCCACGAGGATGGTGGAGCCGGCACGGAACTCGCTGAGGAGCACCTTCTCCGACATCGGATCTTCGAGGAGACGCTGGATAGACCGGCGCAGGGGGCGAGCGCCGAGTTCGGGGTCGTAGCCCTTGGTCCCCAGGAAGCCCTTGGCATCGTCGGTGAGCACCAGGTCGAGACCTTGTGCGGCCAACTGGTCCTTTACCCGCACAAGCATGAAGTCGACGATCTCCTTGACCTCCTCAAGAGTCAACTCGTGGAAGACGATTGTGTCGTCGATCCGGTTGAGGAACTCGGGACGGAAGTGCTTCTTGAGCTCGTCCTGGACCTTTACCCGCATCTTCTCGTACGTGTCCCGGGCGTCGTCATGCGCGAACCCGATCGAGGTCTTGCGGATGTCCCTGGTACCGAGGTTGGAGGTCATGATGATCACAGTGTTCTTGAAGTCCACGGTTCGGCCCTGAGCGTCAGTCAGGCGGCCGTCCTCAAGAATCTGGAGGAGCGTGTTGAACACATCGGGATGCGCCTTTTCGATTTCATCGAACAGAACCACCGAGAAAGGCTTACGACGTACGGCCTCAGTCAACTGACCACCCTCGTCGTACCCGACGTAGCCGGGGGGTGAACCGATGAGCCTGCTGACCGTGTGCTTCTCCATGTACTCGGACATGTCGAGCTGAATCAGGGCTGCTTCCTCGCCGAACAGGAACTCGGCAAGCGCCTTGGCAGTCTCTGTCTTTCCGACACCAGACGGTCCCAGGAAAATGAACGAACCCGATGGCCGCTTGGGGTCCTTGAGCCCGGCTCGCGTCCTTCTGATCGCCTTTGAAACCGCGATGATCGCATCGTGCTGACCAACGATCCGCTTGTGGAGTTCCTCCTCCATGCGGACCAACCTGGCGGTCTCTTCTTCAGTCATTCTCTGAACAGGTATCCCTGTCCACTGAGCAAGCACCTGGGCGATCTCGTCTTCGTCGATCACCCAGCCTGAAGCGTCGCCGGTCTCCTGGAGGCGTCGTTCGATCTCGGTCCTCTCGCCGACAAGCGAGCGCTCCTGGTCGCGAAGCTGGGCGGCCCGCTCGAACTGCTGGGCCTGAACGGCATCAGCCTTCTCAGAGCGAATCTGGCCAAGCTTTTTGTCGACGTCGTCGAACTCGGGGTTCGTCGCAGCCCGGCTGATACGCATACGAGAGCCCGCCTCGTCGATCAGGTCGATCGCTTTGTCGGGGAGGAAACGATCCGAGAGATAACGGTCGGCCAAGTTGGCGGCGGTCACGATGGCCTGGTCCGTGAATCGGACACTGTGATGGCTCTCGTAGCGGTCCTTCAATCCGAGCAGGATCTGGACTGTCTCGCCGACCGTCGGCTCCTCAACCTGAACAGGCTGGAAACGGCGTTCGAGCGCAGAGTCCTTCTCCAAATATTTGCGGTACTCCTCGAGGGTGGTTGCACCGATCGTCTGGAGTTCTCCTCGGGCCAGCATCGGCTTGAGGATCGAGGCAGCGTCGATCGCACCCTCGGCGGCTCCCGCACCTACGAGGGTGTGGATCTCGTCGATGAAAATGATGATGTCGCCGCGCTGCTTGATCTCTTTGAGCACCTTCTTGAGGCGCTCTTCGAAGTCGCCGCGATAACGGGATCCCGCCACCAGCGCGCCGAGATCCAAGGTGTAGAGCTTCTTGTTGGTGAGGGTCTCAGGGACCTCTCCTGAGACGATCTGCTGAGCGAGTCCCTCGACGATGGCCGTTTTGCCAACTCCAGGTTCGCCGATCAGGACCGGATTGTTCTTGGTCCGACGCGAGAGGATCTGCATGACCCGCTCGATTTCCTTCGCCCGCCCGATGACCGGATCAAGCTTGTGCTCGCGAGCTGCCTGGGTGAGGTTGCGGCCAAACTGGTCGAGAACCGTCGAGCCCTGGGACGATTCGCCGCTACTGCCACCTGAGCCGCGCATCGAGCCGGGAGTCGATCCTGAACCGGCGGCCTCCTCGGAGGAACCCGAACCCGACAAGAGCTGGATGACTGTCTGGCGGACCTTTTGAAGCTCGGCACCGAGCTTCTGGAGAACCTGGGCTGCGACACCTTCGCCTTCGCGGATGAGTCCCAAGAGGATGTGCTCGGTGCCGATGTAGTTGTGACCGAGTTGAAGCGCCTCGCGGAGGCTCAGTTCGAGGACCTTCTTGGCGCGCGGCGTGAACGGGATATGCCCTGTGGGCGCTTGCTGGCCCTGACCGATGATCTCGACTACCTGCTCGCGCACAGCACTGAGACTGATGCCCAGGCTTTCGAGAGCTTTGGCAGCAATGCCTTCGCCCTCGTTTAAGAGACCGAGCAGGATGTGCTCGGTACCGATGTAGTTGTGGTTCAGGAGACGAGCCTCTTCCTGCGCGAGTACCACGACTCGCCGGGCCCGATCAGTGAAACGTTCGAACAAGGAATCCTCCTCGCGGGATCCTCAGCTTCTGGAAGCAGAGTATACCCCTGGTGTCGCTTTCTCCCGTCGGCACTCGAATGGGTGAGATGAAGCGAATCCTGGCTGAAACCGGTGACAGCCGAGTTCTCGGCTGAGGGGCCTGCGGCGTACCATCGGTGCGGTGACGGACCTGCAAGCCCTTGTTGATCTTCCCCGCGTGTGGGATCGAATGACTCGCCTCGAAGCCAGGCTTTTCGAGGCGACCACGTCGAACGACGCTTACCTGACCAGCGTTTCCCAACACCTGCTGGCGGCGGGCGGCAAGCGCTACCGACCTCTGCTTGCTGTACTCGCAGCCGAGTTCGGTCCCAACCAAGACGACCGTCCGATCGAGGCGGGAGTGGCAGTGGAACTCATCCACCTCGGAAGCCTCTATCACGACGACGTCATCGACGAAGCCGACACGCGTCGCGGCGCGGTATCGGCCAACACCAACTGGACTAACACGGTGGCGATCCTCGCCGGGGATTTCCTCATGGCGAAGGCATCCGAGACAGCTGCCACATACCTGTCGAATGAGTCGGTGCGACTGCTGGCAGCGACATACGCTGAACTCGTCGAAGGACAAATGCAGGAACTTCAACT
Source organism: Acidimicrobiia bacterium (assembly GCA_041744795.1). Taxonomy (GTDB): domain Bacteria; phylum Actinomycetota; class Acidimicrobiia; order Spongiisociales; family ZC4RG35; genus DATHWB01. Next base: position 3,497 of record JBGTKD010000189.1, read on the forward strand.
GGACTTCGACCTCGACCACAGCCTCGACGAGTACGAACATGTGATCTCAAGAAAGACCGCCAGTCTCATCCGGACTTCGGCAAGGCTCGGCGCGATGGCATCAGATGCCGACGAGGAGACTGTGGAGGCAATCACCTCCTGGGCGCACGAGGTGGGAATGGTCTTCCAACTGGCAGATGACGTGCTCGACCTCGTGTCCACCACTGAGGAAATCGGCAAGCCGGCAGGGTCTGACATCCACGAAGGGAAGTTCACGATGCCGCTGCTCCTGGCACTCGAAGGCCCGGACGGCGATCAGATTCGCAAGCTGTTGTCTGATGGACCCCCGTACTCCCAACAGAACGTTGCAGAGGTGATCGACCTGGTACAAGCCGGCGGCCACATCGATACAACGCTCGCTGCGGCGCATGATCGGTTGAACGTGGCGCGGAAGGCGGCGGGCAATCTCCCAGACACCGAAGCCCGCGCCGTTCTTGACGGCCTCGGCGAATATCTCGTGGAGCGGATCGACCGAAGCGGAGCCTGACGCTTCATCCTGACCGATCTTCCTTCAGTGCGGCGGCGGAACGACCGAACGATGTATCGATGGATGAGCTACAACAGTTTTTCCGGGACTCGGTGGTCGACCAGACGAGGGCGCTCGAGCTGCTGGTCGGACCGGTCGCGGGCGGAGATCCCGAATCGATCGTGCTGGTCAGACGGATCGCCCACAGCCTCAAGGGATCTGGCGCGAGCTACGGATATCCGGAGATAACCGACGCAGCCACCCAAATGGAGAAGGCCGAAGACGAAGACCTGTCCGCCGCGGTCTCTGAACTCTGTATCGCCCTCGGTGCGGTTACCTCTTCGGCTTCCCGCAAGCTAGTCCTCGTGATTGACGACGACCCACTTATCACGCGCCTCCTCGAAGCCCGGCTGACTACTCCGGGACGGCGAGTCACCTCGATGGCATCGCTGGAAGCAGCGAGACAGTTCCTCGATCAGAGCCGACCAGACCTCATCTTGCTTGACCTCTTCCTGCCCGACGGCGACGGACGCACGCTGCTCACCGAGATTCGCCACACCGAACACGGAGCATCCACGCCGGTAATCGTGATTTCCGGGGCAGAGGATTCAGCAGTCTCCGAACAGGCAATGGCGCTGGGCGCCACCCAGTTCGTGCGCAAACCTTTCCTGGCCGACCAGGTCGTTGCGAGTGTGTCCGACATCTTGCGAGGCGACGACTCCCCGGCGACCAGTCGGGCGGCGTTGACCGCCTCCTACCGGGCACTGCTAGAGCGTGAAGTTCCGATCTCAGTGGTCGCTGTCGTACCCGAGACCCACGGCCCGGGAGGCAAGCGCGCCGACGGTCCGGATCGTTCTGTCGCAGCAGAGGTGTATTCGGCCATCGTCGACCTTCTCGGTCCCGATGCAGACATGGTGACCTGGGCCGAGGGTGAGATAGCAATCGTGACTGCTCAGGATCCAGCCGATCTGGGCCGTGTCATCGATCGTGCCCGCACACGTCTTCGAAACCAGCAGCATCCAACCGTTGAAGGCGCTCTTGTGTCCTTCTCCGCCGGAATCGTCTCCGATGATGGACGCGGGCTAAGCGATGCCTATCACCGTGCCCACCGGTTCGCCCTCGACGCGAACATGGAAGGCGGCGACCGTGTCATGAGCGGGCGGGTAGTACGGAGAGCGGGACGTGTCCTGCTCGCCGAGGACGACACCCTCACAGCCGCGCTGGTCATCCACAGACTTGAACGCGAAGGTTTCGAAGTTGTCCACGAGTCCGACGGAAAATCCGCGCTTGATAGCGCCGTGTCCGAACAGTTCGCGGTGATAATTCTCGACGTCGAAATGCCGGGCATGAACGGCTTCGACATCCTCGAACGATTGCGGTCGATGCGGTCTCTCGACGAGACCCCGATCGTGATGCTCACCGCAGCCGGAGGCGAGCGCGAAGTGGTCAGGGGCTTTGACCTCGGAGCCAATGACTACATCACCAAGCCGTTCTCCCCTGCGGAACTTACGGCCCGCCTCAAACGCTTTGTGAAATCCTGATGCGCTTCGTCATATGCGACGACGACCCTGTTATCCGCTACCTCCTAGAGGTGGTCTTGGGAAAGCGCGGCGGTCATGACGTGGTCAGCGTCGGCAACCCGGAAGAAGTCGCAGAGGCGGTCCTAGCCCACGACCCGCATCTGGTGCTACTCGACTACGTGATGCCCCGCCGGACGGGATTGGAAGTGGTCGAGGAACTTCGCGCCGATCCGGCCACCGCCAAGGTGAAGGTGGTATTCCTCACGGGCCGAGTGGATGTCTCCGATGAAGCGTCGCTCGATGAACTAGGAATCGTCGGGGTCATCGAAAAGCCTTTCAACACTGCCACGCTTGCTAGCCAGCTGGTGCAGCTGGCCGGCGGTCAAGGTTGATCGACTAGAGGAGCCAGGCCGGCGACGGCGGCGTCGAGCAAAGACGACGACTCGAGCCTTCCGAGCCAATGAGACTCGGCACTCATCCGCTCCAGATACGCGGCTCGCGCTCGCTTTCCGGGAGCTTCTTCTGAAGCAGGCTCAACTCCGTCGTACTGGGTTGCGAAGAAGGCACGTAAAGCTTCCAGCCCTTCGCTTCTTATCTGCGAGACCCTGGCTTCTGTCAGGCCCATGTCGTTTGCAATGTCCTGGAGCAACTCGGCGTCGATGTAGTAGCGACTGATGACCTCGGCCTGAGCGACTGGGAGGTGACGGACGGCGCTCGCGAGCGTCCCACGCAACTCTCGCTGTTCGAGTGCGATCTCGGGTACGAGTTCCGGTGCAGTCTCTTCGACTCGATCCGCCAAGGTGCTCTCTTCGCCGTCTGCTTGCTGATCTAGATGCAAGAGCGTGGCCGAGTCCTCGTGGGACCTGCGCCTGGCGAGTTCTTCGGGGTCCACGCCCAGGAAGGCGGCCAGTTCTGCAGTCGACGGGGCGCGGCCGTTGGCTGCTTCCCAACCCTTGATGGCCTGACGAATCTCCCTAAGACCCTTGCGGACCGACCTTGTCGCCCAGTCCCGGCTGCGGGTCGAGTCAATTACGGCTCCGCGAACCCGAATGGCCGCATAGCGGGCAAACGGCACGCCGGACTCGGGATCGAATCGGCGGCTTGCTTCAACCAGTCCCAGTACTCCGGCGTTCCAAAGCTCAGCGCGATCGACGTGCTTCGGGTAGCGCGCTGAGAGTTCCGCCACGATGTGACCGACGAGGTCGAGTTCCTGCAGAACCAGCGCGTTCTGGTCAGAAGATGTCAGTGTCGTCATTCCCCCACTCAAAATCAGTGCCTTCTGGCTTATCGGCACCCGAGCCGTCCGACCTTGAGCGGGATCCGATGAAATGACAAACATCCGCGATCCGATCGCGAACGGATCGGGCGATCAGTCCGTCGAGTCGTCCTGTGGGGTCTGGTCTTGCACCTCAGAACGATGGATCGAGACTTCTTTCGGCGCTTCGACACCCAGGCGGACCTGGCCCCCTCGAAGCTCGAGGACGGTGACAACGATGTCTCCAGCGATGACGATCGACTCTCCGACCTTGCGTGTGAGCACCAGCATGATCTCAGGTTAAGCCGCCGCGATGCTTTGCAGACACCGGACGAGCGCCGCACGGTTCTGGTACGCGTCGCGGTTCATTTTTGAACCGCTGGCTCGCTAAGAAACGTCTGTAGCCTCCCGGTGTGACCGAGGATCTTGAACGGCGGGTAGCGGAACTGACGGCTGAGCTCGAGGCTCTCGAAGTCACCCTGGAGGTGGTCGGACACCTCGACCTCGACTCGGGGACCCTCAACCGCACCGGGATCCTCGACGCCCTCGAACGTGGTCAAAAGTGGCTGGCGCGGCGGGGCGACATCTACGGCCTGTTGGTCGTCCACTTTCCAGTACTCGACCCCTCCGCTGTCGAGGGTCCGGACGCAGCCGAGTTTCGGATTCACGTTGTGTCCACGATGGGCGCGGCTGTACGAGATGTGGATTCGGTCGGCCGAATCGACGCTTCGTCCTTCGGTGCGGTACTTGCCGACGTGAACCCGGGCGCGATACAGGTAGTGGCGGACCGGATGCGGGCGCTGCTGGAAAGGCTTTCAGCGACGACACCCGAGATTGGAGGCGCGTTCGGGATGGGAGGCGTCGAAGTGTTGGCTGCCCACCCGTCAGGGACGGTCCTCGACGCCGCTCTTGAACTCGCCCGAGACGGCTCCGAGTCAACGCCGCTCGTACAACTCGACTGAGTTCAGTCGGTCGACGGCCGCATGGTCGGAAACAGGATCACTTCCCGGATGTGGACCTGATCGGTGAGGAGCATGACCAGACGGTCGACTCCGATTCCCAACCCACCCGTTGGCGGGAGACCATATTCGAGCGCTCGCAGGTAGTCCTCGTCGACTGGGTGAGCCTCGTCTTCGCCTGCTGCTTTGGCGGCTGCCTGAGCAAGGAATCTGACCCGCTGGTCGCGCGGATCGTTTAACTCGGTGAATGCGTTGGCATATTCGCTTCCAGCGATGAACAGTTCGAACCGTTCGGTGAGCTCGTCGTCGTCTCGATGTCGACGAGCCAAAGGCGAGACCTCGACCGGATAGTCCGTCACGAAGGTCGGTTGCCAGATGGTGTGCTCGACCCTGGCATCGAACAACGCCTCGATGATCCGACCCGAACCCCAGGAGGCGGCGATCTCAACTCCGTTGTCTTCTGCCACGCTCACCAGCTCTTCGAACGGAGTGTGCACGGAGACTTCGACGCCGATTGCCTCTGAAACGAGGTCAGACATACTGGCCCGTCGATACGGCCCCGCCAGGGACAGGGGCCGGCCCTGATATTCGATGTCGGCCGAACCGACGGCTGCGCGAGCTACGGCGGCGAACATGTCCTCGACCATGTCCATGATGTCGACGTAGTCCGCGAAAGCCTCGTAGGACTCGAGCATCGTGAACTCGGGGTTATGCGTCGAGTCGACACCTTCGTTACGGAATATCCGGCCGATCTCGAAGACCCGCTCCAAACCACCGACCACTAGCCGTTTCAGGTGCAGCTCTGTGGCGATCCGCAGGTACATGTCGATGTCGAGCGCGTTGTGATGTGTCACAAAAGGACGCGCCAGGGCTCCCCCAGCGTGGGACTGCAGAATCGGAGTCTCCACCTCGATGTATCCACGGTCTTCGAACTCATCTCGGAGAGCACCGACGATCTTCGAACGGGCGACAGCGACGTCACGCGCATCCTGGTTGACGAGCAGGTCCACGTACCGGTGACGGGAACGCTCTTCGACATCGGTCAGGCCGTGCCACTTGTCAGGCAGCGGCCGCAGGCCCTTGGCGAGAAGCTTGAAATTGTCGACCTTTACGCTCAGTTCGCCCTTGCGCGTTGTCATCACGGGTCCGGTGGCCTGGACCCAGTCTCCGGGTTCCAACAACTCGGCCAACGCGAAGGCGCTGTCAGTCAAATCCGCCTGTGAAAAGAAGAACTGCAGACTTCCAGAGCCGTCCTCGACGGTGAGAAAGATGAGCTTGCCGAAACTACGGGCAAGCCGCACACGCCCAGCAACGCAGACCACGTCCGCTGTCTCTTCGCCCGGGCCCAAGTCGGCGTGGGCGTCCCGCACCTGGTCTGTGGTGTGCGTCCGCTCGGAGCCCGGCGGGTACGGGTCGACGCCCGCCGATTCCCAGTCTGCAAGCTTGGCGAGTCGGGCGGCGGTCAGCGGATGGGCTTCGAGTGGCGAAGTGAGGTCGTCGGGACGGTCGGTGGGATCACTCATCGGTTCGGTGGACTTTGGACTCCTCCCTTCCAACCTTCAAATCCGTTTGCCGGGACCGAGCAAGGTCAGCGACCGAGATGACCGGTGTCGGGCCACGAGGCATCCAGTTTCGCCCGGTACTCCTTGTACTGATCGCGCCGCTTCCAGAACTTGGTTTTCCCCACATCAAATCGCTCGCCGGTCGGTTCTGAGAGGTCGATTGCCACGACGTCGATGTGGTGATCTGGTCTGACTTCGGGAAGAGGTGCTAGTTCTTCGACGTCGGCGGCGGTTCGCAGCAGCTGGCTGGCGGCGTGTCTCACCTTCCGGTGATCGCGAGCGCGATCGTCTCTCCGAGGGCGAAATTCGTCGTAACCGGGAATGGCTTTGCGGCGGTCACGTGAGCGACGGGCCATGGGAATCTCCTGGGGTCTGGAGTGGGCGAACGCTGTTCATGCCTTCTCAACCGTCAGGGAGGAGCACGCTCCGCCATGCGGACGAATCTACCTGTCGACCAGACAAATGGACAGGGTCACCAAAGCCCCGGTATGAACCTCCGCCGCACCGAAGCTCGGTATTCGCCATATCCGCCGACCGCGATGGCCAGGATCTGTTCCTCCCTGGCGGACTTGAGCCTCAGGAAGACTCCCAGCAGGAGCGCAACCGCAACCGGCCACCAGCTTCTGGAAGCGATCCCAACTCCTGTCGTCGTCATGATCACTGCGCCGTACATGGGATGGCGCACGAGGGAGTAGATGCCCGAGTCCACCAGCTCGGCACCTTCGGATGGTTGCGGAGACGGAGTGACCTTCCTTCCAAACGACGAGACAGCAGCCACTCCCATCGCCAGCCCAAGACCTGTCACCAGGGCCCCCAACAAGGTGAGAGGTACCCCACCAGGACGGCCCGTCGAAACGACCGCCATCAACCAGATGCCCAACAAAGCGAGCTGTCCGGTCACCCACCAGCGCGCCTCGGATCCGAGTTGCGGCGACTCGGTGAGCCACGACCCTTCCCAACGCTTGATCTTTTGGTCCAACAATCGGCCGGCCGACTCACGCGGCGACGAGCTATCAGCAAGGACCACATTCGGCGCGACCTCTGCGAGCGGGGCGAGGACGAAACGCCTTTCGTGTGCTCGCGGATGGGGTATCACCAGGTGAGGCGAGTCGACCTGTCGGCTGTCATAGGTGATCAGGTCGAGGTCCAGAGTGCGCGGCCCCCAGTGCACATCCCGAGTGCGATCGGACTCTCCTTCGATCTGATGCAGTCCGGCAAGTAACTCTTCGGGTTCCAGGTCGGTTTCGAGTACCAGCACCGCATTGAGGTAACTGCCCTGGACGGGGCCTCCGACCGGCTCTGTCTCGTAGAGGGAGGACACCGCTGCCACTTCGCCCAGTCTTGTCAGTCCATCGACCCCTGTCCGAAGTTGTCCAAGACGGTCTCCGAGATTCGAACCGAGGGCAACTGTCGCCCGGGGCACTGTCAGCGCGACCGCTCGATCGTGACTGCGACGTCGCCGAACGTCAAAGGAATTGGGGCGTCGGGCTTGTGGACCGTCACCGTCACCTTCTCGATCCGAGAGTCAACCTCCAGCGCCGTCTCAGCGATGCGCTGGGCTAACCGCTCGATCAGGTTCCAGCGTTCGTTGACAGAGACTTCGTGAACTGCCACCGCTAGCGCGCCGTAATCGATGGTGTGGTCAAGATCATCCGACGCTCCCGCCGCCGAGAGGTCAGTCTCGATCACGAGGTCGATCAAGAACCTCTGGCCGTCTGCCTGCTCATGGTCGTAGACACCGTGATGGGCATATGCCTCGATCCCCCGCAACTCGATTCGATCACTCAACGTTCAGGCCTTGATGAGAGCGCGACCCTCGGGGCCGAGGGCCCTACCAAGGATCTCCTGAATGAGTGCCGAGGCGAGGATTGGGTCTTTCACCAGCCCGGAGGCAACCAGATACCCGCCGAGCAACCCTCCGACGGTGTCATCGATAATCTCGCGATGCACTAGGACCGTTGCATCCGGATCGGCCAGCAAACGGTCGAGGGTGGCAAAGAGGGATGACGGGTCGACACGACCAGGTTCCAACGAGATCGGCTCTGTGTGTGTCGCCAAACCTGCTGCTTCGTAAGCAGCCATGTTCTGATTGCCGGCCAGCAAAGTGACAACGGTGTTGATGCCAGCCTCACGCACTAGCCAGTTGATCTCTTCTTCTCGACGGACCCGCCGATGCTGGAAACCGTGACCGCCGATTCGTTCGGAGACGGCGAGACGGTTGGCGATGACCCATGTAAATCCTTTTGGTTTCAGCCCGGTGATCATCGCTCTGCCGCTCCTTCTACTGCCACAGGCGCCCAAGGGGCGGCCTCCCCGCGCACGATAGCCCATGCGACCTTGGCCGCTTCCAGGCAGATGGCCGCGTTGTGGACTCTCAGAACGACTGCCCCGCGTGCGATTGCGGCCGCTACGGCAACGCCAGAGGCCAGGTCCCGATCCTCGGGTCTGGCGTGTCCGGTGATCTTTCCCAGGAAGGCTTTGCGTGATGAACCGACCATCACCGGGAAACCGGCCTGGGCGATCTCACCCAGGCGGTTGAGTAGCGCAAGGTTGTGCTCAATCGTCTTCCCGAAGCCAATCCCCGGGTCGACCACTATCGCTTCGGGAGACACACCTGCTGCGATAGCGGCGTTACTGCGATCAGCGAGAAACCACCCGACCTCAGTGACAACATCGCCATAGGTCGGATTGTCCTGCATGGTTCGGGGTGTGCCAAGCATGTGCATGACCACGACGCCTGCGCCTCGCTCGGCAGCAACCGATCGCATACCGACGTCGCCCATTCCCCCCACGTCGTTCACGATCACCGCTCCCGCCGAGAGGCCAGCCTCGGCCACAGAAGGTTTCATAGTGTCGATCGAGACGATGAAACCGTCGTCAGCTAACGCCTCGACCACCGGGATCGTCCGTTCCAGCTCCTCTTCAACGCTCACCGGATCGGCGCCGGGCCGGGTCGATTCGCCGCCGACGTCGACGATGTCGGCCCCTGAAGCAACCAGCGAGCGACCGTGCTCAATGGCTGCGGCGACCGACGAGAATTTGCCGCCGTCGGAAAATGAGTCGGGTGTGGCATTCACTACGCCCATGAGTAGCGGGCGACGGAGTGCGATGACACCGTTGCGGACGCGCCATAGCCGGGTCATGTCGGGCTGTCGAGAGGTCGTCAGGGTCCGACGTTCACGGAGTCGTCGTCCAGATTTTCGGCAACGTCGGGAGAACCCACGTGACCGTTGTCGGAGGGCGTCGGCGGCTGGATTCGCATCGAACCGCTCGATGAGTGCTCCCACTTCGGCACGTCGGCAAAGATCTCACCCACCTCTTCCCGGTCGACGGTCTCTTTCTCCATCAACCGATCGACCATCCGCTGCATGGCATCGCCGTGGGCGTTGAGGATCTGGCGCGCCTCCTCGTGGGCAGCGTTGATCAGCGCCCGCACCTCGTCGTCAATGGAGGAGGCAACAGCGTCGGAGTAGTCCTGGCCGCTCGTGTAGTCACGTCCCAGGAAGACCTCGCCCGCCGGCTTGCCGTACGCAAGCGGGCCGAGCTTGTCGCTCATGCCGTACTCCATGACCATGCGTCGGGCAATGGCAGTCGCCTTTTCGATGTCGTTGCTGGCGCCGGTTGTCGGGTCGGCATAGATCAGCTCTTCAGCCGTTCTACCGCCCAGGAGCATCGCTAACTGGTCCACGAGCTCACTTCGTTTCAGCAGGTACTTGTCGTGGGTGGGCAGAGCGAGGGTGTGACCGAGCGACCGCCCACGAGCAACGATCGTGACCTTGTGGACGGGATCGGCGTTGGGCAACGCCCAGCCGACCAGGGCATGTCCGGTTTCGTGGTAGGCGATGAGGCGTTTCTCGTCTTCGGACATCACCTTGGACTTGCGCTCAGGTCCGGAAATCACCCTGTCGATGGCATCTTCCAGCTCGTCCATCCCGATCTTTTCCTTGCGTGCGCGCACTGTGAGGAGTGCGGCCTCGTTGATGAGGTTGGCAAGGTCCGCCCCGGTGAAACCGGGCGTTCGGCGGGCGAGTACCTCAAAATCAACTTCGTCCACAAAAGGCTTGCCCGCGGCATGGACGTTGAGAATCGCCCGACGCCCTTCGATGTCGGGCGCATCCACCGTGACTTGGCGATCAAAACGGCCCGGGCGAAGAAGAGCCGGGTCGAGGATGTCCGGACGGTTCGTGGCGGCAATCACAATGACTCCGGAAGTCCCCTCGAACCCGTCTAGTTCGACCAGGAGCTGGTTCAGCGTCTGCTCCCGCTCATCGTGGCCTCCACCGAGACCGGCGCCTCGATGACGACCAACGGCGTCGATCTCGTCGATGAAGATGATCGCCGGAGCGCTCGCCTTGGCCTGTTCGAACAAGTCACGCACCCTGCTGGCACCGACACCGACGAACATCTCGACAAAGTCTGAACCGGAAATCGAGAAGAAGGGCACACCGGCTTCACCGGCGACGGCCTTTGCTAAGAGGGTCTTGCCTGTTCCGGGAGGTCCGAACAGCAGGACGCCTTTGGGGATTTTCGCACCCATCTGGCGGTACTTGTCAGGGTGCTGCAGGAAGTCCTTGAGCTCTTCGAGTTCTTCGATGGCCTCCTCAAGCCCGGCGACATCTTTGAAGGTGGTCTTCGGCTGGTCCTTCGAGACGGTCTTGGCCTTCGCCTTACCGAACTGCATGACCCGGTTACCCGAACCCTGCATTTGCATGAATATGAAGATCATGAACCCGACGAGGAACAGCCACGGCAGGATCGAGATAAGGATCTCAAAGAATCCCGGCGGTTCGGCGTCGCTATCGACTGCCACACCTGCGGCGATCAGGTCCAGGGCGATTTCGTCCTCGAGTTCTGAGGGATACCGCGCAATGAAGTCGAAGGCGGGCGCCTCGGTGTCGCTATCGATGAAACGACCCTGAACCCGGTTGGAACGCTCAAGGATCGTTGCCTCGGCGATCGTTCCTTCCTCGATCTGGGCTACGAACTCGGAAAGAGTGATCTCAGCTGGAGCGGTTACCTGATCGAACCAGCGCTGCGCAGAAATGGCGAGCACCACAAAGACAACGCCATAGATCAGCAGCGTGCGAAAGGTGCGATTCACCAGACTCCTCGAATTTCAGGGGACAAAGTTGACATGCGTGCCATCGGCGCGGGTGCACATGGTAAGGAACCGGAGTCTCTAACGAAACCTCGTGGATGGTTTCTCAACCCAGCCAGGTTTCCGATAACTCACTCCGTCTGGTCGAGGACTCCGACGTAGCCCAGATTCCGGTATTTGCCTGCGTAATCGAGGCCGTAGCCCACCACGAACTCGGGACCTATCGAGAATCCCGGATACTTGATGGCCACATCTGCCCGCTGCACACCGGTCTTGACGAGAAGAGAGGCCACTTCCAACGACGCAGGTTTTCGGACCGACAGGCTCTTCATGAGGTAGTTGAGAGTCAGCCCCGAATCGATGATGTCTTCGACGATGAGCACATGGCGTCCAGCGATTTCCTGGTCTAGGTCCTTGAGAATCCGCACCACGCCGGAGGATTGAGTCGATGCGCCGTATGAGGAGACAGCCATGAAGTCGAACTCCACGGGAATGTCAATGTGACGGGCAAGATCGGCCATCACCATGAACGCACCCTTGAGGACACCGACCACCAAGAGGTCGTTTCCGGCGTAGTCGGCGGAAACCGCCCTTCCTATCTCGCCGAGTTTGGCGTCGATCTCTTCAGCGGTGATCAGAGTTGTGATGGCTGCCAAGCGGGCTCCTGGAAGGCGACGAGGGAAAGGTAGCGGTTGGGACGGTGGACTGGCCAAACCCGGCTTCTGACTCCGGGAATCCAGACCGGATCGTCCCCGCATGTCACTACCGGCCAACCAGCACGATCGGCCGCTGCAACGCCTGCGTCCGCCAGCGCGTCGGAAACCCTTCGGCCCGTGACTCGATCCTGCGGCTGTGAAGACCGCACCTGCCACGGCCCGGCATCGGCCGGAGCGATCAGTCGACGATCCGACATCGGCGCCACGTTTGGACCTTCCAGAACGGTCGATTCGAAGGCCCAGTCGGACCACGCCGTACGTTGACCCACGATCTCGGTCGCCGGAGCCGCAACGCTTGCCGGCACCGGTGCACGCTCGATCACCAAATGCGCTCCCACGAGGCGCGCCCGGAGCCCCGGGTTTACCTCAGCAGCTGCACTACTGCCCTTCACGACCTCGAGCATTCGTTGGATTGCGGACCGGTCGGGGGCGTAGGGACCGGCAAGCTTCAAGCACGCCGAGCGCAACGCCCGAGCTCCAACCGCGTCACCCACCGCGAGCAACGAACCCACTGGAAGGCGCACCGCTCCAGGTCGCTCCTCGGCGGGTACTGAGCGAGCCAGGGACTCGAGAACGCTCGACTCCTCGCGTGCGGTGTGCGCAAGGCGCAGAAGAGACTCTCGGGGTGCGCTGTCCGATGCCGCCTCGATCGCGGGCAGGAGGTCCAATCGAATCCGGTTGCGGAGGATGGTCCGATCCTCATTGCTCGGATCGTCACGGAAGGGAAGTCCGGCGAGAGTCGCCAACTCCCGGGTTTCTTTTCTGGAGACGGAAAGCATTGGATGCCAGAACCGATCCCGCACCTCGGGGATGCCTGCGAGGCCCTCGATCCCGGTACCGCGCATGATCCGCATGAGGACGGTCTCTGCCTGGTCATCTGCGGTATGCGCCAGAAGGACCGAGCGTTCCCCCGCCCTTTCGGACAAGGCAGCATGGCGCAGGTCACGGAGGTGGGCCTCAGACGCGTTTTTAGCGCAAGAAGGGGTCAAAATTGCGACGTTCTGCACGGTAGAAACGCTTTCGGGACCGCCCGGGCTCGTTCCCGGCTCGACGACCGCCATCTCCAATCGGACGCCGCAAGCTGCGGCGATCTGACCGGCGGCCGTCGACATGAGGCTTGAGGCGGGAAGTCCGTGGAACACATGCACGGCAGTTACGTCCGCTCCTTGTTCGGAGAGGAGCCAGAGCAGAGCCGCGCTGTCGGCTCCGCCGGACAGAGCCACGACCGACGCACCGGACGGGAGGACAAGCCGCTCCCCGATCGAGGCTGTGAGTTCCTTCAGGCGGTCCGCGTGAGCCATCCGTGCGGATCCTCGATCTCGGCCGCCGACGGTAGGTACTGCGGTCCGATCCAAGCGCGGTCGAGTGCGGACCAGCCAGCCTCGCGCTCGACCGCCAACACGAACTTCTCACCCATCTCATACTGCTTGACCTTCATCTCCAGACCCGTGAGCCGGAAGAACGCTGCAGTGCGAGGATCTGACCGTCGTGCTTTAAGCAGAGCCGCCATACGTTCCTGGGAGGTGAGGAGTCTGGCTCCGATCCGATCCATGACGACATGGCCATGTCCTTCGAGCAGCGACATCAAACCTTGGATCTCGTCCAGCACTTCGTTTTGTTCGGGGGACGCGAACAGACCCATGAGTCCCCGATCGTCCAGGAAACCGGTGCCCTCCCGTCTGGCGTTCACAGCGCGGTCAAAAAGCATTCGCGCTCGCCCAATTTTGGACGGCTGAGCTGCCGAAACCATGCGCTCGACGAGCGAAAGGAAGTGCTCCCTCATCCACGGCACACCCAGGAACTGCGCCCGGTGAGCAGCCTCGTGCAGAGCGATCCACATCCTGAACTCGGAGGGCCGCAACTGATGAGTCCGCTCCATGGCAAGAATGTTGGAACCGACGAAAGCGATCGAGTCTCCATCGGCGCCCGTCGGCAGAACCAGTTCGTACTGGCCGAGAACCCGGCGCGACAGGAAGCCGAGAAGTGCTCCTGTCTCGGCGGCCACCAGCCGGCGGCCGACCGCCGCCGAAATGTCGTTGGACTCAACCAAACGGCGCTCGGCCGGCGCGAGGATGTGTTGGAACGCTGCGATGTTCCTCTCGACCCACTCCTTGCGAGTCACCAGGACGACTTCGGGACTGCCCGGGAGACCCAAACCGGTTTCGGCTGTGACCAGTGAGTTCGCCTGGGCAACGATCGCGCTGAGGTCTGTGGCGAGATGTTCTCGGTGGTAACTCTCTGAGAGAGGATGACGTCCGGCAATCAGCCCGGCCACCCGGCCCGCAAATGGCCACGGGACATCGTCGCTCACTCGACGACTTTGTACCTCGAACGCACGACACGGACGAAGTACTGGACGACCGTGACGAACACGGCGACGGTGGCCAGCGCCAGCCCGGTCGGGACGAGGAACTTGGTGGTCCACGGCTGATCCACCGGTGCTGCGGGTGCAGGCTCGATCACTTCCGCCGGGAGGTACTCGAACGAAACCGGCGCTGTGGTGGCGGTCGTCTCGTCGTCTCCCGTGCCGCTCTCGGCGGCCATCGCAGGCAACGCGGCTAGTGACATCAACAGGACGAGCAGACTCAGGAGGGCGAAGCGTGTGACAGTGCGCATGGCTGATGTCAGCCTACCGAAGCAACACCCGGGCAGCGAAACACTCCGCTAACTGTTTCCGACGAGGGCTCTCAGGGGCTGGGAGGTCGCAATGCGGCGCGCAAACGATCGATCAGAACGGGTGGGATCTCTTCGGTCAGGCCACTGCGAATCGTGATGAGCAAACGTTCCTCGAATGCGAAAGCCTCGCCGCAAGGGGGGCAGTCACCGAGGTGCGCCCTGATCACGGTCACTTCCTCAGCGTCGAGTTCGCGGTCGAGGTAGGCATAGAGCCTGTCGAGTGCGTCTTGGCAGTGCTCGCTCATGACCGGTCACTCACTGTCGGGTTCTTCGTCGGGGAGGAGTCCCCGCTCGCTTGCGAATGTTGCCAACGACGCTTGGAGCGCTTTTCTTCCCCGATGGAGCCGTGACATAACCGTCCCGATCGGGATATCGAGGATCTCGGCGATCTCTTTGTAGGAGAAACCTTCGAGGTCAGCGAGGAGCACCGGCACCCGAAAGTTCTCAGGCAGAGACTCAACCGCCTGCTTGATGTCACTTTCGACGAGACCGTCGAGCACTCGATCCTCGGCACTTCGAGATGAGTCTGCCGTCTGTTCTGATCCGATGCGTTTGTAAAGGTAAAGATCTTCTACGTCGCCGAGGTCGGACTCGGTTGGACGGCGTTTGTCTTTCCGATACTTGTTGATGTAGGTGTTCGTGAGAATGCGATAGAGCCAGGCCTTCAGGTTGGTGCCGGCTTCGAATGACCCATATCCCCGGTAGGCCCTGAGGAAGGTCTCCTGCACAAGGTCTTCGGCATCGGATGGATTGCGCGCCATACGCATGGCAGCGGAGTACAACTGCGGGGCGTACTGCATCGCATCCGTTTCGAACTCAGCCTGATTCGCCACGGCCGAGAACGGTAGCCGCGGCCAGAGAACGCCCAGACAAGGCTCGGCGCTTCTGCGTTCGAGGTGTCCACTGCCTGCGGTTCACTCGGAACCACTCCTCTGAGAACTCCCACACTGTCTGTGACCTACGCACTATCCACGCTCCACTCATGCTCTGGCAGGGAAGGTCGATCAGGCTCTCAGCCTGTCAGGTCTATGCTTTGCCGCCCTTGCCGGGGTAGCTCAGTTCGGTAGAGCAACGCACTCGTAATGCGTAGGTCCGGGGTTCAAATCCCCGCTCCGGCTCCGCACCCGTACCCAGATGGGACGCCGGCGTCCCATCTGGCCCACGGAAGGCGCCCCTCATTCTGTTCGCTAAATCCCGCGTATACGCGGGATGGAACCCTGGGTACGCGGTCAGTCGTCCCCTGAGCGAATGAACCAGATGCCCGCTGTCACCGGCTGCATCGTCCGGTCGATCACCAATCGCACGTCGGCTTCGATGGTTGCCAGGTCGGTGGTGTCGCGGACACGATGCGCGAATGCTGCCATCTCCCGGTCGGCGAAGTACCTGGTGCGGTTGAAACGACGATCGACCGACGCCTGCACCCGTCGCCGCAGGGGGGCGAACAGCGCCACTACCGCCAGGGTGGCGCCTACCACCGCCAAGTCGGACTCCACGGGAAACGACTGCGCGAGCACCGTGGCTGCCACCAAATACACCGCCGCCAGCGTCCCGATCACAATCGCGTAGGAAACCGTGCGAGAGATGATCCGGTCAATGTCATACAGGCGATATCGCAGCACCGCCAGCACCGCCGACACCGGAACAGCCAGGAAGAGCAATCCGTAGAGGGCATCGGCTATCCAACTGTCGAAGTAGGCCAAACCGGCGACCTTGGCGATGGACTCCAAACCGATCGAGCCAACGAGGAGGGCGACCGCATACGTAAACCACTTCAGCTGAAGGCGCTCGACCCCCCGCGATCGTACGAACCGGGCGACGAGAGAGACAACGGCACTGCCGACGAACAGCACGAACGCCCCGCCCAAGAATCCTGGCACGCCGTACTCCAAGTCCGGTAGGCCCGCGATGCCAATCGGGTTGTCGACGTAGGCCAAACACCTTCCGCCTAGAGGCTCCATGCAGAACTGCTCAGAGAAGAGAGAGAGGAAGACGACGACCAGCAACATGAGGTATCCGAACCACTCGATCCAGCGCCATCGTGGCGTAGGGGGTCGACCAGTCGGGAACCACAACGTCAGAAACCCCAAGAGAGCGATCGTCGACATCCACAGCGCGCCGCCGAAACCCAAGACCGCGACCACACCCAGGTCGGACAGCTGACCTGCAACCCCAGATCCCAGAATCGTCAGCCCGGCAGCCGAGATCACCCAGCCGAGCCGGTTGCCAGGGACCCGGAGGATGATCAGACTTCCGAGCCCGGTGAACAGAAGCGAGGCGAGGCCGAACATGACCGCCTCGGAGCCGAACGTCACCCCATCATCGCGAGCCAGCACGGCAGACGCCCCCACACCCGATACGAAGAGGCTCGTCAGGAACCAGACTGATCGACGACCGCGGTGAACCGAGATGGCTTCACGCACGGTTCGGCAGTCCCCATGCAGACAAGTCAACCTCCAGTCGGTAATTGCAGCATTCGGTCCGCCCGCTACGCCAGCGTTACGGAGTGCGCCGTCTTGTGTTCAAAATGTCGGTGTCATCTGCATGCTTCATTCTGTTCGCTAAATCCCGCGTATGCGCGGGATGGAACCCTGGGTACGCGGTCAGTCGGCGGCGAGGGTGGTGAAGAGGTTTGCCAGCACCAGTTGGGGGCGCAGGTTGGCCTGAAGGTCCAGCACGGCGTCGAGTGCATAGTCGGCGTTGCGGATAGCCCTCGCGGCCGAGACCGTCGTGAGATCTGCCACGTCGAGATCGGTGTTGCGCACAGGACCGCCGAACTGGAGTGCGGCCGCGTCGGCGTACCACGAAGCGAGCATTTCGAGCCCACTCGCCAGCAAAGCCTGACGTGCCCGTCGCTTTTCCCGTTCACCCTGTTCCTTCGCCATGTCATCCGGCGGTTCGGGCACCACCCCGTCGGCCATGTCGAGCATCTCAGCCGCAAGCAAGAACGCTTCGCCGGTTCGATCCGAAACCCTTCCGGGAACCGAAAGCCACCCCTGGCGGTAACGACCGATCTCCGGCCGCTCGAGCAGACCCAATGCCAGTCCGGGACGACCGGCGGCCACCCTGGCAAGATCAGCGGCCCGAAGTACATCGACGTCGGATCTCGCGACAAGGGCCTCGGCTAGGTCATCTTCGGGGACCCGGCCAAAGTGAACTGTCCGACAACGACTCGCCACCGTGGCTGGCAGGTCGTCTTCCGACTCGACGATCAGAATGAAAACCGTCGTAATGGTTGGCTCCTCCAGCGTCTTAAGCAGGGCGTTAGCCGCCTGTTCGGTCATGGCGTCTGCCTCGGGAAACAGGAAAACCTTGCGAGCCGACTCGACCGGCGTCATCACCGCCTGTGCGATCGTCTTCCTGGCTTGTTCGACACCGAGACTCTGGCGTCCTTCGGGTTCGATGACTGCGATGTCGGGATGATTCCCTGACTCCGCTCGCCGACACGAGCGACATGGCTCGTCGTGGACGAGGCCAGTAGGACAGACGAGGGCAGCGGCGAAGGCCCTGCCCACCGTGGCCTTTCCCACACCCGCCGCCCCCACGAACAAATACGCTCCGGACGGTCGACGCAGCTCGCGCAGCAGCAGATCGATCGGTCCTCGATGACCAATGACTTCTGGGAAGCCGGTCATCGCTCCTCCATCAGCGCCAGGATCTCATCGACGATCTCACCGGTAGGACGGTCGGCTCCGATCACGAGCACTCGCGGGTCATCCGCCCCAATCTTCCGATAGGCCTCCGCTACGCGCCGCTGGAACTCCACCCCTTCTGATCCAATCCGGTCCCGACCCACTTCGCGGGCGAAACCGACCTCCGGATCAACGTCCAGCACAACCACCAGATCAGGTAGGAAACCGGCCAGGACCTGTTCGTTGAGAGCCCTGACCTCGTCTAATCCCAGACCTCTCGCCCCCCCCTGATAGGCCAGCGAGGAGTAGTAGGTCCGATCCGAAAGCACGATCTCACCGCGTTCGAGCGCCGGACCGACTACCCGGTGAACCAACTCGGCACGAGAAGCGGCGAAAAGGGCAGCCTCTGTCCAGTCCGAAATCGCTTCTTCGTGGAGTAGCAACCGTCTGATCTCCTCGCCGACGGCCGTCCCTCCAGGCTCGCGCACGACGACGACAGTCTGACCTCTCTCCTTCAGCCGCTCCGCCAGGAGTTGGGCAACAGTGGACTTCCCGGCCCCCTCCACTCCTTCGAGTGCGATGTAGCGCGCTGTCACTCGTCACCCGTACGACGCGAGCCGCGCATCCAGGTGATGGCATCTCCCGCGTCTTTCAACGCCCGGTAGTCGCTCTCATCCAACGGTTCGCCTCTCAACTGTGCCCTCACGGCCCACAAGGTACCGAGACCCGACAGGGCCACAGTCACCCCCGAGAACACGATGATGGCCCTGATTGAGTTGGTGGCAGGACCGGGAATGAAACGACCCAGGCTTGCTGCTCCGACAGCCGCCAACCCAAAGGAGGCGAGCAGCGCTAGCCGGGCGGACGCGTACAGGGCAGCGAACGTCCTACCGCGGATGTCATCTGTGACCACCAGATGAAGATGCGTGAAGCCAGTGACATATGCGACCCCCGTGCCCACACCGGCGATGAACACCCAGCCTGCAACCGCCAGCACCGTCCCGGTCACACCGGCGATCGCGATGGTCACGCCGGCCAGCAGAAGTGACACCGCGAAGAGAGCCTCACGACGCTCGACCCGTTTTCCTATTGCGGTCATGGTTCCCATACCGACGGCGACCCCCACACCTAGCGAAGTGACCACCAACCCATATCCCGTGTCACCGGCCAGCAGGACCTGCTTGGAGAATGGCTGGCCAAGCACGAAGAGCGCACCCCCACCAAACAGCCCGACAGCCATTCCTATGACCATGCGGCGCACCGCCGGATACCGGGCTACGAACTGGAAACCCTCGGCCATGTCACGCAACGGCGCCCGAATATCGAAACCGCCTTTGCGGATCCTCTCCCGGGACAGCTTCACCTTCTGAATGGGAATGAACAGGGTGATGATTCCCGAGGTCGTGAATGTGATGGCATCGAACGCGAAGGCCGACGCCACCGCGGCAGCCGAGGTGAACACCTCGAAGAACTCCTCGCCAACCTCCGCGAACAAAGCAAACAACGCTGCGCCGAGCGGGGCCGTGCCGTATGCCCCAAGCAGGTTCAGGCCGTTGGCAGCCATCAGATGCCTTTGTGGAATGAGTTGAGGGACAACTGCTTCGCGAGCAGGCTGACGAAGAAGCGACAGCACCTCGATGGCGAAGGTGATGAGGAACAGATCGCGGAAGTTCCCCACGAACAACAGGACCAGCACAAGGACTGCCCGACCGAAATCCGCCACGATCATCGAGCGCTTGCGATCCCAGCGATCGGCGATCACTCCCCCGACCACTCCGATGATCACACCGGGAATGAACCTGGCGACGAGCGGAACGAGAATCGCAACCGAGGCATTCGGACCGTTACCGGCGATGCTGGCAGCCAGCGAGAACGTGGCGAATAACGTGACCCAGTCACCGAGGCTGGAAATGGTGTTTGCCCACCACAATCGGGCAAACGGACCACGTTTAATCAGCTCGGAGCCCTTGATCTGAGCGATGTCGTCTTGCATTCCAGAATGAGGCTACCGATGCGACGCTCCTTCGGAGCGTGCGAGGTCGAAGGTTGACATTCGTCCAACGGAGCCCGTACCTTCCGCCGCCGTGACCCGTTCCCTAGTAATCGTCGAATCCCCGACCAAAGCCAAGTCGATTGGCGGGTTCCTACGCGGGATGGGAGGCGACGACGTGGTCGTTGAAGCCTCGATGGGTCACATACGCGACCTGCCAGGGTCGGCGAAAGACCTGCCGGAAAAGTACCGCAAGGAACCGTGGGCCTACCTGGCAGTGAACGTCGATGACGACTTCGACCCGGTCTGGGTGTTGTCGAAACGCTCCCGTGACCAAGTCAAGAAACTCAAGAAGGCTCTCGAAGGCGCTGATGAGGTCTATCTCGCAACCGACGAGGACCGCGAAGGTGAGGCCATCGCCTGGCATCTCGCCGAGGTTCTCAAGCCGAAGGTGCCGGTCAAGCGGATGGTGTTCCATGAGATCACCGCGTCCGCGATCCGAGAGGCTTTCGAAAACCCGCGGGAGATCGATACCAAACTCGTCGACGCCCAGGAAGCCCGCAGGATTCTCGATCGCCTGGTCGGCTACGACGTCTCCCGAGTGCTTTGGTTGAAGGTGGCCCGCGGACTGAGTGCGGGAAGGGTGCAGTCGGTGGCGGTGCGGATCATCGTCGAGCGCGAGCGGGAACGGATGGCATTCCGAGCCGCTTCGTATTGGGATCTCGAAGGAACCTTCGAAAAGCCCGGCGACGCCACCCAGTTCAACGGCTCGCTGGTGGCCGTCGATGGCGCCCGAGTCGCATCCGGTAGGGACTTCGACTCTCTCGGCAACGCATCCGGCGAAATCCTCGTTCTCGACTCCGAGACCGCCGGGACCCTGGCAGCCGGGCTCGAAGACGCAGCGTTCACTGTCAGATCAACCGACACCAAGCCGTACACCCGCCGCCCTTACGCGCCGTTCCGAACTTCGACTCTTCAGCAGGAAGCGGCCAGAAAGTTGCGGTACGCCTCGAACCGCACCATGTCAGTCGCCCAGCGCCTGTACGAAAACGGCTACATCACCTATATGAGAACCGACTCCGTTTCCCTCGCGGGCTCGGCCATCACCACAGCACGAGAGGAAATCCAGAAGCAGTTCGGATCCGACTTCGTGCCCGACGCTCCCAGGGTGTACACCTCAAAGGCCAAGAACGCCCAGGAAGCCCACGAGGCCATCCGACCCGCAGGCGAATCTTGGAAGACGCCGGCGCAGGTCCAGGCCGAACTGGGCGGTGACGAGGCCAAACTGTACGAACTGATCTGGAAGCGAACCCTCGCATCGCAGATGCCAGACGCCAAAGGCGAGTCCCTCTCTATCCGGTTTGGAGCGACAGCCTCTGACGGACGCGATGTCGAGTTCTCCGCCTCCGGACGAGTCATTCAATTCCCAGGGTTTCTCAAGGTGTATGTCGAATCGGTCGACATCGGCGACGCCGACGACACAGAGTCTCCGCTTCCCGCAGTCGAGGAAGGAGACGACCTCACGGTTGTCGCACTGGAGCCGACCGGGCATGAGACTCAGGCGCCGCGCCGCTACAACGAGGCGTCTCTTGTTCAGCGCCTCGAAGAACTGGGGGTCGGGCGACCGTCCACCTACGCCTCGATCATGTCCCGCATCCAAGACGCCGGTTACGTGTTCAAGCGCGGCCAGACCCTCATCCCCACCTTCACCGCTTTCGCAGTTGTCACTCTGCTCGAACAGAGTTTCCCGAACCTCGTCGACTACGAGTTCACGGCGCGCATGGAAGACGACCTCGACTCGATCGCCTCGGGTGACGAAGAACGTGTGCCGTGGCTGGCGCGTTTCTACCTGGGCGACGAAGGCCTCAAAGCGACGATCGAACAGCGCCTGGGAGAGATCGATGCCCGGGCCGTCAACTCGATCCCTATCGGCTCAGACGACCAGGACCGAGAGATCGTGGCGAGGGTTGGCAGGTACGGACCGTACGTCGAGCGCGGTGAGGATCGCGGCTCGATCCCCGATGACCTGGCCCCGGATGAGGTGACGGTCGCCAAGGCCACCGAACTGATCGACGAGCAGTCCAAGGGCGACAAGATCCTCGGCACCGATCCCGACTCCGGGCTTGTCGTGCTAGGTCGCACCGGCAGGTTCGGCGCATACGTTCAATTGGGCGACGTTGAAGAGGGTTCAAAAGAAAAACCGAAGCGGGCGAGCCTCCTCAAGACAATGGAACTCGACTCGTTGTCCCTCGACGACGCCCTAGCTCTTCTGTCGTTGCCTCGGACCGTCGGCCAAGACGCCGACGGGGTCGAGATTCTTGCTCTCAACGGCCGATATGGCCCGTACATACAGCGCGGTGACGATCGCCGATCCCTGGAGTCAGAGGACCAACTCTTCTCCCTCACCACCGAAGAGGCCCTCAAGCTGCTCGCCGAACCGCCTCGCCGACGGGGTCAGACCGCCGCAGGTCCGCTGCGTGAACTTGGCCCCGATCCCGTGTCGAAGAAGGTCGTGACCGTGCGCAACGGACGATACGGACCGTATGTAACCGACGGGGATGTCAACGCCTCGCTCCGCAAGGGCGACACACCCGAGTCGATCACGCTTGAACGGGCAGCCGAACTGCTCCAAGCTCGCCGCGACCGAATTGGGACCTAAGACTCAGGGAGACTGACAGTAAATATCGACCATGAGCCATCGTGGTCGTAGACGACGTCGCCTCCCATCAGCTGGCTCAGACGACGACAGACGGTCAGTCCCAAACCGACCGAGTCGGGCGTGCCCGACTGATGATGAACCCGTTCGTACGCCTGGAACATCTTGTCCCTGTCGTCGACGGGGACCGGCGGCCCGTTGTCACACACCAGCACCGCACCGGGTCGGATTTCGACTTCGACCACAGGTCCGCCGTAGCGAACGGCGTTCGTGATCAGGTTGCGCAGGATCTGTCGCAGTCTGACCGGATCGGCCGAAACCACAGACGAGATCCCGGGACGCAGCCACACCCGATTCGCAAGATTGACCGGAAGTCCCTGATTCACACTCTCCATGACGCTGCGCAGATCGACAGTCTCAGGATTCACCGACAGCACGCCAGCGTCGGCTCGCGCCATCGTCAGCAGGTCCTCGACGAGAGAGGCCACCTCGTTCGCTTGGCCAACGATCAGCGATGCGAACTCAGTGATCTCGTCAGGGCTCCACCTGCTGGCATCGTCCGCCAGTTCTGCCGCAAGTCCAACCACGACCGTCAGTGGTGTCCGCAACTCGTGGCTGACCGAGGCAATGAACTGGTCCTTATCGGCCACCAACTTCTCTAACTGCCTACGCGCGTGTGCGACCTCGGTGAGATCTCGGGCAGAGACAGAGCGCAGCCACGCTCCATCGAACGGGTCACGGAAGTCGGCGACTGACATCGCAATCCACAGCTTCTCTCCGTTCGGGGCGGTGACTTCGCGCTCGTACATCCGCTCTGAATCAAGCCGCGGCATTTCGACGAACGGGCGCATCTGCTCCCCGACGACGTCGAGAACGGAGCGCCCAGCGACAGGTCTGCCTTTGGTCCAGAACTCCCGGAACCCGCGATTGGCGACGACGATGGCACCACCTTCGTCGAACATGACCATGTGCATGGAACTGTGCTCGACGAGAGTCCTGAGCCGCTGGATGTGCCTATCCGCCTCACGCTCGGGAGTCAGGTCACGCAAGGTCGTGATAGTTGTGAACGATCCGTCGAGGTCAACGTGGCGACCCCTCAGCTCCAATATGCGGCCCGCCAGCGTTCGATACTCCGACCGGAAGGGCTTACCCGCCGTCCGGGCGTTGACGATCTCGGTCTCGACCTCATCCCTTGTTGCCGGGTCCATGGCAGCCACGGCTCCCAGAGCCTGCAACTCGTTCATGGTCAGGTCGAGCATCTCGAGAGCCGGGGCGTTGGCGTAGACGAACGCCCCGTCGCCGCCTTGAACCAAAAGGCCGATCGGGGCTTCCTCGAGTACGGCACGGAGTCTGCTCGCTTCGGCCCTGGCGCGTGCTTCGGCGACGTCACGTTGGCCGAAGGCATCTGTGATCACCAACTCCCTCCGCGTCACCGCCCCTCCAACGGCTAATGCGTATACAACCGCAGCACATGCCCACATCAGCAACGTTGCGCCCAGATACGTTCGCATCGTTTCAGCGTCGAAGAGCCGATCGGATATCGCGGTCATGACAGGGAAGTAAACGGCTGTAACCGCCACCATGGCGAGCGAGTTACGAATAGCGGCGATCGAACCGAGGTAGAAGAGGTTGGCGATGATCACGAGCGGGAACCAGGCAATCAAGAAGACCGGATCCCCCAACAGGCTTGCTCCAATGATTAGGGCAACGAGGTCCCACCAGGTGGCTACGGCGGGCGAGATCTGCGCCATGCGGTCCGAGAACGGAACCGTTGCGAGGTAGCCCGCGACTACCAGCGCCACGTAAAGGAATGCGCTTCGGCCCGACACGAAGTACATCCCGACGTGGATGACGATTCCGGAGCCAGCCACGACGATCTGCACGGTCCGGGGGCCGGTCGGATCGGAGACACCGTCTACGGCTGGCGGACCGATGTCGAGCGAGTCGGGTAGGAAGCGAAGCACACGCCTCAGAATCGGGGCGCGCGCAAACGGGGTATCAACGGGCATTACTGCCTTCTTCGGCACGGAAGTCCCTCACATCCAGTGAAATAGCACCTCTCAAGAGTCTCAAAACTTCTCACGCCTATAGCCGCCGGACCGTGAGCGATGCAACGGGCCTCTTGGGAAGCCCCTGGCGGGTCGATCCCTGCCTATCGTCGGCGACCCATCGACCTTCGGAGCCAATTCCATGTACGCCAGTACGTTTCCCGACGTTGAAATCCCATCAGGACCTTTAACTCCCTTCGTCTTACAACGAGCCGTGGAACTGGCGGATCACCCCGCGATGATCGACGGACCGACAGGCCGGACTTACACGTACGCCCAGTTAGCGGACGGCACCAGGCGAGTCGCCGGCGGCCTTTCCGGAATGGGCATTGGTCGCGGAGCCGTAGTCGGCATCCTTCTGCCGAACATTCCCGAGTACTTCATGCTCTTCCACGGCCCTGCGATGCTCGGAGCCACGGTCACGACGATCAACCCGACGTATGGTGCCGAAGAGGTCGCCTTCCAGCTGCGCGACTCCGCGGCATCGATGCTCGTAACGATCCCCATGTTCATCGAGACTGCCGAGAAAGCGATCGAGGGCACGGCAGTGACCCGGATCATCGTCGTGGGCGAAACCACTGATCACACCCCGTTCGCCGATTTGATGGCCGCCGAACCCTTCGAGGGTCACGCCGAAGTCGACCCGGCACAAGACATCGTCGTACTTCCCTACTCCTCGGGAACGACCGGCCTGCCAAAAGGCGTGATGCTTACCCATCGCAACCTGGGTGCAAATCTCATACAGACCCTCCATGTGATGCAGGTCGAACCGGGACAGGAGCGGGTAATCGCCGTCCTTCCGTTCTTTCACATCTACGGCATGCAGGTGCTGATGAACAATGTGATATTTCGGGGAGGCACCGTTGTCACGATGCCTCGGTTCGATCTCGCCGAGTTTCTCCGCATCCTCCAGGACCACGCCATCACGCTCGCCTATCTGGTTCCCCCCATCGTTTTGGCTCTCGCCAAGCACCCGATGGTCGACGACTACGACCTCTCCTCGCTTCGAGTCATCTTCTCCGGAGCCGCTCCCCTCTCAGGCGAGCTAGCCGATGCGGTGAGAGACCGGCTCGGAGTCGGAGTCGTACAGGGATATGGGTTGACCGAGTCGAGCCCGGTCACTCACAGCACACCAGAGGGAATCCACAACCCGTCGTCGGTCGGCAAAGCCATCTCCAACACCGAGACTCGCATCGTCGATCCGGCCACCGGCGAAGACGCCGCGATGGGATCAGACGGAGAGATCTGGGTGAGAGGCCCACAGGTCATGAAGGGATACCTGAACAACCCTGAGGCAACTGCCGTGACCGTCGACGACGAGGGCTGGCTCCACACCGGCGACATCGGGCATTTGGACGACGACGGGTTCCTCTACATCGTCGACCGGCTGAAGGAACTGATCAAATACAAGGGCTTTCAAGTCGCACCTGCTGAGTTGGAGGGCCTGTTACTCACGCATCCTTCGATCGTCGACGCCGCCGTCATCGGCGTACCTGATGAGGAGGCAGGAGAGATCCCCAAGGCGTTCGTCGTGGCCACCCCCGGATCGGGGCTGACCGCCGAAGCGGTCATGGACTACGTGGGCGAACACGTTGCTTCCTACAAGAAAGTGCGTGTGGTCGAGTTCCTGGACGCGATCCCGAAGTCCGCCTCCGGCAAGATCCTGCGCAGGGAGTTGCGAGACAACTGACTGGAGACTGGCGCTCGCGGGCGGCGGCCACCCGGTTCGCCACTCTGACCACGGTGGGGGTCGACGGGCGCCCTCACGCAGTGCCGATCGTCCACGCCATCGTCGGAGATCTCATCGTCTTTGCGGTGGACAACAAGCCCAAGTCGGGTCGTCCTCTGCGCAGGGTCGACAACATCACGGCCAATCCCAGGGTTGCCGTTCTGTTCGACCACCGCTCAGAGGACTGGGAGGAACTGTGGTGGGTTCGGGCCGACGGCGTGGCGTCCATACACGACGTTCCCCCCGCAGCGGCTCGGCGATTACACGAGCGCTACCCGGAGTACGAACGGCGGACTCCAGACGGACCGTGGGTTCAAATAGAGGTCGACCGATGGACCGGTTGGCAGGCCTGAGAAGGTTTGTTTCCTCGGGTTTTGGGGTACCACTCCGCCGTACGACAACAATTTCGCGGCGCATCTGACTACCCGTCTAACGGCCGCGTTTAAGGAGAAACCCCATGTCCGTAGCAATCGTATTAATCATCCTGGCTCTGCTCTTGGGCGGCGTGGGACTGTTGGTAGAGGGCCTCAAATGGCTACTGATCATCGCGCTCGTCCTATTCGTGTGGGGGGCCCTGACCGGCCGCAAGTCCCGCGTCGCCGGCTAGCCGCTTTGGGGTGTGGGATCTCTTGAGGTCCCGCACCCAATTGCTTCGACGGCCGGTTCGACCCTGATGCGATGTCTCGCGTAGGCTCCCGCTCCGATGTCCGCTGATCCCATCGCCTATCTAAAGCGGCTCCGCGACGCTGGCAACCACAACGACGTGGTCCAAATGATCCGCGATCGCGACTCAGTGATCTCTCGATACGAGCCCGTTTTCTCCAAACCAAGTTCTCTGTCTCCAGAGACTTTCGCCGAGTTCTTGATGTTCGAGAACAACCGCCACTGGTGGGGTCTGCAACGCCGAACCGATGTCCTCGTTCGACACATCGACGCAATCAAATCGATGATCGAAGAGTTGGTGGATCCGAGCAGACCTGTGTCGGAGCGGATCGACAGCCTCGGTGAACCAGCCGAGTTCGATCGCGAGGTGTGGTCCCCCATCCTTCTCATCACGCACCCTGACAGCTTCGGCGTGTGGAACGCAATCTCAGAAAGTGCCATGCGACGCCTCGGTCTCTGGCCCGCCGGGATCGACGCCACATCCACAGGCGAAACCTACGCCAAGGTCAACGAAATGCTGAATGCGGTCAGTTCTGAACTGCGCACCGACCTCTGGACCCTCGACGCTCTCTGGTGGGCGGCCGAAAAAGAACACGACCCGACGAAACATTTCGTCGCGCGGAGTGCGGGACGAAGAGTCACACGCACCGCTGGCCAGAGACCGACCCGAGTAGCTCAATCACCAGGGACAAGGACGAAGACGTTGCGTGCAGCGAAGGCCAAAGCTGCGGTGGTCACAGAGACCTTCGTCTGTCATAACTGTTGGACCACCAAACCGCTCCGCCTCGAATCGGACACCCCCGGCTACTGCATCGACTGCGCCTAACCCCCCGAAACCCAAAAAGGGCGCCGCGAACCCAGGGTTGGTGGCGCCCCTGGAGGGCGCGTGGGGCCCAGGGTTCAGCCGAGTCTCCCGAACCGTGGGCTGGCGGCGCCCCTGGAGGGCGCCTGGAGCCCTGGGTTCGCGGCGCCCTTTCGCTGGTGGTGGGTCCGGGGTAGCGTTGCGGGGATGAGACGCTCTCTCGTAATCCTGCTCCTGCTCACCGCCGCGTGCGGTCGCACCGGGGGCTCCACGCCACTACCCGAGACAACGACAACCACGCCGACGGCCACGACAGCCGAAACCACGACATCGACCACCGCAGCCGACTCCGCGTTGACGATCAGCATCGTCAACTTCGCGTTCCAGGGGCACTCCCAAGCCACGGTTGGCGACACGATCGACGTCGTCAACGCAGACAGCGTGACCCACACCTGGACGGCGA
Source organism: Acidimicrobiia bacterium (assembly GCA_041744795.1). Lineage (GTDB taxonomy): Bacteria > Actinomycetota > Acidimicrobiia > Spongiisociales > ZC4RG35 > DATHWB01. Next base: position 31,768 of record JBGTKD010000189.1, read on the forward strand.
GCGAAGGCGCGTTCCACTCCGGCAATCTGAGCCCGGGGGACACCTTCACGTTCACCTTCGACCAGCCAGGCGAGTTCGACTACTTCTGTCAGATCCATCCGTCGATGTCAGGCTCGATCACCGTCGAAGGTTGAGCCTCAAGAGCAAGTGAGTTCGACAGCCCGAGTGAGGGATACCTCTTGACGGATGGAGTGACCATGAACCGCAAACTGAGGCACGACACGCCCGTTCCGCTCATGATCAGGGTCGGCGGTGCCACGGGTGGCCTGCTGTTTGCCGCCGCAGGGGCATGGATGGGTTCTATGAACGCCGGTTGGTTCGACCTCCAACGCAACGCAAACTCTCTATTCCCACTCATCGGTCTGGGGTTGGCTCTCGTCGTAGCCGCGTGGGCAGCCGTGGGCTGGCCGGCCAAGCTATGGCGGGCCGGGATCGCAGGCCGCGGCGCTGTGGGCCTGCTGTTTGTTGCGCCAGCCGTCTACATCCTCAGCTGGGTGATCGAATTCGCCATCTTCGGGACCCTTGCGCTGGGACTCGGCCTCGTCGTGCTTGCCGTCGCGATGTGGCAACGCCACCTCTCGGACCGGGTGGATCGCGTTCTCGTCACCCTCGCAGCCGTGGGAAGCTTCACCTGGAACACCGAAACCCTGTCCGCCTTCCTTCTCGTCGGCGTAGGGCTCGTCTTCGCCATCCTCGCCCTCCGCCTCCGGGATCAGCATCAGCAGGAAGAAACCGCAGCCCCGGTGTGAACCCGACGCGGTCAGCGGTAGCGGTCGGCTGCCCGCTGGCGGGCCTTGGCGGCCTCTTCCTCCCGGTTCTTGGGCGCGGCTGCAGTCACGAGCGAATCGACCAGCAACCTGGTCGCATCGGTGATCACCGACACCGCCTCCTCAAAAGCCGCCTCGTTGACCCGGGAAGGGTCGCGGGAACCGGAGACCTTCCGCACGTACTGAAGAGCCGCTGCCTGAACTTCCTCATCCGTGGCAGGCGGGTCGAAGTTGTGAAGTTGGCGAATCGATCGACACATTCGGATCAGAGCTCCATGCCGAGGGACGCCTGCAGTTTGCGCATGCCCGCCAGCCACCGGTCGTAGTCGGCGGCCTTGCGCTGGAAGAACCCCTCGACTTCGGGATGCGGAAGGATCAGAAACGCTTCGCTTTCAAGACCGCGAACCGCCGCCTCGGCCACCTCGGCCACGTCGATGGTCGAGCCCTTCACCCATTGGGCGACAGCAGGGTCGCCAGCGAGATCCCGAAGAAGGTCGGTCTGAACGAACTGAGGACAGAGTGCAGAAACCTTGATTCCTCGGTCTCCGTAGGTAACCGATATCCACTCTGCGAGCGCCAGCGCCGCGTGCTTGGTCACCGAATAGGCGGCTGCTCCCAGGTTGGTCAAGAGTCCGGCCGCCGACACCGTTGCCAGGAGGTAGCCCTCACCGCGGGCCAACATGCCCGGCAGGCATGCCCGTGCCGCATAAACGTGCGACATCGTGTTGATCTCCCAGATCTTCTGCCACATCTCGTTCGACATCTCCACGCCACCGGACGGTCCGATCCCGGCGTTCGAGCAGAACAGATCGATAGGACCGAGCTCGGACTCGGCGAACTCGACCAGGCCGACGACGTCGGACTCGTTGGCCACATCAACCTGGGCTCCTACGCCTCCGATTTCGGCGGCAACAGCGTGGGCCGAGTCACCGTCCAGGTCGGCCACAACGACCTGCGCCCCTTCAGCCGCGAATCGTCGGGCGAGGCCCTCGCCGATGCCTTTGCCACCGCCGGTGACGACCGTCACTTTCCCGTTGAGTTGCACGAGTCCTCCTCAGACCGCTTCAAGTGCGATAGCAATTCCCTGTCCGACCCCGATGCACATCGTGGCAAGCGCCCGGCTCCCCCCACGTCGATTCATCTCTCGCACCGCTGTCCCGGTGATACGGGCACCGGACATTCCGGTGGGATGACCGAGAGCGATCGCTCCACCGTTCGGGTTCACATGATCTGCATCATCGGGGAGACCGAGCTGACGCAGCGATGCGAGGGCCTGGCTGGCGAAGGCTTCGTTGAGCTCGATGACATCGACAGATGAAAGATCCCAGCCGATCCGGTCGAGCAGTGTTCGGGTCGCCGGAACCGGGCCTATCCCCATGATGCGGGGCGGGACGCCTGCTGTGGCCGAACCCACGATTCGCGCCATCGGTGTGAGCCCGTGCCGCTCCATCGCGGACTCGGAGGCGACGATCAGAGCAGCCGCCCCGTCGTTGATCCCCGAAGAGTTCCCGGCGGTCACCGTGCCCCCGGCGCGGAATGCCGGCTGCAGCCGTCCCAACGACTCGAGAGTCGTTCCCGGACGTGGATGCTCGTCCAGATCGACGACCTCGTCGGGACCTTTGCGCTGAGGGACGTGCACTGACGTGATCTCGCCTTCGAACCGCCCGTTCTTCATGGCACTGGCCGCCCGCTCCTGGGACCGGAACGCGAAAGCATCCTGATCCTGCCGCGATACGTCGAACTCGTCAGCCACGTTCTCAGCCGTGATGCCAAGCGCCTCGGTGTGGCCCATTTCTTCCATCCGAGGATTAACGAGCCGCCAACCGATAGTGGTGGACGCGATGTCAGCGGTGGTTGGGTAGGCGGTCTCGGCCTTGGGGATCACGAACGGCGCTCGCGACATCGACTCAACGCCGCCGGCGATCACCAACTCTGCGTCACCGACCGCGACGAGACGCGCCGCCGACGCCACAGCGTCCATACCTGACCCGCACAGTCGGTTGACAGTGCTGGCAGGTACGGAGTCGGGAAGCCCCGCAAGCAGGGCGGCCATGCGGGCCACGTTGCGGTTGTCCTCGCCAGCCTGGTTCGTGTCACCCAGGATCACATCGTCAACTTCGATGCCCGGATGGGCTGCGAGCAGCGCTCTGATGGGGATGGCGGCCAGGTCGTCGGTACGAACAGAAGCTAGGGCGCCTCCATAACGGCCGATCGGAGTCCTGACGTAGGCGGCGATATAGGCGGGCTGCATGGAACCTCTCAGAGCCTAGAGATCGCGCAGGTCGACGACGGCTCCGTTGTCGAGGTCCGCGATCGCGGCACGAATCCGACGCGCTACGTCGGCGGGGTCTCGCAGTTCGCCTTCGGAATGAAGTTGGTGGAAGCGATCGACGGACGGGAAGTCGCGCTCGTCGGTGGTGCGGATCTCGGTCTGCATCGGGGTGTCGACCACGCCAGGGGCTATCGCCACCACCTTTGCTCCATTGCGCTCGGCCTGTTCTGCGCCAGCGGCCCGGGTCCAATGATCTACCGCCGCCTTGCCTGCGCAGTAGCCGGACCACCCTGGGTAGGCGGTCCGGGCCGCACCTGAGGTCAACATGACGAGAGTGGCGGGAATCGGATGGAGACGGACGGCTCGCAGGAACGCATCGCCGATGACCGGCGGAGCGGCTGCATTCAGGAGGATGTTGTTGCGGTAGGACTCTTGGTCGACCTCGCCCGCAAACCCGATCGGGGTGAGAGTGCCTGCCGAATGAAACAAACACACAGTGTCGGCTGCAGCAATCTCGTCGACCAGACGCGAAGCGAGCACGTCCCATCCGTCGGGATGAGCGAGATCCGCCGACAGGTGCCTTCCTACAGGTCCAGATCGGCGGGATACGACGAGTACGTCGTGCCCGTCGTCGGCGGCTTGTCGTGCCAGTTCTGCTCCGATACCGCTCGAACCGCCGGTGACGATTGTCAGGTCTGTCATATGCCGAGGCTACCGACTCGCGGGTCGAGGTCCAGTGCGAGTGAGTCTCAGAACCCGAGTTCGACAAGTCACGTAGACCGACAGCGCCTCCCGCGGCTACGGTCCGCCCGACGAATCGAGGTGCTCGTGTTTTTCATCCATCACGTCCAACTCGCGATGCCGCACGGTGAGGAAAACGCAGCCCGCGCTTTCTATATAGGCCTGCTCGGGATGCAAGAGGCCCCGAAACCGCCGATCCTGGCTGAACGGGGTGGCGTGTGGTTCCGACTCGACGGCCTGGAGATCCATCTCGGAGTCGAGAACGGGTTCACACCTGCGAAGAAGGCACACCCAGGGATCCTGACCGACGAACTGGACGGACTGGCTTCTCGCCTATCGACGGCTGGGGCGGAGGTAACGCCCGACAGTGCCTTGCCCGGATTCCGCAGGTTCTATGTCGATGACTGTTTCGGGAACAGGCTGGAGTTTCTTGAGCGCAGCGAGTCCGAGTAGGTAGCCGTATCGACCGGTAGAGCTCGTCGCTGGTCACCGTGGGGCGGGAGCCGGTCGGTCGGCTGGATGCTGCTCAGCCGAGAGGTCGGCGCCTATGTCGTCACACCTGGCTCGAGTCTCAGGCGAATTTGAATCTGGTCACGTCGTTGGGGAAGTCGAACCAAGCAAGTGCCTTGCGGGGCCGGAAGACAACCAATCCGCCCGCGCCTGGCCCACTCCACGCCGTCGGTTCCGGCTTGTAGCCCCTCGCTCCGTACTTGATCGCGAAGTTTTGCGAGAGCGACCGGCCGAGGTCCGCGTCCACCGGATCGCTGGGTCGAGCGGTTCCCTCCAAGACCACGGCGTGCTCGCCGGATTCGAGATGGAGCACCATCTCGGGGTTTGTTAGGAGATTGCGCACATGGACTGTGTCCGGTGAGCCGTCATACCAGAAGGCATCACGGCTCCACACTCCCCAGCGAGGCACGACGTGCGGGCGGCCATCGGCCCGGATGGTTGCTACCCAGTAGTGGAGCGACTCGATGAGGGCTCGTTCGACCCGCTCCCACGGGAGCACACCATCGGTCGTCTCTGGCACGCCGTAACCGTCCGGCATCACCGGACGGTCGACACTCGGATCGGTCAAGCAGCACCCCTTTCGCCTAAGGCCGACGCTACTGCCCATGCGGGCCCGGCCCGGCGGTGGCACACTGCGGCGATGTCCGAGCCCATCCGCATAGGCAACGTCGCCGGTCTCTACGGGGACCGCCCGACGGCTATGCGCGAGATGCTCGCCGATCCCAATGTGGAGGTGCTGACGGGCGACTGGCTCGCCGAACTCACGATGCTCATCCTCGCCAGGACGCGCATGAAACGCCCGGATGGCGGGTACGGGCGCACGTTCGTCACGCAGGTCGCCGAAGTCCTCGACGAGGTTCTCGCTCGGAAGATCAAGGTGGTGGTGAACGCCGGCGGTCTCGACCCGCTGGGATGCGCGGCTGCTGTCGAAGAGTCCGCCGCCAAACTCGGGTTGAACCCGAAAGTGGCAGCTGTCACTGGAGATGACCTTTCGCCACGACTCGAAGAGTTGAAGGCGGCCGGTCATGAGTTCCGGAACCTCGATACAGGTGAACAGCTCGGATCCCGTTCGATCCTGGTGGCCAACGCCTACATCGGAGGCTGGAGCATCGCCCATGCCCTGACAGAGGGTGCGGACATCGTCGTAACGGGCCGTGTGACCGATGCCGCCCTTGTGGTCGGTCCTTCGATCTGGCGCCACGGATGGGGACGGGACGACTGGGACGAGCTTGCAGGAGCAGTCGTGGCGGGCCACGTCATCGAGTGCGGAGCCCAAGCTACCGGAGGCAACTACTCATTCTTCAACGAAGTCCAGGACATGGTCCTGCCAGGGTTCCCGTGGGCCGAGGTGGCTTCCGACGGATCGTCGCTGATCGGCAAGCCCGACGGCAGCGGAGGCGAGGTGTCGGTGGGAACGGTCACCAGCCAGTTGCTGTACGAGATAGGCGGATACCGATACCACAACCCCGACGTCACCGTGCGCTTCGACTCCGTGTCGGTCAGCCAAGTTGGCCCAGACCGGGTGCAGCTGAGCGGGGTCCGAGGCGAGCCGCCCCCCGAGACACTGAAAGTGTCCGCAGCTTTTGCGGGCGGGTATCGCAACTCGTTGATGATCGGGCTGACGGGGACCGACGACCTCGCCAAGATGCGACTGCTCGACGACCAGGTGTGGGCTGTGTCGCCGGTTCCGAAGAGCGAAATCGCCGAGACGCGGACAACGCTGATCGGCGGAGGGGTACCCGATCCAGACTCGAACGCCGCAGCGATCTCCTACGTGGAGATCGCGGTGGCCGATCCAGACGAGGAGAAGGTGGGCAGGGATTGGTCCAACGCGCTGGCGTCCATCGCGCTCGCCTCAATCCCCGGGCTGTTCGGGGTGTGGCCCCCGGGCCCGGCCAAGCCCTACGCCGTGTTCTGGCCGACGACGATCCCGCGCTCAGAGATCCTGCCGGTCGTTCACATGGACGGGGAAGAGACACCCATTCCCGAGACCGAGCCCGGGGAGTGGAAGGAGGCGTCGGTGCCGCGCCTCGACCCGCCGCCCGCACCGGTTGCTGACACCGCACTCGTACCGCTTGGGATGGTTCTGGGTGCACGGTCAGGCGACAAGGGGGGCCACGCCAACCTCGGCGTCTTCGCTCGAAGCGAAGCTGCTCACGGCTGGATGCACGAGTTCTTGACCGTCGATCGGCTCAAGCAGTTGCTGCCGGACCTCGCCCACCTGGAGGTGGAACGTTTCGACCTGCCCCGTTTGCGGGCAGTGAACTTCCTCATCCACCGTCTGCTGGATGACGGCGTCGCCAGCACCCTCCGGGTAGACCCCCAAGCCAAAGGCCTCGGCGAATACCTCCGCGCCAAACTCGTCGAAGTCCCCCTCCCCCTCCTGACGCGTTCTTAGCGTGGCAGCGGTTCAAAAATGAACCGTTCTGCGTACCAGATCCATCTTTGGCCCCCCTACAACACCAGCTCGGCGACGGCTCGTAGGAGTTCGGGGGGGCCTTGAATCGCCATCGTGGTCACGACTGTTTCCTGCCAGCGGGGGAGCTCGGCGGAGATCTTCTCAGGCGGACCGACCAGCGCCACATCTTCGACCATTTCCAACGGGATCGCGGCAATCGCCTCCTCTTTACGACCCTCCAGGTACAACTCCTGAACCCGCTCGCACACGTCGCGCCAGCCGATCCGAGCCAGCACCTCGTAATGAAAGTTGACGTCCTTGGAACCCATACCGCCGACATACAGCGCCAGCACGGGCCGGATGA
>JBGTKD010000190.1:0-14568 GCA_041744795.1 Acidimicrobiia bacterium
GTGTTCGCGGCGATCAGCTTCGCGATCGCACGCATCCTCGGTGTGTTCCGCGACGGCGGAGGGCGCGTGCAGGAGACACTCGGTGTAAAGGTGCTCTCGCTGAAGATGCCGATGACGGCGAAGGCGTTCATGGCTCTGATGGTGATGGCGATGATGGCGATCCTGATCGCAGTCGTCGTCCACTTCGTAACCGCCGCGGGTACCGCCTCCGGGGCTATTTCGGTCGCGGACGCCGAGTCCACTGCGATTGTGCTGGAGGCGGTGCGTCGGATGGGTGTCGCCGTGTACCTGGTGGCGATCGCCCTGGGACTCGCCACGATCACCAAGGTCCTTCGATTCCAGTCGATTCGCCTGCACGAGCTCGCCGCAAAGCCGGCGAAGGCATGACCCCGGGCGTCGTCGCAGTTCCCTTTCTGCGATGACGGCCCACACCAACGGGGAGGCGCCGGTACACGGTGCCTCCCCTCCGCGCGCGATACGGGAGACGTATGGTCTCTCTGCATCCTGGAGGTGCGAAATCGAGAGGGGAGAGACGTGAGCGATCAGCCGCTGGCCGATCATGGGTTACTTTCCGATTGTCACACCGCCGCGCTCGTCGACAAGTCGGGATCCGTTGAGTGGTGGTGCACCCCACGCTTCGACAGCCCTTCGGTGTTCGGTCGGATCCTCGACGACGACGCTGGCCACTTCGCCATCACTCCGCGTCACATCGTGGAGACGAGTCGCAGGTACCAGGACGGATCCCTGGTACTGACGACAACGTTTCACACTCCGACGGGCATCGTGGAGTTGACCGACGCGCTTGCGATGGCAGACGGCGTACGCAGCCACGATCTGGGTAAAGACTCCCCCCATGTGCTCCTTCGCTCGGCGACATGTCTGGAAGGAGAGGTCGAACTCGATGTCGAGTTCGCACCACGGCCCGAGTACGGGCTGACATTCCCGCTGATGCGAGCGGTGGAGGGTGGGCTGCTGGCGCGTGGCGGGGCGATCAGCGTTCGGCTGTCGTCGTCGGTCCCGCTGGAGGTGGATGGCGGGATTGGCCGGGGATACGTGTCGCTCTCCGATGGAGAACAGGCATCGTGGGCAGTGGCATCGGCTTCGAGCTGGGGGCATCCCCCGGAGGCGTGGTCGGGTTCGCAGGTGGATGAGCGCCTGGCTGACACGGTGGCCGCGTGGCAATCCTGGGAATCGTCCCACCAGCGGTATGAAGGTCCCTACGCCGATCTAGTTCGTACGAGCGGCCGTGTGCTCCAGGGCCTCACGTATCGCCCGACGGGAGCCATCGTAGCGGCTCCCACCACGTCTCTTCCAGAGACGGTGGGCGGCACAAGGAACTGGGACTACCGCTACGCGTGGATCCGGGATGCCAGCGACACGCTCGCTGCGCTCTGGGTGGCGGCATGCCCTGATGAGGCGGCCGAGTTCCTCGCATATCTGACGACGGCCGCAAGTTCGTTCAGCCGGCGTCAGCAGCTGCAGATCATGTTCGGGATTCGTGGCGAGCGGCATCTGGCTGAACGAGAACTCGGCTGGCTGTCGGGTTGGCGGGGAAGCTCGCCCGTGCGGGTCGGAAATGCCGCTTGGGAGCAGCCACAGCTGGACGTGTACGGGGAGTTGCTCAATGCGATTCACCGTCTGAAGGACCAGATTCCCGATCCCGACCCGGAGGAGAGACAGTTTCTCATCGGTCTGGCGGATGCGGCCACTCGCGTGTGGAACGAAACCGACCACGGGATCTGGGAAGTTCGCGGCGAACCTCGCCACTACGTCCATTCGAAACTGATGTGCTGGGTGGCGCTCGACCGGGCCATCGATCTGTCGACGTGGCTCGATGCCGCCGACCGGGTGGACGAATGGGCCGCAGTTAGATCAGAGATCCGCGACACGATTCTTACTCGGGGATGGTCGACCGACGCGCAAGCCTTCACCCAGGTGCTTGACGCCCCGGCCCTCGATGCCTCATCGCTGCTGATCTCGATCGTCGGATTCCTGCCACCCGACGACCCGAGAGTGACGGCCACGATCGCGGCGGTTATGGACCGTCTCACCGACGCCCGGGGACTCGTCTTGCGATACCGGGCTGACGATGGTCTCGATGGTGTCGAGGGATCGTTCCTGCTGTGTTCGTTCTGGCTGGCGCAGGCCCTCGCCCTCGCTGGTCGGGCTGGTGACGCACGTCGGGTCTTCGACCGAGCGGTGGGACACGGGAACGATCTCGGACTGTTCTCCGAGGAGGTCGATACCGAGACCGGGGAACTCATCGGCAACTTCCCGCAGGCCTTCAGCCATGTCGGTCTCGTCAATGCAGCTTGGGCGATTGGGAAGGCCGAAGCGGAAGCGGCGTCGTGACGCTGCTCCGAGTCTCGGCGTTTACGGCGACTCAATCCTCGAACGGCGATGTGTCGCGATCGCCTGTCGCAACTCGGCGAAGTCGGGATCTATGTCGAATCGGTAGCCATCCCACCAGCCGTCACGTTCGGGGATGTAGCGCCTGGGGGGAGCGACGCCGGGCCCGAGTGCGACTCGCTTCATCGATCGCTCCATTTCTCGGAATGTGGTGGGATCGAGGCTATCTGGGGGGATCGGCGGAAGAATTCGCATGGAGATCCGTTCGCCGAGTCGAAGCCTCGGCGAGTACGGGTGCTCCCACACGCGGTGGCTTCCGGTCAGCACCACGGGCAGGATCGGGTGACCAAAGCGGTGTGCGATGTGGAGGGCTCCGGTTTGGAAAGCCACCTCGACGCCGAGAACGGACCCCTGGGCGAAGACCACCAGGCTATCCCCACCGTCGAAGACTTCTCCGATTTGTCGGTAGAGCCTTCGAACCGAACCTCGGGTGGGAGTCGTTTCCACCATCGGGTGTCGCGCTGTCCGCAGATACGGACCGAGCCCTGGCCAGTCGAACAGTTCGTCGCGGGCCAGGAACTTGAGGTCCAGGGGGATCCGTAACACAGCGAGCGCGTCCGCCAATCCCTCATGGAGTGGGACCACGACGTACTGGCGGTTTCTGTCGACGAGATCCATGCCTTCGATGTCGATGCGGAGGCGGGCCAAACGCGTAGAGACCCGGGCGAAGCGCCGTTCCAACGTGTGAACTAGTGCGCCGGATCCAGTCGAGGCGACAGCAGCGATCGCCCGACCAGACCCGACCAGAATCGGTCCTGCGAGTGCAGCAACGAACCGGCTGGCCAATCCATCATCGCCAACAAAACGGAGCTTCTGGGTAGGCGGATCGTGCATGTCCGAGCCCAACGCCGCACGGGTTCGGTGGATTCCAGCCCGACAGGGGAACATGCCAGATGAGAGCCGTGTTGGACCTGGCATGACCGATGACTCTGGCGAAACCTTCGAAGAATTCAAAAACTCGTTCTCGTATGGCTCCCGGAACGATCTGTCGTTCAAGTTCCTCAAGCGGCTGCCGCCGGTCGATGCTGCAGAGTTCTTTCGTTTGATTCTCCTCGAGATTGGCGAGCTATTCGACGGGGGCACTCCCGAAGCTCTCATCGACCTGGCGTACGAGTGGCAAGTCCGTTCGTATCAGCCGAGACCGGACGAGAAAAGGCCATTCACCTACGAGGATCGGCCTTTCACACCCCTCACCAGGTCCGTCAAGGATGCGACTGTGGGTCTTGTCACATCGTCCGGACATTTCGATGCCGCGGACGACCCGCAGCCGTTCGGGATCGAAGACATGACCCAGGAACAAGCCACGGAACGGATCGAAGACTTTCTGCGGGCGACCCCGGAACTGACTGTCATCTCTCGAGACACCGACCCTTCCGCTCTGCGCGTCCGACACCCCGGGTACGACATCCGTTCCGTGTTGCGTGATCCCGGTGTCGCCTTCCCGCAGGCACACCTCATCGAGGCGGAGAAGGACGGAACCATCGGTCGTCTCGCCGACGAGATGTATTCGTTCGTGGGCGCATGCGCCCAAGGGAGGATCCGCCAGGAGGTCCCTGCCTGGGTGGACCGGTGGAAAACCGCAGAGATCGATGTGCTGCTGCTGGTGCCGGTCTGACCCGTATGTCACGTGTCGGTCGGACACGTTGCGCGTCACGCTGAATCGGAGGGAATCCCCACAGTGACCGTTGCCGTACGGTCCTTCGCGCATGTCGCGACCGAGATGGGGATCCCTCGGACGGTTGTGACGAGACACCCTATGGGACGACCGCTAGGCCCGCCGGATGATCCGGCTACCCAGCGGAGAGTGGTCAGAGCGGCGTTGGAGCTACTGGAGACCGCTACCTACGGAGGGTCGGTTATCGAACTCGAGGAGCCCTACCGGCCCTGATAGGCGAGGTCATCTGTCGGGATCACGGTGCGGGTGGCAAGTCCAGTTCTGTGCCCACCAAGTGGTTGAAGTAGTTGGTCAGGAGGGTCCGCACCACGTCGGTGTACGCATCCAGGATCTCTTCATTGGACCACCCTGCCTCGAGGGCGTCGGACCACACCGACCCGTCGACCTGTCCCCGGTTGTCGGCGATCTGTCTGGTCAAAGCGATGAGAGCCTGCAGTTTCGGATGGTCTGGGAGAGCGCCTTGTCGGATGGCGATGGTTTCCTCGACAGTGAACCCGGCGCGTTTGGCTGCCCCGGTGTAGGCCGCTTGGCAGTAGTCGCAATCGTTGACAGCAGCCACGGTGAGATGGATTGCCTGGCGAGTGGCGTTGTCGAGGTTCGAGTGTTCGGCGAGATGTGACTCGACCAGGTCATAGACGTTCATGAGTGCCGGCGAGTTCGCCATCGCTCCAAAGATGTTGATGACCTGGCCCCCCCGAGCGGACCGGCGAGCCAACGCCTCGCGACTTGCCTCGGGCGCGGTCGAGACATCATGGACGGGGAGACGAGCACGTGTGATGTGTTCGGACTGAGCCGTCATACGAGCGCCCCATAGATGAGAGCCGCGATCAGCCCGTACACCACGTGACCGGCGATGAGTCCCACCGGGGTCATGGAGCCCCAGTTGGACCCGAAGAATCCCGGGGCGCTCAGGACGACCGTTCCCGTCGACGTGTCGGCGGCTGGCCCGTCGGACGATGCGGACATGCGCGGGTGCATGGCTGGCATCATCGGCATACCAACTGCTCCAACGACGAGTCCGTGTACGGCTCCGATCGCGAGACCCGTAAGGACCGATGTGGAGTCGAACCAGGTGAACAACGCGGCATAGAGGAGTCCGAACACGATGGTTCCCAGCACCAGGTAGTGGATCATCGCTCCCAACCGGAGGGCTCGGCGGGGTTCGCCGGTCATCATCGAACCCATTACGAGGGGCATGGGTGGCATACGTGTCATGCCCGCTGAGGCCGCCATGGTCATCATGGCGGCCATCACGAGGGTGGCGCCCAGTCCGGCAACTAGCGCCGGGACGATCTCAAAAGTCACATTTTCTCCTTGTCGGTTACTCCACGGATGAACTGCGCGGACGCTCGGAATTCTCCCGATCTGTCGGCAATGCGACCTTCTCACCCTCGTCGCTACGAGACCACCAAGCAAAGAATGCGATCGCGATCACGACGACAGCCGCCGCCCCCGCATTGCGACCGAGGAAGCCGGTAACCGTGGCCGAGGCTCGGTCGATCCATCGCACGAGTCCGGTTGCGCCAAGCGCTACGCCATCACCTGAGAGCACGGTCGCCCAGTACCAGACGATGAACGAGCCGGCGGCGGTCATGACAACACCAGAGATGGTGTCGAGGTGTCGGGCGAGGCGCCGGATGCGTGCCATCAGGCCCTTCTTCCCGCCAGCCACGACGAATGTCACACCCGTGACTGCCGTGGCCATCCCAGCGCCGTATGCCGCGAATGCCAGTACCGACGTCGTGAGGCTGTCGGCGGAGACAATGCCACCGACCAGGCTGAGGAAGATCGGGAGCGTGCACGACAAAGAAGCGACGGCGTAGGAGACGCCAAACACGAACATTCCCCCGACGGATCCGCTCTTGCGGGCACGGGAGACTCCGGGAACAGTCGGAAGGAGACGTCGTCCAGCGAGCTGGGCCACGCCCACGATGACCAGGCCGACTCCGACCGCAAGCGCAAGCCAGGGGATTGCGCCTACGACGGCGCGGAGTCCAAGAGAGATCAGCACCCCCGCGACGGTGAACACGACGAGGAAACCTGAGGCCACGGACAATGCAACGACGCCTGTGCGATCCACCTTCCGGTCCTCGCCGAGGAAGAACCCGAGGTAGGCAGGGAGCATCGCGAACCCGCACGGGTTGACCGTTGCCACCATGCCTGCCGCAAAAGCTGTCGAGAGGAGTGCAGTCATCGGTCGATCCAACGTCTCGAACCGGGCCAGGTCATCACGATGGTCGCCCATCCGACGATCTGCTCGCCGGGGGCGCCAGTAGTCGGGCACCGCTCAGGTCGACGACATCGGCATCCAAGAACAGATCGCTGGTATCGATGTCGAAGTGCTGTCGCCACAAGACGGGAGGAATGGCGATGTCGGCGACGAAGAGTCGACCCGTTGCGTTGTTATCGATCAGTCCCGACTTAGGAAGAGCCAGGGTCACGGTGATGTCGGCGTGCACGCTCGCTCCCCGAGCCTCTCCCGATGTCGCGTCGATCCCTGACGGGACGTCGAGCGCAACTACTCGCACGCCCGCGTTCTCGATCCACTCGATGATCTCCGACGCTCGGCCAGTCGGAGCGTCAGTCAGGCCGTAACCGATCAATCCGTCGACTATCCCACTGCCGGCATCCGCCGGTAACGCCGTGCCGGGACGGACACCGATTGCTTCCAGAGCCGCCGCCTGATGGGCTGCCGCTCCAGTAAGGCGCCCAAGCTCGCGATCGAGCACCACCTCGACGTAGAAGCCAAGTCCGGCGAGCCGGCGAGCTGCCACCATCGCCCCCCCGCCGTTGCCTCCACCACCTGCGGCGACAGTGACCCTCTGACCCGGTGCCATGGTGGTTTGGACCGTACGTGCCAAGGCGCGTCCCGCCAGTTCCATCATCTGGAGCAGGTCGATGCCGTACGGTCCGGTGGCCAGTCGATCTACCTCCGCCATCTGGTCCGCTGTGACCGTGGGCACCGATCCGGTGATCCGGGAATAGCTCATTCCGAGCTCCCACTGTCAGCCAACCGACAGAGTTGGGGTCGGGCTGGGATATAGGACGTTGACTCAATCATGTCGAACACATCGCCCAACGTCCTGCGTGCCGGACTCTCCATCATTTCTGCCCTCGTAAAGGTACGCCCACCTGATAGCTCAGGGTTCGGCTCGGTGAACCACGATCGATTCGCGTCAGTGCTGGAGTTCTTGCACGGCGACGTCGTGCGGCGGCTACCTGATGCAGTCGAGGAGCTCGACCGGTATCTGGAGGAGTTGGCGTCGGTGGAGCCCGACCAGCTCAGCAGGAACGAAGCCCTGGCGTTCTGGATCAACATGTACAACGCAGCCGGACTGCGACTCGGAGCAGCCGCGGCCGGAGAAGGTGTAGCGACCGTTTTCGGTGTCCCAGGTGCCTTCACTACCCCGGTGGTCACAGTGGATTCAGAAGCCCTCTCACTCGACCAGATCGAGCACGGAAAGATCCGCCGATTTGGCGACCCGCGCATCCACGCGGGGCTCGTGTGTGGAGCGATGTCGTGTCCGACACTGCGACGAGAGCCGTACACCGGCGAAATCGACAGCCAACTCGACGACCAAATGCGCCAGTTCCTCAACGACGGGGCCATCCGTGTGGCTCCGGCCGAGGAAGAAGTAGTGCTCTCGCCGATCTTCTCGTGGTTCGGACGGGACTTCGTCGCGCCCCATCGGATGCCGACACTTCTTCCTGCTAGACGGCGCACCGTGCTTGAGGCTCTCACCCCGTGGCTGGATGACGAAACGGCCGGATGGATCGAACAGGTCAAGCCGTCCATTCGATACTCCAGCTACGACTGGAGGCTCGGCTGTGCCATCGCCTGATCGGCGTGGGTCTGGGTTGCTTTCGCCCTGACGCCGAGTCCCAGCGTGGTGAGGGCGATCACGGCACCCGCGATGTCGTACGGGAGGATGTAGCGCCACATGGCTTTCCCATCTACCAGCCACCCTCCTGAGGGCGCGTAACCGACCGCCCCCAGGTACATAGCTACGGACCACACGCACACCGTGACCATCATCGTTCCCGCGATCCATCCGACCGTTCGTCCTTTTAGGAAGGTTGCGCCTATCGCGGTGGCTCCCACAACCCAGGCGATGTCGAGTGCGGACAACAACTGGAGGAATTGAAGCGACGGATCGAGGCGGAGGGCCGCCGATGACGCCAGCGTCACGATCCCTACAGCCCCCGTCACCAACACCACGATCGATGCCGCCGACGCTAGAAGCGATCTGACCGGGCCGAGATCGGTAAACCAGGGATCCCGGAGGTATCGGCCGAGGGTCATGGTGAGGGCGAGACCGCCCGCCACGATGACGCTGAGGTGAAATAGGATCCACGGCGTCGAACCGTGAGGGGTGGGTACGGCTAGGAGCAGTGGCGTCAACAGCAGGCCTGCGATCATCCAGCGAACCGCCTGGATGATCGCCCGCTCGAAAGCACTCACAGGAATTCGTGGCCGAACTCGTCCCGATAGGTCTCCAACAGTCGAAGCCACACTTCGCTTAGGGTCGGGAATGAGGGCACGGCGTGCCACAGGGTGTCGATCGGTACATCGCCGATGATGGCAACGGTGGCCGAGTGCAGGAGTTCGCCAGTCATCGGCCCGACAAAGGTCGCTCCGACGAGAACGCCGCGGTCGGCGTCTACGACCAGTTGGCAGGTCCCGCGATAGCCCTTGCCGAGCGTCGCAGCACCCGCAGTGCTGCCGATGTCGTAGGAAACGGTTCGCACTTGGATTCCCTCATCTCTTGCCTGAGACTCAGTGAGGCCGACGGCGGCGATCTGGGGGTTCGTGAACACCACCCGCGGAGTCGCCTTGCGGTCACCCCAAGCAGACGTCGCGATACCGGCGATGTGGGCGCCTGCCACTCTTGCCTGGTACTTGCCAGTGTGGGTGAGCAGCGACCGGGCATTGACGTCGCCGATCGCATACAGCCAGCCGCCTTCCACGTCTTTGGCAACGAGGTGATCGTCAACGTCGATGTACTTGCCGTCCTCGAGGCCGACGGTGCTCAAACCGATGTCTGAGGTGTTGGGTTTCCGGCCGGTGGCAACGAGGAGTTCATCGGCTTCGATAGTGACGGTGCTATCGCCTGACAGGTCGACTTCAATAGTGACCGGCCCGTCGGTGCCATCACGCCGGACGCTCTGGGTGGAGGCGTTCGTCAGAACCCTGATGCCCATCCGTTCGAAGGACTTCGTCAGTTCAGTCCCGACGAAGGGCTCTTCCACGGCGAGGAGCCGGTCGTAGAGCTCGATGATCGTGACTTCTTCTGAGCCGAGCGTCTTCCAAGCTTGTGCCATCTCGACACCGACGACTCCACCTCCGATGATGGCCAGACGCCGGGGGACTTCCTTGGCGGTGGTGACGTCCCGGCTGTCCCACGGATCGACCGTGTCCAGTCCCGAGATCGGCGGCATCGACGCGGAGGTCCCGGTCGCCACGATGACACCTCGGGTGGCCTCGAGCCTGTCGATCGAGCCGTCTTCATGTTCGACTTCGACAATCCGCTCTCCGGCAATGCGCCCGTGGCCTCGGACGAGAGTGACTCCGGCACCTTCCAGCCAGTTCACTTGCCCGGCATCGTCCCAATTCCCGGCGAGGGCATTGCGACGGGTGAGCGCCTCTGCGACGTCGATTGCACCTCCGACGAATCCGGGCGTCCGACTGGCCGAATCTTGGACGTCGCCTGGTCGGAGTAGACCCTTGGAGGGCATGCACGCCCAATAAGAACACTCGCCTCCGACCAGATCACTCTCCACGATCGCGGTGGACAGACCATGCCGGGCGGCGATGTCCGCCGCGTTCTCACCGGCAGGACCGGCACCGAGAACGATCACGTCGAATTGTTGAATGGTCATCTGTCACTCCTGGCTGGCTTGTACCCCTTCAACCATCGACATAACCGCTGGCATGTCGAATCGTCAGGCACCCGACACTTTGCGAGGCGGCCTCTTCGACGTTCTGAGACGAATGGTCGGTCGGCCGACACAAGCGAAAAGCGTGCCGTGGTTCGCGGGTTGTCCGATGTGACAACGGAGTTCTGTGAATGCGATGGAGGAAATCGACCATGATCAAGAAGGCAACACTCGGAGACATCGTCCTGGCGGAGTCCGACAACACTGTGCCGCTGGAAGGCAACGCCTACTTCCCACCCGAGGAGGTTCGCTGGGAACGCCTCGTAGAGAGTGACCACAGCACCGTGTGCCCGTGGAAGGGTGTGGCAAGTTACTTCGACGCCGTGATCGATGGCGAAACCCACCGAAATGTCGGATGGACATACCGCACCCCCAGCGACAGGGCCCAATCGATCACGGGCCACGTCGCCTTCTGGGGGAAGGTCAACATCACTTGAGGTGACACACCTTGCGGCCTACCTGACGGGTCAGTGGAGGGTACGAAGTGCCATGAATGCGAACACAACCAGTGTCACGCCGACAACCAGCAGCCGCCCGTCGGAATGCCGACGAGTGAACACAAGCCCAGACAACGCTGCGGCGCTAACGACAATCAACTGCGCGAGCACACCGGCGTCGGTGCTGGGAAGAAGAAGATCAATGATGAGTTTCACAACACAAACAGCAACACGTCTCGATAGCCAAGCCGGATCGCTCGGCCCAGTCCGACTGAAGGTCGGATTGCCGACATTGCTGCGAAGCGTCGCGGCTCCCGGGCGTTGAGGCGGTCATGAGAACCAGAACTGCGACCGCACTCTTGGCCCTGATCGTCTCAGCGTGTGGAGGCGCCGCGACTGAAGATGATGGCGGATCGGCTGCAGAGGACACGTCAACGACCACCACGACCCTGGTCGCGGAGACAACCACGACCCAGGCGCCGGTCGACTTTCCCGCGGACGGATTTCCTGAGGGCCCTTCGGCGCTCGAGAATATGACATTCGACGGATTCCCTCCGCCGTTGGTGGACGTCTCTGCCATCATCTCCGGCGGCCCGCCCCCCGATGGGATCCCCCCCATCGACGAACCCGAGTTCATTGATGTTGCCGCCGCCGATGAGTGGATCAGCGATGAGGAGCCGGTCGTCGCGATTGATGTGAACGGGGACGTTCGCGCCTACCCCATCCAGGTCATGATCTGGCATGAAATCGTGAACGACGTCGTCGGCGGAGTTCCGGTGGCCGTCACCTACTGCCCGCTTTGCAACAGCGCGATTTCCTACGAGCGGACTATCGAAGGAAGGGAAACCACTTTCGGCACCTCAGGCCGGCTGTTTGCATCGGCGCTCGTCATGTACGACCGTGCAACTGAGAGCCTGTGGACCCACTTCGACGGGCGAGCCATCGTCGGAGTGCTGGCCGGGCACCGTCTCACTCCGGTGGCGTCGCCGCTGCTGGCGTGGGCCGACTTCAAGGTTTCGCATCCCGATGGTCTCGTTCTCGACCGCTCGGCGACCGGATTCTCACGCCCGTATGGCAACAACCCGTATCGGGGTTACGACCGTCCGGACTCGTTCCCGTTCCTGTTCACTGGGACAGTCGACGAACGCTCGGCCGCTATGCAGCGGGTCGTGGGCGTACGGGATGACGACGTGGCCCGGGCGTGGTCGCTCGAGGCGATCTCAGGTGAGGTCGCAGCAGCCACCAACACCGAGCTCGGCGACACGCCACTCGTGATCCTGTGGTCTGCTGGTCAGTCGAGTGCGCTCGAAACACCTGAGATCGCATCCGGTCGCGACGTCGGATCCGTTGGCGTGTTCTCCCCCGTGGTCGATGGCCGGACGCTCACCTTCTCGGTCGAGAACGGCTCATTCGTGGACGATCAGACCGGCACGACCTGGAATATCACAGGCCGGGCCGTTTCCGGGGAACTCGCCGACGCTCAGCTCGAACGCGTTCCGCATCTCGATACGTTCTGGTTCGCGTGGTCCACCTACGCCCCCGGCACGGATCTGATCGAACCATGAAGAACAAGCGCGTGATGATCGGCGCCAGCTTTGTTGCGGTGCTGATTCTCGCGATCGCTGCGTTCGGGGCGATCTCCGAACCGGCAGCCGATAACGCGGCATCGGCCATCGATGTCCCGTTCGAGTATGTCGACGGGACGGAGGCAAACCTGTCCGACTTCGTCGGCACTCCTGTCGTCGTGAATTTCTGGGCCTCGTGGTGCCCAGCGTGCGTCGCGGAAATGCCCGACTTCGAACAAGTGCATGCCACCCTCGGAGATGCAGTGGTGTTCCTGGGGCTCAACATGCAGGAGACCGATCCAGCGGCCGCTGCAAGCCTTGTGGCGGCCACCGGGGTCAGCTATCAGCTGGGAGTAGACGCCGACGGTTCGATCTTTAACCGATTCGGGGGGATCGCCATGCCCACGACCGTGTTCATCGGAGCAGACGGCGAGGTGGTCAAGACCCACGCAGGTGTGATCTTTGCGGACGACCTGGAAGACCTGATCCGGACAGAGCTTCTGAATTCGTGACACAGCTCCCAGCTCCTGATGTCACCGCCAGCGCGCTACTTTGGGCGCACTCCATGACTGAACTGTCCGACCTCGCCGCCGACCAGCATCTCGCCTGGCTGGCGCGCAGCTTCGGGCGACCGGACTATCTCCCGCTCACCGCCTCCGACCTCGAGGTCCTCGCGGGGTCCGCCGAACTCGTCAAACGATTCCGTGGCTCGCACCTCTTCCGTCAGGGCGAGCCGGCAGTCGCCGCATACCTCGTTCGCGAAGGCCAGGTGGACATCTACCGGACACACTCGGGATCCAACACCGTGGTGGCCAGAGTCGGTGCCGGGTCGGTCATCGGCGATATCGCCATGTTCGGCGAGGGGGTGTACAAGTCGTCGGTGCGAGCCGTCGATCACGTCAAGGCGTTTCGGTTCGACCGCGACCGGCTTCTCCCGGAACTCGCTAGGCACCCTTCGATCTGTCTGCGGTGGCTGGTGTCCGGCCTAAACCAGTTGGAGCGGACCCAGCGACGGATCATCAGCCTCATGCACAAGACTGTCCTCGCCCAGGTAGCCGACCTGCTCGCCGAAGAAGCCCTCAACCAGAAGCGGGTTCCCCTCTCCCAGTCGTCGATCGCCACGCTGCTCGGGGTGAGCCGGCAGTCGGTCAACGAGGCGTTGGGAGAACTGCGGGACCGAGAGATCGTGCAGACCGGTTATCGCATGATCGAGGTGGTCGACATGCTTCGCCTGCAGGCCGTGGCAACCGGTCTCTCGAAAGACTGACGAGCCGCTCGCAAGTCAGCCGCCGAAGACCTGAACCTCTACAGCGCCGGTGTTGCCTCCGGTCGACGACTCGACCTCGAAGGTCACGATCTGTGCTGTGAAGGAGGACTTCACAGGTTCAGGACCAGCGGGGAAAGGGCCGAAGGTCTCGCCATCCGCGGTGACGGTGAACGACTCGGTGATGGACGAGCCGTCGCCCATCGACCGTGTCCAGAATGCCACCGCCTGGACATCGACAACTCTCCCCAAGTCGATGGTGATCGAGGCGTCGTCGCCATCCCCCCGGCTCGACCATTCTGTTCCAGGGTCGCCGTCGACGGCATGCTCGGCAGCGAAGGCGTCCGAGAACTCCGAGGAGGCCGCGATCACCTCTGCACCCTCGGCCAGATTTTTCCCGAACGCTCCGAGGGCATCGTCGCGAGGTGGGGTCGTGAACGTGAAGATGTCGCTGCGGTACAGGTTTCCGTCCGCTCCGACACCCTGCAGTCGGTATTTATACGTCGTGTCCGGCTGCAGCCCGGTCATCACCGCGGCGTGGTCGCTGTGACCGCCCATCCCCATGTCCTGATCGGTGGCGATGGAACCCGCCGGTGCATCGACCCCGTAGGCAACAGCACACACTGCGGCGATGTTCGTCGTCACGTTCAGAGTTGCCACCGTGCCCGAAGGGTCGAAGACGATCTGCGGATCAGCGACTGCGATGTCCGAGAACGGTCGTACCTCTTGGGAATCGGACGCGCCGCAGGCGGCGAGGAACATCGCGGCGATGACCAGGAGAGGTAAGCGGTTCATTGCGGTCAAGGTAGGGACCGACAGCTCACTATCTAGTAACAGTGTCATATTCCCGTCTGGTTTCCCTGGTCGGATGGTGTCCCTGGGATGAGGCCCACCCGAGGCGAGAGGTACCTCCCGGTCGGTATCGCATCTGTGTGTCGAATTCACAGGCACCTCCGGGTATCGCGACCTCTGCATTCTCGGTGCCGACGGTGCAAGTGGCACTCATTGAGTTGAGTCTCTCCCAGATCTGCATCCGGTTCGATCACCCGTGAGTACGTCAGGTCGCAGTTCCCGGCCGTGCTGGCCGGCCGGAGGGTGTACGGAGCACCCAACTGCCAGCCCACTTCCGACCAGAAGGATAGGGAGGAGGATGGCGGTGGCAACGACACCGATTTGGATGGACTCCCATGTACGCACGACGAGGCACGGTAGATCGACGATTTGGATTCCCGGACGCGGGGCCTGAGCCGTGCCATCATCGAAACAGGGCTCGTGAGGAGA
>JBGTKD010000191.1:0-2797 GCA_041744795.1 Acidimicrobiia bacterium
GTCCCGGACAACACGCGGGTGGGCTCGCCATCGAGCATCACCGCCGTTGGGTTCGCCCTGGCCGCCTACGCCGTTGGCGTGGAGCGCAACGTCATCACTCGCTCCGAAGCCATAGAACGCACGCTCACGACGCTCCGGTTCTTTTGGCATAGCCCACAGAGTGATGAACCGGACGCGACGGGATACATGGGATTCTTCTACCACTTCCTCGATATGGAGACAGGTCGTCGCGCCTGGGAGTCTGAATTGTCGACCATCGACACGACGTTCCTCCTCGCCGGAGCCCTGACCGGCGCCGCCTATTTTGATCGAGAGACGAGCGACGAGCGCGAGATCCGGACCCTCGCCGATGCGCTGTACCGCCGCGTCGATTGGCAGTGGGCACAGAACGGTGGTCTGACGGTCACACACGGGTGGACGCCCGAACGCGGATTTCTGAACTACAGGTGGGAGGGCTACAGCGAGGCGATCCTCCTATACGTTCTGGGGCTGGGATCACCGACACACCCGCTGCCTGAGACGAGTTACGCCGCATGGATGAGGACGTATCGCTGGAAGAAGATCTACGGCCATGAATTCCTGTATGCCGGTCCCCTATTCATCCATCAGCTCTCACACGTCTGGATCGACTTTCGCGGCATCCAGGACGATTACATGCGCGATCGTGGGATCGACTATTTCGAGAACAGCCGCCGCGCCACTCTGGTGCAGCAGCAGTACGCGATTCGCAACCCGAGGGGATTCAGCGGTTACAGCGAGCTTTGCTGGGGATTCACGGCGAGCGACGGACCCGGACCGATCACCCGACGCATCGATGGAGTCGAACGCCGTTTCTATGACTACAGGGCACGCAGCATTCCCTGGGGTCCGGACGACGGGACCATCGCCCCATGGGCGGCGGTCGCATCGCTTCCCTTCGCCCCCGAGATCGTCCTGCCGACTCTCCGATATTTCGACCGAATTCCGCAGATGATGGGACGTTATGGCGTGAGATGCAGCTTCAACCCAACCTTCGGGAACGGATCAGGAGACACGTTTGGTTGGCACTCGGAACGCTACTTCGGGCTCGATCAGGGGCCGATCATCCTCATGATCGAGAACTACCAGTCAGGTCTCCTCTGGCGGTGGATGAAGCGTTGTCCCCACCTGCTCACGGGATTACGCCGGGCAGGTTTTGACAGCGGTTGGTTGTCAACGACCTCCTGAGTATCAGGGCGCTCGTGACCAGGCGGCGGTAGATCCGTGATCGGCCCGCAGGGCCTGGCAAGACGATCGTCTATCCGACTAGGGCGAAGAACTCGGCTCGGGATCGATCGTTGTCACGGACGAGGCCGTGGAGGGCGGAGGTGACCGTGCTTGATCCTGACGCTCTAACCCCGCGCAAAGTCATGCACAGGTGTTCGGCTTCGATGACGACCCCGACGCCCTTTGGGTCGAGCTGGTCGTGGAGCCAATCGGCGATTTGCTGAGTAAGCCGCTCCTGAACCTGGAGACGGCGGGAGAAGTGCTCCACGACCCGAGCCAGTTTGGACAATCCGAGAATCCGACCTCCCGGCAGATAGCCGACATGTGCCACCCCCTGGAAGGGGAGCATGTGGTGCTCGCAGAGAGAATGGAACGGGATGTCCCGAGCAAGGACCAACTCGTCGTAGCCTTCGTCGTTGGGGAAGGTGGTCAGGTTGAAGGCTCGCGGAGTGAGTAGCTCGGCATAGGCAGCGGCTACCCGTCGGGGGGTTTCACGGAGATGTTCGGCTTCGAGATCCTCTCCGAGAGCGGTGAGCAGGTCGGTGATCGCCTGCTCCGCGGCGGTCAAATCGATCTGGCGGGTTGTGTCGTGGAGTGGGTTCATGGTTGTGCTCCATGTTCGTATCAAGGTGTCGGGGAACGGTCCTTGACGGTTAGCAGAGACCGGTTTCCGGGTCGCAGATCAGTCCCGTTGTGAGGTCGCCGTAGCGATCTTCTAGCCAGCGCGTTAGACCTGGCTCGAGTTGATCCCAGGACACGAACCCGCGTGTCACGATTCCCAGGTCTTCGCCATCACGGAACAACACCGTCGGAAAGCCCGACACCCCGTAACGCTGAGCTTCTAGAAAGTCCTGTCGGGTCCGTTCGATGGTGGCCTCCTCGGTCAGCATCCGGGCGAAGAGGTCCCGGTCGACATCGAATCCGTCGAGCAGATCCGGGAACACCGACAGGTCGGTGACATCGACGCCTTCGACGTAGAAAGCTCGGTGCAGTCTCGCCACCCACCGCAAAGTGTCCTGGGGTGCCAGCTCGCGCAGCGTCACAACCGCCCGACACGACGGTTCGGTGTCGTAGCGCCATCCGTCGCGTTCCAGTGCCTCGGTGGTGAACGGCTGACCCGTTTGCTCTTCCACACCCCGCCAGTAGTCAGCCAGCATACGGCGGGCGTCAGCATCCATGGGCTGGGCCTGGGCGCCGGTGCGCAGACCGCCCATCACCACCCTCATGGGAATGTCGTATCGGGTGCGCATCTTTTCGAGAGCGGGCGTGAATCCCCAGCACCAACTACACATGGGATCGCCGACATAGATGAACTCGCGATCGGGCCGGGATCGACCGTCAAGTCCGAGGTCCAGTGATATCGGCTGGTTCATTGATCAACTCCTCGTTATCGAGCGCAACATGCGAACGGCGCCGAATCTTCCGGTTGAATTCGTCATTGTCGGATAGGCGACATCGAGGAATGTCTGGTCGGATCGCTCGTTGGGACAGTTATGAGATTCGAAATCACCTTTGATTACCTGTGCCCGTTCGCCCGCAACGCCAACGAGGC
>JBGTKD010000192.1:0-83382 GCA_041744795.1 Acidimicrobiia bacterium
ATCGATACCCAGCGCGACGTCGATGACCTCAAGCCCAGGACTTTCTGAGCGGGGCTCACAGTCCGAGAGGTCATGCCAGCGCGGGTTTCCCGGAGTAGCTTGCCCGCATGGCAACCCGCTTGGGCTCTAACTTCGACAAGCTTTCCATCGCGGTTGGTGTGTCCAATGTCGGTGACGGAATGTTGGCCGCTGCTTTCCCGCTCCTGGTGGCGTCGATAACCCGCGACCCACTTCTCGTTGCGGGCGCCACTCTGGCTGGGCGCTTGCCCTGGTTTCTGTTCGCACTGATCTCTGGAGCGTTCGTCGATCGGATGGACCGGAGGCGGGTGATGGTGATCACGGATCTCTTGAGAGCCCTAGCTGTCGGTGTCTTGGCTTGGGGTGTCAGCGTGGGAGACATTGGCCTCGTCCTGGTGTATCTGGTGGCGTTTGGCCTCGGCTTGTCTGAGACGTTCTTCGATACCGCCGCCGAGGCGTTCACCCCGGCTCTAGTTGCCGCAAAAGACCTCCCGGCGGCTAATGGCAGACTCCAAGGGCTGGAGTGGGTGGGCGGATCGTTTGTTGGCCCTCCGGTCGGTGCGGCGTTGTTCGCCGTAGCCGCGTCGATGCCGTTCTTTGTCGACGCCGCATCCTTCGTCGTAGCCGCCCTCGTTGTGGCTCTCATCCCTGGGGTATATCGAACTGACCGGTCAGAGTTGACCACGCTCCGTGCCGACATCCTCTCGGGTCTCCGCTGGCTATGGAGGCAGAAAGTCTTGCGCACGCTGGCGTTGATGGCCGGGACCACCAACTTCTTCACGTTCGGAGTTATCAGCATCTTCGTTCTATACGCCCAGGACATCCTCGGAGTGTCAGACGCCCTCTACGGGGTGCTTCTGGCCTCCTTGGGGGTGGGCGGTCTCCTGGGAGCCGTGTCCGCCCCGCGGATCGTGAGACGGATCGGTTCGGGTAGCACTCTCCGGCTATCGGTGGGGATCCAGACGATTGCATTGGCAGTCTTTGGATTGACATCCAATGGGTGGATCGCGGGGTTCCTGATGGCAGTGTTCGGGACTCAGATCACGTTGTGGAATGTGGTCGCCGTCTCGCTCCGCCAGGAACTGACTCCGGACGAGACGAGAGGCAGGGTTGCCGGTGCGAGCCGGATGCTCACCTGGGGCAGCATGCCGCTGGGAGCCTTGTTCGGAGGAGCGGTGGCATCCGCAGTCAGCTTGCGTGCTCCTTTCTTCGTGGCTGCTGCAGCCTTCATGGTGATGCTCCTCGTCACCTGGGCTGTGACCGCCAACGATTCAATCGAATCGGCCCGGGATACGCGGGCGCCGTAGGAGTTAGGTCGGTGTTAACGCTCGGCGGAGAAACGCGGCCATTTGCCCTCGTGTCACCGGGTCGTCCGGACAGAAACGTGTCCCTTCGGGGTTGCAGCCCAGGGTGATGCCCGCCGAGGCAATCTGGGCGATCTCGTCCTCGAAGATGGATCCGTCGTCGTCGACAAACGTGTTGACCGCACCAGCAGGAAGGTTGAGCGCTCGGGAGATGAAGGCGGCCATTTGACCGCGTGTGACGGTGCCGTCTGGACAGAACTTCGTCCCGTCGGCGCTGCACCCTTGCGTGATCCCTGCTGCTGCCACCGCCGCGATCTCGCCTTCGAAGCCAGAGCCAGCGACGTCGGTGAACGGATGGGTGTCGGCGGGCGGAAGATCCAGTGCTCGCGCGAGGAATGCCGCCATCTGGCCTCGCTTCACGATGCCATACGGACAGAAGAGCATTCCATCTGCGCTGCAACCCTTGGTGATGGCCTCGGACGCAAGCCACTCGATGTCCGGCTCGAACGGCGACCCGTCGTCGTCTCGGAAGGTGCCATTCCAGGTGCTCGGCGAGAAGGGAAGTGGACCGGGTTGGAACCAATTCGTGAGGGGCCACTCATGGATGGTGCTTGTGGACTTCATTCCATCGGTCCAACCATTGGCCACGGTGGCGCCGTCCCAGATCCGCCAGTCGGTCTCCTTGTTCAAATTGAACCAGAGAAATCCGACGACGTTGGGGTCGGCGGCGGTACGGGCGAACAGTTCCCGCACCCACGCATCCCTGTCGCCGCCGAAGCCGGAACTGGCGACCTGGGCGATCAGGTACGGCTTGGTCGGGGCGATCGTGCGTAGTTCGGCCAGTGCCCCGTCCAAGGTCTCGGACACGGTGGTCCACCGGTCGATGGTGGTTCCGAAGTTGTAGGCCGAGATCCCGATGAGATCCACGACGTCATCGCCGGGGTAGTA
This sequence comes from Acidimicrobiia bacterium, assembly GCA_041744795.1. GTDB lineage: Bacteria > Actinomycetota > Acidimicrobiia > Spongiisociales > ZC4RG35 > DATHWB01. Next base: position 2,271 of record JBGTKD010000192.1, read on the forward strand.
GTCGGCGATCTTGTAGGGCGGGGTGGACCAGCCGTTGGGTGCAAAGACAAAGCGAACCGCCGTTTCGTCAAGTCCGGTCGACCGGAACGCATCGACGAACTTGCCGTAAGCCACCTTGAACGCTTGTGGATTCATGCCATAGGGGGTCCAGTCGCCGTTCATTTCCTGCAGTGGGGCGATGAAGAGCGACCTACCCCCTCCGCGGCCGATCCATCCTTTGACCTTGCCCGCGAAGTTGAGGATCGCCGCGTCGTGATCACCGGCGGCGATCGATTGTGCGCTGGCCTGGATCGTCACGTTGGCGAAAGGAGTGGCGCTCGCCGACCATGCCTGTTCGAGGATCCAATCGAGATTGCGCGCCGATTGGCCAATGTCGTGGAACGAGCCTTGCAACGACACCCGTTTTCCCGCGGCCGCCCCGAGCGCAATGAGATCTCCGCCCGACTCCCATCGGTCGGAGTAGATGCCAGCCAGGACGAGATCCTGTCCTGAGGTCGGAGCCTCGGCCCCGACGGCGCCAGCCAACGCGAACAACGAACCGGCGAGGATGAGTGAGGCGGCGACCCGCCACCAGGGCCTATTCATGGCGCTGGGTTTGAAGATGTCCTCGCTCCGTCCGGACACGCTGCCTCCGGTCGTTTCTTGCCGCGGGGACGTAAGGACAGTATGGCTGGGAACTGGGATTATCCGGTTCCGGCTCGCGACACACCGCTAGCGAGGACCGACCAGCACTGCCCGGAAGAAACTCAGGCTTGGACTACGAAGCTCGCCACCGTGGTCATCGAACCGCCGATGTTGAGGGTCTGGGCGGTGCTGGCACCCTCTACCTGCATTTCGCCCGCCCGACCGCGCAGTTGGTCCGCAGCGTCTACCAGCATTCGAACGCCGGTCGCTCCCACGGGATGTCCTGATCCGATCAGTCCACCTGACGGGTTCACTGGAAGTCGGCCGCTCATCGTGGCTGTGCCCGCTTCAACCACCCGCCACGCTTCACCCGGCTCGCTCAAACCAAGATGGTCATAGGCCAGGTATTCACTGATCGTGAAGCAGTCGTGGGTTTCGACGAGGTCGACCTGGTCGAGTCCCGTGCCAGCCATCTCCCGGGCCTCTTTCACAACCCGGGCGACGTGGGGAAACATCGGCCCATGCGCAGGTATGGCGTCGAGCTTGGTCTCCAACAGCATGGGGGCTGTGGCCGTTGCCCATCCGGAGATCCGGGGCGCTACGGGTGTCCGTGTCCGCGCGGCGTGACGTTCGGCGTACTCGGCCGAGCAGAGCACCACCGCGGCTGCCCCGTCGGTGATCCGACCGCAGTCCTGTCGGCGGAGCCGACCTTCCACGATCGGATTGAGGTCGTCGTCGGCGGCGAAGGCTCCCGGTTCGAACGACCAGGCACGGGACTGGGCCTTTGGGTTGCGGCGGGCGTTGTCAAAGTTCTTCTCAGCGATTGCCCCCAAGTGGGTGCTATCCAATCCCCAGCGCTCGGCGTATGCGTCGGCAATCTGGGAGAACTGATACACCCACGGGTAGTTGGCCTCTTGGCCCTCCCGTCCCTGCCACATTGCCGCTCCTAGATGTCCAGCGGCGGCAGTGGCGTCGACATTGCGCATCTGTTCCATTCCCACGACGACCATGACATCGCGCCACCCGGCTTCGATCTGGGCAATGGCCGACATGGCGGCGATCGACCCCGAAGCACAGGCTGCTTCGTGTCTGGCTCCGGGCTTTCCTGCAAAGGCAGGGTCAATCGCGGCGACCAGGCCGCCCAGTTGGCCCTGACCGAGGAAGAGCTCGCCGACGAAGTTGCCGACCTCGAAGCCCTCGATGTCGCTCGGCTCTAGTCCGGCTTCTTCGACTGCTCCAAGAACGGCCTCGGCTAGCCCGTCGAAGGCGGAACGGCCGTTGTTCGCCCAGTTCTCGGCGAAGTCTGTCTGGTACCCGCCGAGAATGTGAATGCCCCGGCTCACTTCCTGCGGGCCTCGAGTTGGTCTTGGCTCACCCAGCATGCGTGGAACCCGTGCGGGACCCGCTGCGGTATGCGCACCCTTCCGACCTCGGACATGGTGGGGGCGTCGATGATCACGCACTCAGATAGGCCGTCTTCGTGGTTGGCCACGAAGCTGACCAGATAGCCGTCGTCTTCTGCGCTGTCCGTTCGCGCTGCGAACGGGGCTTCGGAGCCGAACCGTCCCGGCCCGAAATCGAAGCGTTGTGATGTGCCGGACGTCATGTCGTACTTGACGATGCCGTCGAAGAGGGTCGTATACCCGCTCTCGATCGCGATGTTGTACGCATATCGGCTCGGCAGGCCCGTGCGGGCGGTGTTGATCGACGGGAACTCGGTGTTGAGGTCGTCCATCGCCCCTTCTGTTGTCGATCCAGTGCGCAGGTTGAAGCGGTAGCGGTACCACTGCGCGTCGAGGCGCAGATACTCGAGAAGCGACTCGAGCGGGCCGGTCAGTGGCCTGTCTGGCGGGGCAGGTCGTCTGGTCCGACAGACGTCCATCACGATCTCGTCGCCTTCCTCCCAGGCGTTCATCGTGTGATAGATGTAGCAGGGGTCCGCATCGAACCACCGGACGTCGGATGTCGCGCCGTAGCGAGGTATGACAGCGAACCGCGACGCCATGTCCATGTCGAATATCAGCCTGTGCCGTCCGGCGGCGAATACGTCGGGGTCGGCGTACAGCGGAAGGTCCATCAGGATCGAGTAGTTCGGCGTGATCGCCATGTCGTGCGGCAGCCGAGCGGCCGGCAAAGGCACCGGAACATGGTGGACGAGGCGGCCGTCGGGAGAAACAACTCCGTACCAGAGGTAGGGGGCGGTCGGTCCGTAGTCGAAAAAGAGAAACTCACCGGTTCTCTCATCGACTTTGGCATGCGCAGAAACGCACCCGTTGCGCGCTCCTCCCCAGTCTTCACGTCCCTGGGTCTCAAGGGTTAGAGGATCGATGCGATACGGATCTCCGGACAGATACCACAGAGCGGTAAGGCTGCCGTTGTGGAAGACGACATCTGTGTTGGCGCTGTCTTTGAGCCCCCGATACATGGAGGTGGGAGGGTTGCGGAAGGACGGTTCAATCATCCCGGTGTACCGCTCGCGGCCTGCCGCTCGGTTTCCCTTGAAGCCTTCTGTCCTGACCCACCGATTGCGGTATGTGGCTTTCCCGTCCCTGAAGTGGATGGCGTGGAGCATTCCGTCTCCGTCGAACCAGTGGTACCGCCCGGGCGGAGTGAAGGTGGGGTTGGGGCCGTTTCGGACGTACAGCCCGTTCAGGTCGGCAGGGATCTCTCCGGTGACCTCGAGGTCCTCTGCGTCGATTTCGGTGTGAACCGGGGCGTACCCGTCCATCAAGTATGGGTTGTCGCCTGTGTCGAGTGCCAGGTTCAGGGCGTCGTTTCGAACGAGAGTCATCGGGTCCTTTCGGGCTTGCAGACAAACTATCAACTCTCCCGCCAAAATTCTACCGGCGGGTAGAAATACTCTTCGCGTTATCGTCACCGGAATGGACGACCTGGTTGGTACCTGGAGGCTCGTGGAGTGGACGGCTTCGGTCGACGGCACTGTGACCCGGCCCATGGGGGGCAGTGTTGAAGGTCTTCTGACCTACACGGCTGACGGACGAATGTGGGCAACCCTGCAGCGCAAGGACCGTGAGCTGCTCGACACTGGCACGTTGGCCGCTGCTACCGCCGCGCAGAGGGCCGCGGCGGCCGCTGGTTTCTTGTCCTATGCGGGCCGGTACACCGTCGATGGCGGTGTGGTCGTCCACCACGTCGAGGTCAGCCTGTTTCCGGACTGGGTGGGCGATGAGCAGTTGCGCCTCGTCGAATGGGTCGACGGGGATCTGGTGCTGTCGACGCCTCCGGAGATGAGTCACGGCGGCCGGACGATCGTCAATCGGCTGCGGTGGACTCGCTGAGTTCGGCAACCACCTGCAGAGCCTTCGTTCCGAAGTCGCCCGAGGCGGTGACTGGCACCACACCCACCGTGTCCAGGCCCGCGTCGGCGTAGGACTCGATCAACTCTGCGATCTCGCTGCGCGAGCCGACCAGACCGACCGATCGTTCGAATCCTTCCGGCATGGCAGACAAGAGGTCGCGAGGGTGGGCGCCGGACCTGGCTAGTTCGACCAGATCCTCATGGCCCGCCTGGACGAACATTTCCCCATACCCAGGGGCGGCGAGGTATGAGACCACGGCTGACCGGATCTGGGCGATTTCCTCACTGGTGGGCTCGACTGCGGCGACAAGCCAGGCGACGATCGGGATCGTCTGACCTCCTGCGTCGTCGAGTTGCTGTCTGAACGCCGCAACCGCCCGGGGTGTCACCATGTTCAGCAGCATCCGGTCGGCGTACTCGGCGGCCACGCCTACGGCCCGCTCGCCGAACGCTGCGACATTCAACTGGGCCGGGCGGCTGTCGAGTCTGAGTCGGAAGCCCGATACGGGGTCTCGCTCTCCGGCTAGGAGGGCTCGCACGGACTGGGCGGTTGCAGCCAGCCGTTCGGGTCCGTCTCTGCGGCTCCGTCCGTGCCATCGTTCGACGACCACCGAACTGGATGTCCCGAGCGCGACATGCGTCCTGCGCCCCGTCAGTGAAGAGACCGACGCGACGCCCATCGCGATGTTGACCGGAGTGCGAACCGCCACGGCTAGCGGGCCGACGATCGGTTCGATCGTCTGGGTCGAGCCTGCGACGGCCGTAGCGAGTGCGAAGCCGTCATACGTCGCCATCTCGCCTATCCACAGTCTGTGGTATCCGAGACGCTCGGCGTGGCCAGCTGTGGTCAATGCTTCCAGCGCCGGACGGTCCTGCCAGAGGCCGAGTACGGCCTCGGACCTCATGCCTCGACGCCGGCGACGATCAGGTCGCCGAATCGCTGGGCGAGGTCTTCGATGCTCAGGCGACCGTCGGGGCGGAACCACGTGAGAGTCATGTTGCACATCGAGAGTGACGCTTTAACGGTCACAGGAACATCTAGGTCTTGCCGGAACTCACCGGTTGCCATCCCCTCCCGCAGAAACTCTGCCCATGTGTGTTCGAACCTTCTCCCCATGCGGTCGACGACAGAGGCCGCCTCCTCGCTAATGGAGCGCAGGCGTTCGCCGAGGAACATCGTGTAGATATCCCTGTGCTGGTGGAAGACCCGCAGGTGGACGAGTATCGCCTCGCGCACCTTCGAGGTCGCACTCGTCGCGGTCATGTCGATGTTTTCTAGCGCTTCGACGGCGATTCCCACTCGGGCCTCGATCACTTTCACGAACAGATCGGACTTCGAATCGCAGTAGTAGTAGAGCGCCGCCTTGGTCAGATCGAGCTCGGAGGCGATGTCATCCATGCGGGCAGCGTGGAAGCCATCCCTGGCGAAGATGCGTGCCGCCGCGTCGAGGATCTGGTCTTGGCGGATCTGTCGTTTGCGTTCCAATTTCCCGGTCACGGACCGAACCCTAGAACAGGCCCTGAGGCCCTGTCAGCGCCACGCCGGGACGGCTAGGGTCCACCGACATCGGTGCTGGCGCGTGGAGAGGAACAACGGAGTCATGGGTTCGATTGGTGAGTTGCGTGGCATCCATCCCAAGGAGGCCACCAGGCTCCGAAAGGCAGGGGTGCGCACAACCGAGTCCCTGCTTCGGAGGGCTAACAACAAGAGGTCACGGAACGCCCTTGCAAAGGCGACCGATCTGGACCCCGAGCAGCTGCTGGACTGGGTCAATCGTGCTGATCTGATGCAGATCAAGGGAGTAGGTGCGGAGTATGCAGACCTGCTCAAAGTCGTGGGTGTGGACACCGTCAAAGCCCTACGCCGCCGCAACCCGCGCAGCCTTCTGGGCTCCATGGTCGAGGTCAACGACGCCAAACGTCTTGTGCGACGCCTGCCCACCGAGTCGATGGTGGCCGCCTGGATCGAAGCGGCGGCCGATGTGGAGTCATCGATCTCTAGCTAAAAGAGAGCCCCCGGCTCGTGAAAGCCGGGGGCCAGTCTTGTTCGGATCGCGTCAGGAAGCTTTTTGGGCAGCAGGCTTGCTGGCCGTCGTCTTGGCCGTGGAGGCCTTGGCGGCAGGCTTGGTAGCAGGCTTCTTGGCAGCGGGCTTCTTGGCAGCGGGCTTGGTAGCAGCGGGCTTGGTAGCAGCGGGCTTGGTGGCCGTGCTCGTGGTGACCGTCGTCTTGGCCGTGGTGGCCTTGGCGGCAGGCTTGGCAGCGGGCTTCTTGGCAGCAGGCTTCCTTGCCGTCGTGGTCTTGGGCTTGGCGGCAGCCTTGGGAGCGACCGCGGCAACTGACACAACAACCTTCTCGGCTGGCTTGGACTCGGGGCGGAAGTTGGCACGCCAGGTACCCACGATGTCCTCGAGTTGATCGCGCAATTTGTTGACCTGGTTCTGGACCTGGTCAAAGTCCACCTTCGACGTCAGGTCGTCGAGCGCCTTGGCGTCTGTGACCTTGCCGAGGAACTGCTCGCCCTCGCCGGCCCAGACCTCGATGCGGCTCTTCATGTCAGAGGATGCCTCGGAGCTGTTCTTGTCGATCATCGACTTGAGGTCTTCGAGCTTGGCCTGGGCCGAGCGGACAACTGCGACTTGGGCGCCGACTGCTGCGTATAGGTACTTCTTGGTCTGCATGGACCGTTCTCCTTGTTTCATTCCTGCTCGGTGACGGACGCCGCGTCGAGCAGCGCCCGGTAAAGATCGAGCAGAACCTTCTTTTGTCTTGGCGTGAGCGCCGGGTCGGCTTCGACGGCTTCGACGACGGTTGGTGCCGCCCCGCCTTCTTCGATCAACCCAGCGCGGGTGTACAGCGATTCGGCCGAGACTTCCAGCGCCCGCGAGAGGCGTTTGAGGATCTCGGCTGATGGTCGCCGAATACCGCGTTCGATCTGTGACAGGTAAGGGTTCGAGACTCCAGCCCGATCGGCCAGTCGTCTTAGCGACAGGTTGGCGCGTTCGCGCTGTTCGCGTATGAACGTGCCGACGTGCTTTTCGTCGGGCTCTTCTGGGGTATCGATGTGCTTGCTATTAGTCACTAAGTGCAAACTACAGCAAGCGTGTAACTTTTGCAAGCGCGGAGGCGCAAGTTGCGAGCACTCAGAAAGTCGCGCCGCTCCCGAGAGCGTCGCCGACGAAATATGCGATCACGCCGCCGAAGCCGGCGATCGCCAGATTTTCAAGTCCGGCGATGAACGGGTTGGTCTTCGTCACCCTCGTCTTGGCGGCCCCAACGCCAAAAAGTGCGATCCCGGTGAGGATTGTCGCCCACCACAGACCTTGGGTGGAGGTGTCGGCGAAAATAAACGGCAGAACCGGCGGTGCGGCGCCCGCTAGGAACAACAGTCCGGAGAACGCCATGGCTTTGTACGGCGATCGCCGCTCAGACTCGGGGGCCCCGAACTCGAGAGCCTTCATGGCATTGAGCAAGGCAGCGTCGGATCGATCGAAGGCGTCGACGACAGGGTCGAGGTCCTCTTCCAACAGCCCCATCTCCTCGAACATGTCACGCAACTGGTCGAGCTCGGACTGACGGTGGTGGATGATGTGGACCTGTTCGAGGCGCATCTCGGACTCGAGCACCTCAACCTGGCTCTTGGTGGCGAGGTACTCGCCCGCGCCCATGGAAACGGCTCCTGCCAGTGCCCCGGCGACTCCGGTGATGACGATGGCCTCCTGCGTCATGCCAGCACCGGCCACGCCGATGACCAGCAGAACCATGGACACGAGGCCGTCGTTTACGCCAAGGATTATGTCGCGCCAGTACTGACGCGTCTCGCCTACATGGGGCTCGTAAGGGACCGCGGGGCTCTCTTGGCTTTCCGTGGTCATGTGCCGAGTCTATCGAATGGCGATCCTTGCTCGGAAATGCAGTGGTTGTTGGCTTCTAGGCTGCCGGGATGCAACGGGAAGCAGCCGTCCTTGGCACAGGTCTGATCGGAACGTCGGTTGCGATAGCGCTCCGCACGGCGGGTTGGATTGTCCGCGGCTATGACCCGGATGGTGCAGCTTTGAGCCAGGCAGCGGTGATGGGAGGGGTCGAGCCCTGCGATTCGATGAGTGAAGCGGTCGCCGGGGCCCAACTCGTTGTGCTCGCCGCCACAGTCACGGCAATCCTGGAGACGCTCGAGACTCTGGAGACTGATGCCCTGGTTACCGATGTCGCCGGTGTGAAGCGCCCAATCGTCGAAGCTGCGTCCCACCTGGCGCGCTTCGTTGGCGGTCATCCGATGGCAGGCCGCGAGTCGTCCGGACCAGAGGGTGCTTCCGGCGGGATGTTCCGCGGTGCCATTTGGGTATTGACCACCGACGGTGCCGACGACGGTGATCTGATGGAGATGTCGGCGATCGTTCAGTCTTTGGGAGCGGTACCAGTGCAGATGACCGCCCTCGCCCACGATCGCGCTGTGGCGGCGGCCAGTCACATTCCGCACCTCACCGCTGCCAGCCTTGTCTCCCTTGTCAGTCGCGAGGAGGGCGCTCGGGCCCTAGTCGCTGGGGGTTTTCGCGATCTGACCCGCGTGGCTGCCTCAGAACCGGGATGGTGGTCTGAGGTGTTGGTGGCCAATCGGGATGCGGTGGCCGAAGAGCTGCGGCTTTTGGCCAGCTTGCTTGGTGAACTGGCGGACATGGTCGAGTCTGAGGATCGAGAGGCGGTTCAGTCCCGGTTGGAGGTTGCCCGTAAGTTGCGGCGAGGCATGGCTGCGCCGGTCACAGCCGTCCGCGTCATCCTCGAAGACCGTCCAGGAGAGATCGCCGAAGTCGGCAAGGCACTGTCGGATAGCGGTGTAGATCTGCGCGACCTCCAGCTCCGCCACGCCGTGCACGGCGGCGGGGGCGTTCTGACGCTCTCGGTGAAACCGGTAGATGCCCGCAAGTTGCGTGCCGCACTCGACCTCGCGGGATTCCGAGTTCTGGAGACCTGAGGTCTCAGGAAGTCAATTCGCGGAGCAACCCGAGACCGACTCGCAGCCCTACTTCGAGGGCGCCTTCGTCGAGTACGAACGAGGCCGAGTGCAGGTCACTCGTACTGGCCAGGTCAGACGCGCAGCCCAGTCGAAAGAGGACACCCGGTGCCTCGGCCAGATAGACGGCGAAGTCCTCGCCCCCCATCGACGTGTACGTCGATGTGACTGTCTCAGGACCGAGGACGCGTTCTACTGCCGGTGTCAGTCGCGTCACGAGCTCGGCATCGTTTATGACCGGAGCCAATCCTCGGTTGTAGCGAATGTCGACAGTCGCTCCGAAGGGAGCGGCCAGTTGGCTGGCGACGCGCCGGAGGATCTCGGGGACCCGTTCCCAGGCATCGTGGTCGGGGGTGCGAACTGTCCCTGACATCTGGACCGACGTGGGGATTACGTTGTCTGCGGTACCGCCATGGACCTGTCCGAACGTGATCACCAGCGGGGCTCGGGCGTCGACGAGCCTGCTGACGATGCCAGGGAGCTGAGCGATTACATGGCCCGCAGCCTGCACGACATCGACCGTCTCGTGGGGTCGGGCAGTATGTCCGCCGGGGCCCTCGAGAAGGATCGAGAAACGGTCGGCAGAGGCCGTGATTGCGCCTGGCTTGACTCCCACGAGCCCGGTCTCTAAATGCGGATCGACGTGGAAGGCGATGATCGCCTCCGCGCCTGCGACGGCACCCTCTGCAGCTAGTTCGTCGGCGCCTCCGGGGAACACTTCTTCGGAAGGCTGAAAGATAAACCTCACTCTTCGGCTGATCTCTAGCCGTTCCCAGGCCAGTGCAAGGCCGAGGGCAATTGCGGTGTGGGCGTCATGGCCGCAGGCATGCATCACGCCCGGATTCCGTGAGGCAAACGGGAGGTCTGTCGGCTCTGTGATCGGGAGGGCGTCGAGGTCGGCTCGGAACACGATGAGCGGACCTTCGGTACCCACGTCGACGGTGAGGCCGGATTTGGGGGTGCGAAGGCGCGGGTTGAAGCGCGTCAGATGAGAGGCGATGAGATCTGTGGTTAGGAACTCCTGTTTGGAGAGTTCCGGGTTTTGGTGAATGGCACGGCGAACGTCCATCACGGTCGGAAGGACGCTCGCCACCACGCTGGCGGTGTCGAGCATGAACCCGCAAGGGTACACCGCACCGCCACGGCCGAGCCAGACGGCGGCTACTGGCGGCCCTCCGGGTCTAGCCTTCTGACCGTGGTCGAGTCGAAAAGAACGAGGACGTCGAACTTCGGTTCGTCGCGGCGTGAGAGCCACGACGCGTCGGCTTTTTACGACCGGTTTGAGCCTCCGACCATCCACAAGGACCGAGACGTCAACTGGCACAAGGCGATAGACCACATCTACCGCGGTGACGCCAGACACATGATTGAGGTCCCTAGCAACTCGGTGGCACTCGTCGTCACGTCACCGCCCTACTTCGCAGGGAAGGAATACGAAGAGGACATGGGACGCGGCCACGTGCCCTCTTCGTATCGTGCGTACTTACAGGGCCTAGAGGAGGTATTCGCCGAATGCGTGCGGACCCTCGAACCGGGTGGTCGCATGGCGGTCAACGTCGCCAACCTCGGACGTCGTCCCTACCGGTCACTGTCAGGCGACGTGATCCAGATCTTTGAGCGTCTCGGGCTGCTGTTGAGGGGAGAGATCGTGTGGGTGAAGGCCAGGGGAGCGTCAGGTTCCACAGCCTGGGGAACCTTCCAGCGACCCGCCAATCCGGTTCTGCGTGACCTCAGCGAGCGCGTCATTCTTGCCAGCAAAGGTCGTTTCGACCGGGCCGTGTCTGCTCGGGAAAGAGCAGAAGAAGGTCATCCGCACATCGCCGATATCTGGCGCGACGAGTTCATGGAAGCGACGACCGATATCTGGGAGATTCCGTCCGAGAGCGCCACGCGCGTCAACCATCCTGCGCCATTCCCAGTCGAGTTGCCGCGTCGCCTCATCGAGTTGTTGACTTATCGCGGGGACTTGGTCCTTGATCCGTTCATTGGATCGGGAACGACGGCGGTAGCCGCCGTACAAGCCGGCCGGCACTACGTCGGTTATGAGATCGACGAGGAATACCGCACCCGTGCCGTAGACCGTGTCGCAAGCGCGTCGGTAGACCCGGTGCCGGGCGCCCGGATTCCTGGGGACCGGCCCGACAAGGACGAGATCGAGACCTCCACCGAGCAGGCCATCCGTGAAGGACGCGCCATGCGGGACGTAGCAGTCGCCATTCTGAAAGATCTCGGCTTTGTCGACTTGCACGAGAAGGTAAAGGTCGGGCCGGGCATAGAGATTTCGATCGAAGCCATTGATCGCACGGGGGCCAGGTGGCTGTTCGATGTGTCTGGTGGATTCACCGCCTCCAAGCCAGGGTTGGCTCGGATCGACACCCTGTGGCGGGCGATCGGAAGGGCGGCGGCAATCGATGCTCATCGGGACGGTCGCCGTCTCGTGCTCCTCACATCCCATAGACCCCCTGAGCGTTCTCCCGCCGCCCGCGTGTTGGCCGAGGTTGTCGGACCTGACAAGCCCGTCTTCGACGTGATCCAACTCCTGGATCCGCAAGACATGGATCGCCTGGCCGCGCACGTCGATGGTTGAAGACAGCCGGCCGACGTCTACCGCTCCCGGCAACGTCGCCGTCGCCGTCGTGCATGAGGATCCACCTCGGATTTTTGTCGCATCCGACGAGGTGTCGCTCGGCAGGCTTCTGGCCACCGAGATCGTGTGTGAGGCCGATCCTGGTCGCCTGGATGAAGGAGATCTGTCGGTCATCCGCACCGCACTGCTGGGTGAGGACTGGTCGACGGCGGTGGCTACGTGGATCGAAGCGACGGGCGTGCGCGTCGATGTCCATCCCGACGAGCCTGTGACTCACCACCAGGATCTGACATCAGAAGACGCCGCTTTCGACATCCGGCTGAGCAGGTTGTTCGAGAAGTGAGCGTGTGGGATTCGATGCCCAAGGTGGAGCTTCATCTCCACCTGGAAGGGGCGATACCCGCCGATGGGATGTGGACGCTCGTCGAACGTCACGGCGGGGACCCCGACGTGCCTGACCCGGGTGCGCTGGCCGCCCGCTTCGAATTTTCGGATTTCACCCACTTCATCTCGACCTGGGAATGGAAGCTGAAGTTCCACACGACCCTCGACGACTATCGCTTCCTGGCCGAGGCAGTAGCCCGAGACCTCGCCCGTCAGGGACACACCTATGTAGAGGCTTACGTTTCGCCGTCCGATTCGGGTCTCGCCACCCAGCCCATGCTGATGGCCGTGCGGGAGGGACTCGAGGCGGTCCAAGGGATTCGCGTCGCTCTGGTCCCAGACCTCGTACGTGACACCGGACACGAAATGGCGATGCGGACGTTGGAGGAGGTGATCGAGGTCGCCGCCGACGCCGGCGTGATCGGCATCACGATCGGCGGCTCAGAACAACACCACCCGGCGGTCGAGTTTGTCGAGGTGTTCCGTCGGGCGCGCAGCGCGGGACTGGGACTGACCGCCCACGCCGGGGAGGCGGCCGGCCCCGAAAGTGTTCGCCAGGCGATCGACGACCTCGGAGTTGATCGGATCGGTCACGGAGTTCGGTCGGTTGAAGACCCGGCGCTCTTAGCCGAGATCGTCGATCGTCAGATACCACTCGAGGTTTGTCCGACCTCGAATGTGCGAACGGGGGTTTCAGCAGACTTTGCCAGCCACCAGGTACGAGAACTTATCGATGCCGGGGCCTTTGTGACCATCAACACCGACGATCCCGCCATGTTCGGTTGCACTCTGGCCAGCGAGCTTTCGGCGATCGAGTCTCTCGGGTACAACGACGACACCATGCGGGTGCTGGCCGAGAACGCCATAGACGCCTCCTGGGCAACAGCGGGCGCCAAGCGAGACATGCATGTCGCGCTGGCCGAGTGGTGGAGCGACCACCGGTAGCCTGGTCCTATGAAAGTGGCGGGCGCCCAATTGAACCTCACCGTCGGAGACTTGGAGGGCAACGAGACCCGTATCGCTGATGCGATGCGATGGGCGGAGGACGAAGGCGCAGATGTGCTGCTCGTTCCCGAACTGGCTGTAACCGGCTACCCGCCTGAGGACCTCGTTCACCGCCCCTCGTTCGTGGCCGCCAATCGGGAGGTGGTCGTGAGGCTGGCTCGCCTGTCGGGACATACGACCTCGGTCATCGGGTTCGTCGACACGGCGAACGACCGGGTTTCGGGAGATGCAGGTCCCCCCAGGGTGGCTAACGCCGCCGCGGTCGTCTCCGGCGGGGAAATCCGCGGCGTGTATCACAAGGTTCTCCTGCCCAACTACGGAGTCTTCGATGAGGACCGCTACTTCGAGGCAGGCTCGAAACCCGCGACGGTCTGGGAGATTGCCGGGGAGTCAGTAGGGATTTCGATCTGTGAGGACATGTGGCTGGCGGAAGGTCCACCCCATCTCCAGGCCGGGGCAGGAGCCCGGATTCTTCTAAACATCAACGCCTCCCCGTTCCACCGGGGAAAGGCCGCCGAGCGCGAGCGCATGCTGGCGCAGAGGGCGATAACGGCGAATGTCCCCGTCGTGTACCTGAACCTGATAGGCGGCCAGGATGAGTTGGTCTTCGACGGTGCGTCGGTTGTTCTCGCCGCCGATGGAACCGTGATCCATCGCTCCCCCCAGTTCACCGAAGACCGTTTTCTCGTCGAGCTGGCACTTGGCGGCGAGCCAGAGGTTCCGTGTTGTGTGGCAGATCTCCTCGAACCGACCGAAGAGGTTTATCGGGCACTGGTTACCGGTCTCGGTGACTACTGCCGCAAGAACGGCTTCGACAATGTGGTGATTGGCCTCTCGGGGGGTATCGACTCAGCTTTGACGGCCACGCTGGCAGCTGACGCCCTGGGCGGAGCGAACGTGTGGGGGGTCACAATGCCCTCCCGCTTCAGCTCGGAAGGGTCCGTGTCGGACTCCAAGGCTCTCGCCGCAAACTTGGGACTGCGGTTCGACGAGATAGCCATGGATGACATCTTTTCGGAGTTTCTGGACGCCCTGGGTCCGGCGTTCGCAGGTACAGAGTTCGGTGTGGCCGAAGAGAACATCCAGTCCCGGATCAGGGGCGCACTGCTGATGGCCCTATCCAACAAGCACGGTCCGATGGTTGTCGCAACCGGCAACAAGTCGGAGATGGCAGCCGGGTACGCCACCCTTTATGGGGACATGGCGGGCGGGTTCGCCGTACTGCAGGACGTCTTCAAGACACTGGTTTTCGAGCTGGCCAGATGGCGCAACCGCCACGGGGAGGTGATTCCCTGGGCCACCATCGAAAAACCTCCGTCTGCCGAACTACGTCCGAATCAGAAGGACACAGATTCGCTGCCCCCATATGAGGTGCTCGATGCGATCTTGGAGCGATACATCGAAGACGACATGGGTCCGGCTGAGATCATTGCTGACGGTTTCGAACCGGATTTGGTTAGACGGATAGCGCGCATGGTGGATCGCAACGAGTACAAACGGCGCCAGGCAGCGCCCGGCGTGAAGATCACAACCAAGGCTTTCGGTCGCGATCGCAGACTGCCAATCACGAATCACTTCCGTCCGTGATCGCCCTCGTCGACGGCGTTCGCCAGGAACTGCTTCCGGTCACCGACTCGTCAATCATCCGCGGCGATGGCATCTTCGAGGCTGTCCGTAGCTACGGCGGCTCACTATTCGCTCTCGACGAACACCTCGAGCGGCTTGGGTTGAGCGCCGCCGCTGTTGGAATCCCGCTGCCTGACGATGGGCGGATCGGGTCTTGGGCGCGGTCGCTTGCTGCCGAAGGAGGCGAGGGCATCGTGCGTGTCATCGTCAGTCGGGGCGATGCCGTGCCGGGGTCATCGAGCAACAGCCGGATTGTCCTGCTTCATCATCAATTGCCGTTCAGCCCAGCGACTGTTCGTCTTCGACTCTGGCCCGCTCCTTGGCACCCTGCGGGGCGCCCGTGGGAGCTGGCCGGCATAAAGACGTTGTCCTACGCCCCCAATGTGGCGGCGAGTCGCCTCGCTAGCCGAGATGGGTTCGACGACGCTCTGTTGACAGCCGACGACGGGGCCGTTCTCGAAGGGCCCACTTTCTGTGTTGCATGGGTCACGGACGGCGTTGTGAAGGCGCCTTCTGTCGACCTGGGGATTCTCGATTCGATCACGAGACGCCATGTGCTCCGTTTGGCGACCGAGGCCGGAATGACGGTCGAGACAGGTCGATTCTCGAGCACCGAGGTGTCGACGGCCAACGAGGTCTTTGCCATGAGCACCGTCAAGGAAGTGACACCTGTGATCTCCGTTGGCGAAAGGGAGTTTCCGATAGGACCGGTGACCACCCGTCTGCGCGAGTTGTTCAGGGCCTTCGTCACCGAGTCCATTCGCGCAACTTGAGGGCGGCTGTACGCTGGCGGTACGGAGAACCGAGGAGGTCCCACCGTGTTGCGCCGCATCTTCGCACTCGCTGTCGTTGTAATACTCATAGCCGCTTGTTCGCCCGAAGAAGCCGAACTGACAACGACGACGACAACGACATCTCCGGTCGAGTCGACAGCCACGACACTCGACGAGACGACGACGACCACGGGAAATGGCGACAACACCCAAGGCTCTCCTGCGATTGAGGACTACGAGGTCGTTGTCCGGTCGAGCTCGACCGCTGGCGAGACGCTGTGGATACTCATCGACCCAGGCGACTACTCCGACATCGACCTCGAGAACCTGATCCGCGAGCTCGTAGCCGAGACCGATGTGACGATTTTCGGCGTCCACGTCTTTGACGATCGTGACGCGCTCGATGCCGGAAGAGTTGAAGCTGATGCCAGGACCGACGACGAGCAGGCTCTGGTTGATGAGCACTTTCTCGTGAGCCTCATAGACGGTGCCATCATCCGGTTCGAGGGCCCGTACGCCGAGTTCGGAGAGACCGTCGTCGGTAGCTGAGTCGTCTATAACGATCCAGCAGATGGACCTGACCAGCCAGTTTCTGCGGGGAGCGGCTGTTACCCGTCAAACGCTGGCGGATGACTTCCACGCCGTTCTCGCTGATCTGAGGTCTCACGAGCCGGTCACCTGGATTCCAGCATTGCACGGCTGGATGGTCACCCGGAGGGACCTGTCGATCGAGGTGCTGCGTGATGCGGACCGGTTCACGGTGGATGACCCGCGGTTTTCGACGGGACAGGTTCTCGGGCCATCAATGCTCTCACTCGACGGGTTGGAGCATTCCCGCCACCGGACTCCTTTCGCTGAAGCTCTTCGGATGGGCAGGGTTCGTGACTACTTCTCGCCGATCGTCGAGCGTGAGGCGAGGCGGCTCATCGACGACCTGGCCCCGGCGGGTGAGGGGGACCTGCGCCATGACCTGGCCGGTCCGCTGGCGGTGGCGGTCGTTGCGGCGTCCCTCGACATGGCAGATGTCGACCCTGTAGCAATGCGGGCTTGGTACGACGACATCGTGGCGGCAGTGTCCGCCGCCTCCGACGGTGTAACTGGTGTCCCCGTACCCGTGGCCGTGGGGCTTCTCGAAAGGCGGGTGCAGCAGGCGATCAAAGACGGATCTGAGCTGCTGACCAATGCCAGACGAACCCTTGACGAGGCCGAGGTGGTGTCGAATACGGCGGTCATGCTGTTTGGTGGCGTCGAGACGAGCGAAGGAGCCACTGCCAATGCTTTCGCCCATCTCTTGGAACGCCCCGACCAACTCTCCCTGGTTCTCTCCGACGCGGACCTCATGACCCGCGCTGTGGACGAGTCTCTTCGTCTAGAGCCATCCGTTGTCCAACTCGACCGGTTTGCGACGACTGACTCACAACTCGGTGGCGTGTCGATAGCACGAGGCGACTTCGTGATGGTCTCGGTAGCTGCCGCCAATCGCGACCCCGACGTATATCCCGATCCCGACACTTTCGACGTGACCAGGGAGAACGCTCGGAGCCACTTGGCGTTCGCCCAGGGCCCCCACCACTGCATCGGACTTCACCTGGCGAGAGTAGAGACCAGGGCGGCGCTGGCAGCCGCCCTAACCCGGTTGCCGGGCCTTCGTCTGGCGGGTCCGGTGGAACTGGAGGGCACAGTGTTCCGAAAACCGAAGAATGTGCCCGCAGCCTGGATTGCCTGAACGCTGACGGCATTCCAGTACCTATGATCGTGGCTTGCCCGCTGTCGCCGGGCGTTGCCAAACCCGCACAGGACGCTCTCATGCCGCAGTCTCCCTTCGCCCCCTACAGCCACGGCCATGTCTGATCTAGACCGCAAGGCCCGCGAAGAAGCCTTGGCGATGGCGCGCCGTGTGGCGCGCACACCGAGGGAGCTGGCTCGCTGGCTGCGACTGCTCGCCCGTCGCCAGCCGCGGGACGCCGAGGAGTACATCCAGGCAAACGCGGCGGAGTGGGCGACGGTCGCCGACACGAGTCCGGGCGATGCGGCCGACATCCTTGAGGCTCTCGGGGAGGAAGCCGCCGGCGAGCTCTTTGCGGGCCTCGATCCGGTTCAGGCTGCGGAGCTTCTCGAAGAGCTGCGCGATGACCTGGCCGCGACTCTTCTGTCTGACCTGCCGCCCGCCGACGCAGTGCTGGTGCTCGAGGAGATGTCTCCCGATGACGCAGCGGACGTCATCGCTCATGTCGAAGACGAGGCCGCCGAACGGATGCTTGACGCGGCGGCGGATGAGTTCTCCGACGAAGTGCGCAGGCTGCTCGGCCACGACCCCGAGTCTGCCGGTGGTCTGATGACCACCGATATCGCCGCCCTTCCTTCCGGCTTGACTGTCGGCGAGGCGGTGGAGCGAATCCGCGTTCTTCACGAGGAGTACGAGGACCTGTCCTATGTCTACGTCGTCGACGATGCCGACCGGTTGATCGGCGTCGTCTCGTTCCGGGATCTCGTCTTCCGACGCCCGGGAGATGGGATCGACGAGGCGATGGTGCGCGATCCGGTGGCAGTTCTGGAGTCAACGGACCGGGAAGAGGTCGCCGAGCTCGTTCAGCGATACCACCTCTTTGGCATCCCTGTTGTCGATGAGGAACGCAGACTTGTTGGCATGGTCACGACCGAGGCCGTCCTCGAGACGGTTCAGGAAGAAGCGCTCGAGGACTTCGCCATGGCGGTCGGTACTACGGCGGAGGACTCGGTCTTCGTTCCGGTGCGCCAGTCAATCCGCTACCGCTTGCCGTGGATCGCCTTTGACCTGGTTGTGTCGTCGGTGGTCGTCCTCGCCATTTCCCGCTTCGACGACATCCTCGCCGCCTTCGTGGTGCTGGCTGCCTTGATGCCGCTCATTGCCCGCATCGGCGGCGATGCCGGTGCCCAGACGCTGGCCGTCGTGATACGCGGTCTCGCCACAGATGGGATAAGTGGATCCGACGTCAAGCGTGTGTTGGGACGCGAGGCTCTGATCGGAGTGGTCAACGGTGTCTTCATCGGCGTGCTCGCAGGAGTCCTGGGTTACTCACTCCAGGTCTTCCAGGGCGGTCCCAGTCCGTTCCGGATCGCGCTGGCAATGTTCATCGCCTCGTGGGCGAACCTCATCCTCGCTGGCTTTGTGGGGGCGGCGGTCCCGCTGACCTTGCGTCGTCTCGGGTTCGACCCGGCCCTCGGCTCGAACCTATTCCTCACGACAGCAACCGACCTCGTCGGCTTCGCCGGATTCCTGGCTGTCGCCTCGGCCCTTCTGTTATGACTCTCAGCCGGTGAAGGTTTTGACGTCCTTCACCGTGACCGTGAACTTCCCACCGGGTGCCTGATAGCTGACCTCGTCGCCGACTCCGGCACCCAGCAACGCCTTTCCCAACGGGCCGTCCGGTGATGCCAGCAGGACCCCTGGTTGCTTGTTCTCTGGTGAGGCCACAAAAAAGTCGTTCTCGTCGCCATCTGCGTCGACCAGGGTGACGACAGATCCCACGATGACCGTGTCTTTGGCCTCGACTGTGCGCACTTCGGCCTTGTCAAGGAGCGCCTGGACCTGGCGAATCCTGGCCTCCATCAGGCCCTGGTCGTTCTTGGCCGCGTCGTAGTCGGCGTTCTCGCGAAGGTCGCCGTGCTCTCGTGCGGTCTGGATGCGCTGTTCGATCTCGGCTCGTCCTGTCGTTAGGAGGTGTTCGAGTTCGTCCTGCAGTTTCTGGTGGGCTTCAGGTGTCAGGAATGTGGTGTCTTTGGTCATGAGATCTTCGGGTCGGGGAAGCATCAAACGATAGGGACCGGGCGCGTTGGTTGGCGAATGGGCGATGTCGCCTCGTGATGCCTCGACCGGAGGATCCGCAGGTAGCGTCCCTGCGGATGGAACCAGTACGGCTAACGAGTTTCAGTCACGGCGCCGGTTGAGCCTGCAAGCTCGGGTCATCCGAGTTGGCGCAGGTTCTGCGTCCGTTGCACGGCCACCAAGCCTCGACACACCCTGACCTGATCGTCGGGACGGAGACGTCAGACGATGCCGGGGTGTATCGCATCGCGCCCGGGCAGGCACTGGTCCAAACGGTGGACTTCTTCACACCGGTCGTCGACGACGCCTACGACTGGGGTCGCATCGCCGCTGCCAACGCTCTCTCTGACATCTATGCCATGGGGGCTACGCCGTTGACTGCCCTGCAACTGCTCGGTTGGCCGCGTGATGTAATCGCCTGGGAGGTGGCGGGCGAGGTGATCCGGGGCGGTGCCGATGTGATGGCTTCTGCGGGTTGCACGATCGTGGGTGGGCATTCCGTAGATGACGCCGAACCCAAGTACGGGTTTGCCGTCACGGGCCTCGTCGATCCAGAGCGCGTGATGACCAACGCCAGCGCCCGACCGGGGGAATCGCTCATACTCACCAAGCCGATCGGTACAGGTGTGGTGACCACCGCCATCAAGCGAGGAGCGTGCCCGGATGACCTGCGGGAGCGGGTGGTGGCCCAGATGGCCGAACTGAACGACCGCGCGGCGAGAGCCGCCACTTCGGTGGGGGTGGCTGCGGCGACCGACGTCACGGGTTTTGGACTCCTTGGCCATCTGCATGAAATGTTGCGAGCAGCGGACCTGTCAGCGGTCCTCGACGTAGGCGCCGTTCCAGTGCTCGCCGGCGCCGCCCGGTTGTTGGCAGACGGGCACTTTCCCGGCGGTTCCGGCCGCAATCTCGCCGCCGTCGCGCCGTTTGTGGACGGGGATGCGGCGACGGACGATATCCGGATGCTGTCCGATGCTCAGACCTCTGGGGGTTTGTTGTTTGCAACTTCCCAGGTCGAAGCCCTGCAGGCAGCTTTGGCTCGCGAGGGGGCCGAAGGCTGGGTCATCGGGCGGCTCACTGCCGACACCGGGACGCGGATGCGGCTCGAATCTCGCTAGGGCGTCACGGCCATACACTCACTCTCCGTGGAACCACTCAACAGGCTCACGACCATCGCGGAAGCGCTCTCGATCCCCCGGGTACAGCGCCACATTTTTCTGTGCGCAGATCAGACGAACCCGAAGTGCGCACCGTACGCCGAGACCAACGAGGTGTGGCGCTACCTCAAAGCCCGCTGCAAGGAACTGGGAATCTCCTCCGCACCGCCCAGCTGGCACGGAGTGCCGACCGTCCCGGCCGTTGCCACTCCTCCCGGCGACGGTTCCGTTCTGCGTACCAAGGTGGATTGCCTGCGGATATGTGAGATGGGCCCCATTGCCGTGGTGTATCCGGACGGCGTTTGGTACCACTCAGTGACCGTGCCGGTCATGGAGCGGATCATTACCGAACACCTCGTGGGAGGCGTCCCCGTCGCTGAGCACACCTTCGCCGTTGGCGCGCTGGACTCGCAATGAAAAAGCTCCTTGCCGCCCTGATTCTGTTCCGCTTGGTCGCTCCGGTCCTCGCGCCCCGGTTCCGCGAGCCTCAGGTCCATCCGTGGCCACTCGAAGGTCGGTCAGTGTTCGCTGGTGATCGCGAGTTTGTGATCCACCAGACAGGACCTTCAGATGGCGACGACATCGTTCTCCTCCACGGCCTGGGTGGTTCGGCTTTGGCCGAGTGGTACGAGGTCGGTCCTCTACTGGCAGGCCGCTACCGCCTCACCCTGGTCGAGTATCTCAATCACGGGTTGGCACCGATCTCCACGGGCCGCTACGAGATCTCGGACCTGGCTGACGACGTGGCCGCAGTTCTCGCCGCTGCCGGCGTGAGCGAAGCCACGGCCGTCGGCTATTCGATGGGAGGAACCGTTGCACAGGAACTCGCCCACCGGCATCCCAAGATCACCAATCGGCTCGTGCTGATCGGTACGTTTGCCACCCATCCCGGTGCTTGGCGGTCCGCTCGCCAGGTTGGGACCTACGTCGTTCGAGCCTGGGAGCGGGTGATGGGTGTCGGTACGCCCGACGTCCGTGCCGGTTACCTCATCCTCACCGGAGCGGTGGCTCCTCAGTACGCCAAGTGGATGTGGGAGGAAACCCACAGGCGCAACATAGAGGGAGGCGCGGCCGCCTCCCTGGCATTGATGCGTTTCGACGCGACGGAGTGGTTGGGGACCCTCGACGTCCCGGCTCTGGTCATCGTGGCAACCAAGGACCAGCTAGTCCCTCCCTCGTGGCAGTACGCGCTTGGGGGCCTGATACCGGGGGCGCGGATCATCGATGTCAACGGTGGCCGTCACGAACTTCCGTGGACCCATGCCCATCGGCTGGCGGCCGAGATCGAGACGTTTCTCAGCGAAAATGCGGCGCAGTGATCGGGCGATCGAACGGCTAAAAAGCCAGCGCGACAGGGCTGATCGCGACGATCAGCCAGTTGTCAGTCGTTGTCCATTATCTGCTTGACGACGAAGCCGACGAGGCCCGCCACCAGCAGGAACATGAGGAATTTCTTCATAGTGTCCAGTCTACGCGGTAGCGAAAGTTCTGACGCTTGGAGAGTTGCGCCGCGGGATATCTACGCTGCCAGCATGCGTTCTCTCATCTCGGTCGTCCTCGTCGCGCTGCTTGCCGCCTGCAGCGGTGCGGACGTGACGTCGCCGACGACCGCACCCAGCACCTCCACAACTGACACGGCCTCCACAGCCACCACCACACTTCCCACCGGATCGACTTCTACCACCATCGAGTCGACGACCCTTACCACTGAG
Organism: Acidimicrobiia bacterium; assembly: GCA_041744795.1. Lineage (GTDB taxonomy): Bacteria > Actinomycetota > Acidimicrobiia > Spongiisociales > ZC4RG35 > DATHWB01. The sequence continues at coordinate 24,268 of JBGTKD010000192.1, forward strand.
CCGGTCGACCCTTATGCCTTCGACATCGTGATCGATGGCTCGACGGTCACCGGGGGCGGCCGGATCTCGGTTCCATTGGGCGAGACGGTGACCCTTCGCTTCACGTCCGACATCGCAGACGAGATCCACATCCACGGCTATGAACTCATACTCGACCTCGAGCCGGGCGTGACCGCCGAGATCAGCTTCCTCGCCGACATTCCTGGCATCGTCGAGATAGAAACTCATGGCAACCACCAGATCGTTGCCAACCTCGAGTCGAGTTGATGCGTCGTCGTCTGACAGTCATCTCAGCGGCGGCCACCACCGTCGCTGTCATGCCTCTACCCGCCTTGGCCCACGGTATCGGTGGCCGGGCGGACCTTCCCGTTCCGTTGGAGTTCTTTGTTATTGCCGCCTCGGTCGTACTGGTGCTCACTTTTGTGGGGCTGGCGGTTCTCTGGCCGGACGTGCGACTGCAGGACGTGCCGCCCGAACCGCAAGGGCGACCCATCCGCTGGCTGTGGAACCTCTTGGGGGTGGTGGGGGCCTTGATGCTGGTCGTTTCGATCGTCACCGGGGTCTTTGGCATTGACAACAGCACCCGGAATCCCAACGGGGTAATCGTTTTCGTCGGTCTCTGGTTGGTGGTGCCGTTCGTTGCCGCTCTGCTCGTCGACCTCTATCCCGCGATCAGCCCTTGGCGGCGCCTACCCGCGTGGCTGGGACTACATCCCGCAGAGCGCCCGGAGATGGTCGACCGCCTCGGATATTGGCCGGCGACCGGGGTGTTCCTCGCCTTCACGTGGTTCGAGTTGGTTGCTCCGAGCAACGGACCGCGGGCCATCGGGATAGCGGCGGTCATCTTCACCCTCTACATGCTGGGCATGGCGATATGGCTCGGTCCGGACACCGCCGCCCACACATCCGACGGCTTCGCCGTATACGCCCGCTTTCTGGGGGCGATGGCTCCGTTCACGTTCCGGGACGGGGTCTGGCGTCGTCAGGGCTGGCTCCGCGGCCTGGTCCAGCTACCCGAGCGCACTGGCATGGCGGCCTTCGTGGTGGCGATGATCGGGACAGTCACCTACGACGGTGCCTCCTCGACCCAGTGGTGGGCGGAGTCGCTACGCGAGCCGTTGGTTGTCGGCCTCGAGAGCTGGGGCCTGTCCTTTCGGCCTGCTGGTGTTGTTGTGGGAACGGTTGGCTGGGCTGTGGTCACACTGCTCGTCGGGCTCGCGTACTACACCGCATCGGGTGCGGCTGCCCGCCTCGGAGGAGCGGACTTCTCAGCCAGACATGTGGCAACCCGCTTCGCCCACACCCTCGTGCCGATCGGCTTCGCCTACGCCTTCGCCCACTATTTCACACTGGTCATCTTCGAGGGCCAGTTGTTCCTGTCGACCTTCTCGGATCCTTTCGGATTGGGTTGGGACCTCTTTGGCACGGCCGACCGCCGGATTGACTACTCGCTACTTCAACAGTCGAGGGCCTGGGTCTGGTACGTGCAGGTGGGTGTGATCGTCGCCGGGCATATTGGTGGCGTGATCCTCAGCCACGACCGGGCGCTCGCCGACTTCCCGAAAGCGAAGGCCGTGGCGTCGCAGTACGCAATGCTGGCGCTGATGGTGGTACTCACTGGGATCGCTCTTGTTCTGATGGCAGCGGGATGATCACATTCGCCCACGGGCTCTACCTTGACGAATTCCTCTGGTTCGTCGTGCCTGTGGGCCTGTCGTTGTGGGCTCTGCGCTGGGCAGAGCGCAGGGCGCGGGAGAAGGCGGAGGCAGCCCACGTCGAGGAAGGGACTGGCCCCGCACAGGAAGAGGCGGCGAACCGACCAGCCGCCGACGGGTAGTGGCTATCCTCGCCCACCGATGAGTGAGTTCCTCGCTGCCGCTGCCAGCACGATGGACGTACCCGAGGCGCTGGTGAAGCGCTCCGCTGAGGCGCGTTCGAAATCGACTGGCGCATCGATCGACGAGATCCTCCAGGCTTGGGCCGGTGGCGGTCCCGCTCCTGTCGGTTCTTCCTCGCCGACTCCGCCGGAACCGCAGACGGCTGTGGCGACGGAACCGTCTGCTCCAGTGGTCTCAGAGTCTGCCGAGGAGACCGCGCCTGCTGCCCAATCCGTTCCGCCAGTCGCTCCTGTCGCGGTGGCCCTGATGGACGAACCCGCTGAGGAACCTGTCGATGCCGCCCCGTTGCGCGAGCGTGTCCGCGTCGGGGGTCGTATCGGTATGGGATTCGGAGTGGTCGCTGCGGTGTTCGTGATGGTGTTCAGCGCCCAGTGGCTGCTTCCGCGAGCCGGCGTTGCGCCGTCGGAGACCGGAGACGTGGTGTTCGCCTTCTCGGTCGCGGCTGGCTCTCTACTGCTCGGATCAGGCTTGATCGGAATCGCCTTGGGTGTGGCGGGGGCGGCGTTCATCCGGGCGGTGACCGGGTGGAAGAGCCCTGGCATGCGTCTGGTCTCCTCCACCACTTCCTCGCTGGTGGTCGGCGCAGTGGCAGGACTTGTCACCGGAATCGTGGTGGCCTCTGTCGTTGCAGGGTCAGGGGTCGAAGACACATTGGATCCGACCGTCACCGTCGTCCCGATGCTGGCCGCCCTTGTTTGGACTCTGTTTGGCTGGGTGGCGGGTGGTTGGATGATCGGGGCCTTGGTTCATGCTCTCGGCGTGCCCGACGGCCTCGACGAGGCAGAGAAGACCGAGGGCACCGTCGTTCAGCGCCGGTTGAGCGCCGCCTTCGGGTTGCCGGTCGTGGCGGCAGTCTCCATCGCTTTGATTGTGCTGCCCGCCGCCTGGGTGTTCATTCAGTTCCCTGGATGGGCGCCAGTTATCGCGATCTTCATCTCCGGCGCCATCATCGCCTTTGCTTTTCTGGCTGCCGCCCGCCCCGGCATGCGCATCACCGCGGGCGAGTTCCTGGTGGCGGCGGCGGGTGTAGGCGTGGTAGTCCTAATTCTCGCAAGCGTCCTCTTCACTCAAGGCGCCGGCGGCCACTAAACCCGTTTTTGGCGTATCAACGTCGCGAAAATGACCCGTTCTGCGGTAGAGAAGCGGCCTGCCTAGAGGCTGGGCAAGAGTTCGTCGAGTAGTAGGCCGAGACGGTCGGCGGCCTGTGCTGCAGCTTCGATGACCTCGTCGGCCGTAATCGGATTGGGCGAGATCCCGGCTGCCAGGTTCGTGCAGAGGGAGAGTCCGAGTACCTCGGCGCCCATGTGTCGAGCCGCAGTTGCTTCTGGCACGGTGGACATTCCCACCAGCCCTGCTCCGAGCATCTTGGCCATTCGGATTTCGGCGGGCGTTTCGAACATGGGGCCATGCCACCAGAGGTAGACGGCCTCTCGGAGTTCCGAGCCGATACGGGCAGCAGCTGCATGCGCTTTGGCGCGCAACGCGGGCGTGTATACGTCAGTCATGTCAGGAAACTGTGGTCCCAGCCGCTCGTCGTTGGTCCCCATCAGAGGACTGATGCCTGCCATGTTGATGTGATCGGTGATGAGCACTAGGTCTCCCGCTTCAATCCCATCCCCGCATCCACCGGCCGCGTTCGTGAGGAGCACCTTCCGCGCGCCAGCCATAATCGCCGTTCGGACCGGGAACGTGACGGTCTCCATGCTGTGACCCTCATACGCATGCGGCCTTCCCGCCAAGAGCAGAACCTTGTTCTCGCCCATCCTGACCGAGTAGGCAGTGCCGGAGTGTCCTACCGCCGTTGGGACGGCGAATCCGGGGAGTTCCGCGTATGGAACGGAAATGGCATCGGCGCGAGTGGACGGGTAGGTACCAAGTCCGGTCCCGAATACAGCCACAACGTCATGGGTCGCGACCCCCGTCTTCTCGATAAGAATATCGGCGGTGGCACGGAGCCGGTCATACAGGCTCGTCATGCGATGAGTGCGTTCAGGGCGACCTCGATCATGACTTCGACCGCATCATGGACTACATCTCGATGTGGGTTGTAAATCTCGGCTGTCGTTCGGAGAGGGTTTCCGTCGACGGTTAGTAGCGCTCCTACTTCGATCCCTTGTAGTGATCCGATTACGAATAGGGCGGCGCACTCCATCTCGACTGCCATTGCCCCGGATCGTGCCCACATTGCGAGTGATGAACCGCGAACGTCATGGGGGTAGAAGACCGCTCCGGTGAGCACGAGGCCTTCGTGAACCCGATGGCCGACGGCCGCCACGCTGCCACGGAGGGCCATAATCACGTCGGCCGATGCCACCGCGGGAAACTCTGGAGGCACTAGACCTGAGGTGAGGCCGTCGTAGCGGATCGCGCCTGTCGCGATGACGAGGTCCCCATCGGTCACCTCGGGTTGGAGGCCGCCACATGTACCGGCGCGGATGATCTTTGTGGCCCCGGCTTGGTGCAGTTCCTCGAAACACAACGCCGCTCCCGGCGCTCCGACGCCGTGTGACGAAATGGTCACCGCCACGCCCTTGTACTTCCCCTTGAAAGTCACGTACTCCCGGAACCGTCCGAGTTCAGTTACCTCCTCGAGACGTGAAGCCACGAGGGCTGCTCTAGCTGGGTCGCCAACCACAAGTGCTCGCTGCGGGATCTCACCAGGCATGATTCTCAGTATCGGGGTTGGCTCGGACATCACACCACCCTCTCGTTTCCGCCGTCGATTGGGATCTGTGCCCCGGTAGTGGCAGCGAATGTATCGCTACACAGGGCCGCGACAACTTGTCCGACAACTCTGGATGTGACTTCGGTCGAGAGCAGATTGCGCGTTTTGTATTCGTCGACTGTCATCGCGTACTTGGCCGCTCGTTCAGCCAGCAGCTCGTCGGTCCACAGCCCAGTGTCGAACACCCCATCGGGATGGACGACATTGACACGGATACCGTCATCGGCCCACTCGAGCGCCGCAACCCGGGCGAGTTGTGTCACCGCTGCCTTTGAGGCCGAATAGGCGGCCGCACCTTTCCCGGGTGCTGGCACGTTCTTCGACCCGACAATCACTACACGCCCGCCGACAGGTGAAAGTGCCAGCAGCGGATGCACCGTTGCGAGGAGCATCGCAACGGCGTCGGTGTTCACGGTCTGGACCCTATCCCAGTTCTCCATGGACAGGCCAGCAACAGGGGTTGTCCGACCGAATATGCCGGCAGCGGAGATCACGAGATCAATTCCTCCGAACCGCTCGACAACCGCGGCGAGCGCCTTGGATTGGGCGTCGGGATCTGTGACGTCGACCTTCAGACCGAGCCAGGAGGGGCCAGAGAAGGCGGTGATGACCTCCTCGGCAAGGTCGAGGCCCGCGACGGCACACCCCCTGGTCATCAGTTCGGCGGCGCATGCCCTGCCGATGCCTGAGGCTGCTCCGGTTACGACAGCCGCCATTCCATTGAACTCGGGCGGGGGGCCGGACCGACGAAGCTTGGCCTGTTCGAGATCCCAATATTCGCAGTCGAATAGATCGCTGGCGGGAAGGGCTTGGTAGCCCCCAAGGTGGTCTTCGGATCGCTCCAACACAGGGATGGTGTGTCGGTAGATGTCGGCTGCAATATCGGCGGCTTTGGCGTTCTCGCCGACTGTGAGTACTCCGAGTTCCGGATTCACGACTATCCGCGGAGCGGGATCGAGCATGGTGAGTTGGGTGCGACCGCGGTGTTGGTGGTCGGCAAAATATTGCCGGTAGTCCTCGACAAACTCCTCGACTTCTTCGCCCACCATTGGCTGGCGCTTGGTTCGGATCACGTGGTCCGGTGTCAGGGGTCCTCGGGTGGCCAAGTCGGCCAGATCCGGTCGATTGACGAAGCGTCTGACAAGGGCATCGGACATCCGACTCATGACCATCGGCCGCCCCGCTGCTTCGGAGATCTTTCTGCGGAGCCCTGCCAGGCGGGCGGGGTCGACCCGCGCCAGGGCTTCGCCGCTAGGCGAGGAGGATGGTGCGTGCTGGTCCAGCCATCGCTCTGCCTGCTCGATGAGCTCGACATGACGTTCGTAGGCAGCTCTGGTCGTGTCACCGAAGGTGAACAGGCCGTGGTTCATCAGCACCATGCCGATCGTGTGGTCGCCTGCCAGGTCCTTCCACATCGTTGACACCGTCTTGGCCAGGTCGAATCCGGGCATGATGTAGGGGATAACGACCACTGTGTTTCCGTAGACGGTCCGCACCTGATCCATCCCATCGGCAACGTTGGTCAGAGTGACAACCACGTCTGCGTGTGAGTGCTGCACGGCAGGATGTGGCAGGAACGCATGCAGCAGGCTTTCCACCGACGGGGCGGGCGCATCCGGGTCGAGCTTGGCGCCAGCCAACTCGCGCATCATGTCGGGATCCGACAGGGTCTCGAGTTGCAGCAGCTGCTGAAGGCGCGAAAGCCGCAGTGGCGGGAAGCCGGGAGCCTCGATCGAGCCCAGATCCCAGCCTGATCCCTTCACGTACAGAGCGTCCACTGTGGCGCCGGTGATGTCTTCGAACGGCGCTTTAACGGATGTGTTGCCGCCCCCGTGCAGTACGAGCGAAGGGTCCGACCCGATCAGCCGAGATCCGTACACGCATTCCCCAAGAGCGCCCGGGAAGCCAGCAGCGTCGGCTTCGTTCCAGCGGCTTTCCATCGATCGGTCTCCTTGATTCAGTAGGGGGTGTCGCCGCCATCGACGTTGATTGCCTGACCGCGAATGACGACGGCGGCATCCGAGAGAAGAAACGCAACGACCCGGCCCACTTCGATCGGCTGGACCTTGCGGCCGAGTTGGGCGGGACCCATTCCGGCTAAGAGTTCTTCAGAGGGGACGTTCAATCTCGGGGCCAGCCAATCGGCCACTCCGGCGAGCATCGGCGTATCGACCCCTCCTGGGCAAACGGCGTTGACGTTGATCCAGTCAGCGGCCCACTCCAGAGCGAGCGTACGCGTGAGGTTGATCACGGCAGCCTTGGAGGCGTTGTAAGCCGCCATGTTCTTGTAGCCGACCTTGCCGCAGTTCGAGGCCACGTTGACGATTGCTCCACCTCCGGATTCGCGCAGGTGGCGTCCCACTGCCTGGGCCATGACGAAGCTTCCTGTCACGTTGACCGCCAGCTCCCGGTCAAAGGCGTCGGCGGAGGAGTCCCACGCCGCGTCAAGGGTCACAATTCCGGCGTTGTTCACGATCCCGTCCAGTCGGCCGAAGTGATCTATTGCCGCCCGGACGCAGGATTCAGCATCGTCGACGGACACGACGTTGCCTTCGACCGGCAGCGTCCTGTCTCCGTTCGGGTCGGTGCGCTCAGCCACAGCCTGGGCTGGCTTGAGGCGCAAATCGAAGAGGACGACCCGCCCGCCCTGTTCGAGAATCGCCGCGGTCACTCCCTCGCCGATTCCCCCGCCAGCACCTGTCACGATGTAGGAACGGTCTTGCAGGTCCATCCGGGTTACCACGTAGTGCTCGTGAGGACGCCGCCGTCGACCACCAGGTCAATGCCTGTAATCCAACGCGAGAGCTCCGAACAAAGGAACACGCAGGCATCGCCGACATCTTCGGGGGTACCCAAGCGGCTAAGTGGAGCTGCGGCCCGCCACCGTCCAATGCCTTCGGGCCATTGTTCTTCGATTCCGGGCCGGGCGATCAGACCAGGCGAGACCGAATTCACCCTGACCCCATGCGGTCCCCAGGCCAACGCTGCTGCCCTGGCGTGCATGACGAGCCCTGCCTTAGACACCGCATAGTGGCCGTGGACCGGTGTGGGATGGCGCGCCTCGATCGAAGCGATGTGCACGATCGAACCCCCGCCCGACTCCTTCATGGCGCGTGCAGCAGCCTGCGTGAGTAGATGGGTGGCGGTGAGGTTTACATCGATCATTTCGGTCCACTCCTCCTCGGTGAGATCGACGAAAGGTACGACCGGTTGGATACCAGCATTGTTGACGAGCGCGTCGATCCGTCCGTGTGCTGCGACGGTGGCGCCAATCACTGCTTGGGCGCTCCCCGGATTGGCGAGGTCGGTTGACAGCACTGTTACCCCAGGTTCGTCGACCGACGAGGTGCGAGTGACTGCGACCACCGTGGCTCCTGTGGCCGCCATACGCTGCACGATTCCAGCGCCGATACCCCCGCCTGCGCCGGTGACCACGGCCACCTTGCCGGTCAGATCCAGCATCTCGGCGGGCGTGACGATGTCGGTCATGGATCTTCCTTTCGGATGAATCGGGCAATGTCGGCTGCGGCGTCCGGGTGGGACATAGTCAATTGTGAAGCGACGCCTAGTTCGAATCCGTCCGGGTCGAATGGCGGGGCCATCGTTGTACCGACGAGCGACCAGTCGCCCGTCGTTGCTGCTCCCATCCACACTCCGGCTTCGACACCGACAAACGGGCGTTGACCGGAGGCGAGGTCGTCACCGAGTAGAGGACGCCGTGTTTCGCCGCTTGGATCCAAGAGGAGCATTTCCACCGGAGCCCCGGCGTAGTGGTGCCAGAGCTCGGCGATATTCAGCCTATGCATCGCGGAGAAGTCGCCCGGTCGGAGTAGGAAGTAGATGCCGGACCCGTGATCGTCACGCCAGGTCTGGCGCCACTTGCCTCCTTCCACGGGCATGGTGCCCAGTCCCAGCAACGAGATGACGTCCTCTGATGTCATGGGATAAGTCGCGCAGCCCGCTGATCGAGCTCTCGGATGGCCTCGTCGGTGTCGATCGTCGTCACTTTGGCGTCGTCGACGACCTGTCGTCCCGCCACCCAGACCGAGCGGACTGCGCTCGGCGAACCTGACCAGACCACCCTCGACACCGGATCATCTTCGTCCTGGATCACCGGATGGAAGCTCCCCACATCGGCCAGCGCCACCATGTCTGCCTGCGCCCCCGCCGTCAGTCGCCCGAGGTCGGGACGACCGATGGCTTCGCCGGCTCCGCCGGTAGTCATCCACAGAGCTCGCGAAGTTGGAAAACATTGGGCGTCCTGATGACGCAGGCGCGCCAGGCGAATGGCGGTGCGCATCTCCTCGAACAAATCGAGGCGATGATGGGAGGCAGGTCCGTCTGTTGCGATCCCGATCTTGATCCCCGCCGCTCTCATCTCTTCGACCCGGGCGATCCCGGAGGCATGCTTGGAATTCGAGCATGGACAGTGGGCCACAGACACTCGATTCTGGCCGAAGACGGCAATGTCATCATCCGTCAGCCACACGCCGTGGGCAGCCAGAGCTCGGCCCTCGAGCAAGCCGAGGGACTCGAGGTATGCGGGAGCAGACATTCCTGTCTTCTCCCGGACAGCAGCGTCCTCCCATTCCTGTTCGGCGACATGGATATGAACGAGCATGTCCGCCTCATTGGCGACCTCGGCCAGCCTGCTCAGGCATTTGTCGCTGACCGACCAGGCAGCGTGAGGACCCAAACCGATTTCTACGAGGGCGTTCGAAGACCAGCGCTCGCGCATGGCCAGCATTTCTTCGACTTGCTCCTGCCAGTGCCCGAAGGCAGAGAGCGCGGGGTCTTCGATGATCGGTGCGGTGACGACGGTGCGTAGCCCTGTTTCCGAAGCACCCTCGGCGACGGCTTGGCCGTGAAAGTACATTTCGACGGTTGTCGTGATGCCATTGCCCAGGAGCTCGATTGCTCCGGCTCGCATGCCAGCTCGTACATCGTCAGGGGTGAGTTTTGCTTCGCGAGGCCACATGACTTCGTGCAACCAGCGATCAACAGGTAGGCCTTCGCCCGCGCCTCGTAACAGAACCATCGGTGTGTGGCAGTGGATGTTGACCATGCCGGGCATCAGCAACCCGTCGATATGGTGGACGGTTGCTCGGGTGTCCGGCGCGTCGCTCAGTGGTCCGGACCATACGACGGTGCCCTCATCGACGTCGACGGCTCCTTGAAAGATTGGCTCGGCATCCTCGTCGGCCATCGTGAGAAGGACATCGGCGACGAAGCGATCCACTTGCGAACCTCCGGGTTGTCAGACAAGCTACTGGTAGCATGATTGGGCTGTCAATCGAGGACACATGACTGTCGAGTCACTGGGATCTGGCCCCACGTTGTCGGCCAGGATCGCCGCCGACCTTCGGCTTCGAATTGAATCCGGGGAGTGGACGCCTGGTGAGAAGATGCCGGGCGAACACGACCTGTCCGCTTTCTATCAGGTTTCGAGGGCGACCGTCAGAACGGCCCTGCAGGATCTCGAGAGCCGAGGGCTCACAGTGACGAGGCATGGACTCGGCACCCTCGTTACCGCCCAGGGAGGATCGCGACAGGCGGACCTGCGACGTCTCGAGTCGATGACGGACACGATCGCCCGACAGGGCCGCTTGCCGGGAATGGTCTACCGGTCGATCGCGCTGCGTGCTGCAACCGAGGTCGAGATTTCCAAGCTGGCAGTAGGCCCCGGCGCGGAAGTACTAGCGACGGAGAGGTCCCTCACAGCAGATAGCGAGACAGTGGCATTCTCTTACGATGTCATTCCCCGGGCAGTCTTTCCTGCCGAGTTCGACCCAAGCGAGGTCTCGGGCTCGTTGTTTGCCCTGCTCGAACGCCACGGGGTGCGAGCCGTCGTGGCGCTCACCGAGATCCATGCCACGCACGGAGAGCACATCGGATGGGGCGACCGGCCAGCCAACGCCTCTTATCTTCTCCTGGACCAGGTCCACTCGGACTCTCGCGGGGTCCCGGTCGCCTTGGCCAGTACCTACTTCATTGAAGGTCGGTTTCCGTTTGGATTGGTGCGGCACCGCTGACCGGTTGCGTATGGATTCTGTTGACGACATACCGCTCCCTCACCTAGCCTCGGATCCGAGCTTGTCTGACAACCCGGAAGGCCTGGAAATGGATCGACTCGGCGACCGATCGCTCGACTGGATCGATGATGCCGTTGTGCTGGTCGATCAGACTCGGTTGCCGGGAACCTTCGAGACGCTTCGCATCGAGGACGTACCTTCAATGGTCGCCGCGATCCGCAGGCTGTCGGTGCGGGGTGCTCCCGCGATCGGGGTGGCGGGCGCTTTCGGTGTCGCTCTCGCCTTTCGTCAGTATGGCGATACCGGTGACGAGTTCGAAACGGCAGTGGCTTCCTTGCGCGACGCTCGACCGACTGCCGTCAACTTGGCTCGGATGGTTGACCGTTGCGCCGCAGTCGCCCCTGAAGGATTTGACCGAGTCCTCGCGGAGGCATGCGCGATACGAGACGAGGAGCTGGCGGCGTCCATCGCGATGGGCGAATTGGGTGCCGATCTCGTGGAAGAGATGTCGGACGAGATCCCGACCACGGTGATGACGATCTGTAACACAGGTGGGCTCGCCACCGTCGAGCGCGGCACAGCCCTGGCCGTAATCCAGACACTTCATGAGCGCGGCGAGCTGCGGGAGGCACTTGCCCTGGAGACGCGCCCGTTGCTTCAGGGGGCTCGCCTTACGACCTGGGAGCTCGCCAGGATGGGCGCACCGCACCGCTTGGTGGTCGATTCGGCAGGGCCCTTCCTCCTCGCCCGGGGAGCGGCCCAAGTCGTTCTCACGGGAGCGGACCGCATTGCTGCAAACGGCGACACCGCAAACAAGATCGGCACCTACGCCTTAGCTCTGGGCGCGGCCCGCGCCGGAGTGCCGTTCATAGTCGTAGCTCCTGAGACCACGGTCGACATGGCGACCAGCCACGGGAGTGACATCGAAATCGAAGATCGGGGTGCGTCTGAGGTCGTCTCGATCGCCGGAGTCGCAATCGCGCCTTCGGGCACATCTGCTGTGAACCCGGCTTTCGATGTGACACCCGCCGACTTGATCACGGCCATCGTGACCGACCGGCGCGTTATCAGGCTTGACAAGGGAGATACCCCCGAGACGGTGCCACTCGGTTCGCTGGCAGGAATGTATAGGAAAGAGAGGAAGAGCTGATGAAACGAAATCTTCGATGGAGCGTGCCACTGCTGGCGCTGGCGATGGTCCTGGCGGCCTGCGGAGGTTCGGATGACGTAGTCGACGAGCCCGATGGGCCTACCTTTATTTACGTCACGCCTAACCCGATCGGTGTGAACAAGTTTCTCGAACTTGGCCAGGTCGGCACTCAGCGTGCTGCGGAGAAGCTCGGTGGTACCTGGAGGACTTTCGAGTCGACCGATGACTCCAGCCGACGGGCGAACATCGAAGCAGCCGTCGACGCCGCCCCCGACGTGATTGTCCTCACAACCTTCACTCTGGTCGAGCTGGCCGACGAGTTCTCGAAAGCCAACCCCGACCAGGAGTTCATCCTGATCGACACTTGCCCGGAGGCGCCCGCCCCCAACTTGCACTGTGGAGTGTTCAGGGAGCAGGAAGGTGCGTATCTGCTGGGGATCATGGCCGGGCATCTGAGCGAGTCGAAGCAGGTTGGTTCGGTAGGCGCTCTCGACATCCCGTTCCTGCATCGTTACACGGATAGCTTTGCTCTCGGTGCCCAGTCGGTGGATCCTTCGATCACCGACACCCAAGTGTGGATCGGTGGTGACAATCCGTTCTCCGATCCGGCGCGGGCAAAGGAACAGGCTCTGGCTGTCGCGGCTCAGGGTTCGGATCACATATTCGCGGTCGGAGCCGGATCGAACGGCGGGATCTTCGAGGCCGCTGTCCAACAGGGATTCTTCAGCTACGGCGTAGACGTGAATCAGTGCCCGGATGCACCCGGCAGCATTGTCGATAGCAACATGAAGCTGGTGGATGTGCTCGTCGAACAGCTCATCGACCAGATCCTGGCGGGAACGGCCGGATCTGTGGTCTCCTTCGGCTTGGCCGAGGGTGGAACCGGGGTCATGGCACTGTCCGACGATCTGGCTGGCAGCCAGTGTGTGATCGCCGAGCATCCTGACGTGGTGGAGGCGGTTAAGGCAGCAGCCCAGGGAATTATCGATGGGTCCATCGTTGTTCCTGACCCACTGTTCGGCTGAACACACCGGATGACAATCGAGCTGGAACTCCGCGGCGTCACCAAGCGGTTCCCCGGCGTCGTCGCCAACGACGCCGTAGACCTCACGGTGCGCGCCGGGGAGGTCCACGCCGTCGTTGGCGAGAACGGGGCAGGCAAGACCACACTGATGTCGATCCTTTACGGGTTGTTTCCCCCGGATGAGGGCGCGATCCTCATCCGGGGCGAACCCGTTAACTTCTCGTCTGCGCTCGATGCGATCAATGCCGGGCTAGGCATGGTCCACCAGGCGTTCAAGCTCTTCCCCACCCTCACAGTCGCAGAGAATGTGGTGTTCCGCTCCGAGCCGACCCGGAGAGGGATGATCGACAGGGCGGCCAGTGTGGCCCGAGTGCGGGAGTTGGCCGAGAGGTATGGACTGGCTGTGGACCCCATAGCCACAGTCGAGAGCCTCCCTGTCGGAGTGCTACAGCGGGTCGAGATCCTCAAAGCGCTCTACCGCGACGCCCAGATCTTGATCCTCGACGAACCGACCGCGGTCCTCACCCCTCAAGAGCGGGACATGCTCTTCGACATCATCCACCGACTCAAGGATTCGGGCCGCACGATCCTATTCATCACCCACAAGCTGGGTGAGGTGATGGCTGTCTCGGACCGAGTCACCGTCTTGCGTAACGGCCGGTCTGTCGCCGAGCTCGTTACCGACCAGACGACACCTGCGGAGATCACGCGTCACATGGTCGGTCGGGACCTCGACCTGACAAAGAGAGCGTTGCCTCATTCCGCTGGAGCTGTCGTTCTATCCGTTGAGGAGTTGGCCGCGATCGGTGAACACGATCGGGTGGTGGTCGAGGATGTGACCTTTGTCGTGCGTTCCGGCGAGATAGTCGGAGTGGCCGGTGTGGCGGGCAACGGTCAATCGGAGATGATCGAGGCTGTGACGGGTTTGCGGCCGGTTGAGAGTGGCTCTATCCATCTCGACGGTGTCGACATCACAGAGGCAGATGTGGCTTCGCGGCGGCGCCGGGGGCTGGCGTACATCCCCGAGGACCGTCATGGCGTGGGGACGACCCACCATGGGACAGTGTCAGAGAACCTTCTGCTCGGTCATCATCGCGAGGAAGGCATCGAGCGCCGAGGTTGGTTTGCTCTGGACGAAATCCAGCGCCGAGCCGAGAGCCTTATCGAACGTTTCGGGATAAAGACCCCCTCGGTGTCTACCCGGGTGTCGACGCTCTCCGGAGGAAACCTCCAGAAGCTCGTTGTCGCGAGGGAACTCGCCTACGACGCCCCGCTGTTGATCGCGGAACAGCCAACCCGCGGGGTCGACATCGGGGCGATCCAGTTCATCCATCGCCAACTGCTCGACTACCGGGACGCGGGAGGGGCCGTTTTGATGGTTTCTGCCGAACTCTCCGAGATCCTGGCGCTCAGCACACGAATACTGGTCATGTTCGAGGGCCGGATTGTCGCCGAACTCGACCCTGCTGCGGTCGACGAACCACAGATCGGCCGTTACATGACAGGATCGCACTTGGACGCCGCCCGTGCGTGAGTTGGTCGACCGCCGGCGCCTCGGCGGTTGGGCGCGCAGGGTGGCCGTCAGCCCTGTGACTTTCTCGATTGTGCTCGCGTTCGGGGTGGGGGCCGCCATCGTCGCTCTCACCGGCCAGGACCCGTTCGTCGCGTATCGGGAGATGTTCGTTGGGGCGGTCAGCGGGTCAGGGTTGCGCAACACTCTCGCCCGGTCGATCCCCATCATCGGAATGGCACTGGCGGTCTCGGTCGCCTTCCGTGCCGGAGTCATCAACCTGGGTGGCGAGGGTCAGATGGTTGTGGGCGGTTTGGCCGGGACGGTGGTGGCGATATACACCCCGGGTCCCGGCGCGTTTGTCATTCCGCTTGCGCTCTTGGCTGGAGCGGCGGCGGGTGCGGCTTGGGCGCTCTTGCCCGCCTTCGGACAGACCAAGCTCGCCCTTCCGATTCTGATCACGAGCCTGCTCCTGAACTACGTGGGTAGGGCGATCACCGGATACATGGTGCGGTTCCCGCTGGCAGACGTTTCGGTGACTCTGGCCACGACGAGGCAGGTTCCCGAGACGGCCAGGATGCCGAAGATGCCCGTTTTCGGGGGTGTGAGCCTGTCGCTTGTTCTCGTCGTGGTCCTTGTCGTGGCCCTGGGTGTCGTGTATTCGCGAAGTGTCGTCGGATACGAGACTCGGATGGCCGGTTACAGCGGTCGTTTCGCCCGCTACGGCGGCGTGGCGGTTGAGCGCCAGACGCTCGGCGTGATGGCGGTCGCCGGAGCGATCGGCGGTGTGATCGGCACCCATCTCATAATCGGTGACGCGTTGCGGTTCATCGAAGGTGAACTCGTCCTCAGTGGCTTGGCCTGGACTGGTCTTCTCGTTTCGCTTCTGGCGGCGAATCGGCCCGTCTTCATCCTCTTGGCCGGCCTCTTGTTCTCGGGGCTGCAGATCGGTGGCCTCGCCATGCAGAGGAATGCTGACATTTCCTGGAGGCTCGCCCAGGTGCTCCAGGCTCTCGTCATCATTGCGGTTGCCAGTCGCCTCAGCCTTCGCAGGCGCGCCAAACGCAAGGATGTTGCGGTGGAAGAGGTGACGGCCGAACCGGCTCGGGTGGGTGAGATCTGATGTTTGAACAGCTTTTCGACTCCGCCCTGCTCGACTCGGCGGTCCGCGCCATGATCCCGATCCTTCTCGCCGCACTGGGTGGGATGATCTGTGAGAGGGCGGGCGTGTTCCAGATCTCGCTCGAGGGAATGATGGTGGCTGGGGCATTTGCCGCCGTCGCCGGGTCCTACTTTGCGCAGAGTTCCTCTATGGGAATCGTTTTCGCGATCGGCGCGGGTGTGGCGGTGTCGCTGATCCTTGCCTACGGCGCGGTTACGCGAAGAGGCGATCCGATCGTTCTCGGCATTGCCATCAACCTTTTCGCGTTCGGGATCACCGGGTTTCTCCTGCCTCAGATCTTTGGCGTCCGCGGGGTGTTTCAACATCCCCGCATCGACGGTCTTGATCGCATTCCCATCCCGTTCCTCTCCGACATTCCGGTCGTGGGACCGGTGTTGTTCTCGAACACCGCCACCGCCTACCTCGCTTTTCTCCTCGTGCCGGGACTGTGGTTCTTCCTCTTTCGGACTCCGATTGGCTTGCGGCTGCGCGGGGTGGGCGAACGTCCGGCGGCGGCCGAGACACTCGGTGTCTCCGCCACCCAGTACAAGTACATGGCAGTGATCGCCTCCGGGGTTCTCTCGGGTCTCGCCGGCGCTCAACTGGCGCTGGGCAATGTCGTCCAGTTCGCCGAGAATATGTCCAGTGGCCGTGGCTGGGTTGCGGTTGTGGCCGTCATGTTGGGTCGGGCTCACCCGGTCGGTGTACTGGGAGCGAGTCTGCTGTTTGCCTTCGCTGAAGCACTCGGTTTCCGGTTCCAGGGCAACGGCCTACCTGTTCAGATCACCGACGCTCTGCCGTTCGTAGTGACGCTGCTTGCGCTGGTCATCGCGCGCAAGAGGTTCTCGCGCCTCCTCGACCTCACCACCGCCTCCACCTAGCCAGCCACAGCCATCCCCGTTTTTTGGCGCATCAACGTCGCGAAAATGACGCGTTCTGCGGTAGAGAACGCGTGTCAGGACCGGATTCGGACCGACAGACAGGTGACGCACCCTTCCAGTTTCTGGAACTCAGAGACGTCGACGGTTGCCACGTCGTACCCGCGGGCTTCGATCAGTGCCACCGACCCTGGACAGTCGTCGGCCATCAGTACTCGCCCGTCGCCAAGGTCTACGACAGCCGAACCAGACTCCTCGGGAACGCCGAGAAAGTTCTCGAACATCGTTGGATTGTCGACGAGCGGCTCGTGTCCGATAACGGTGCCGTCCGGCAGGGCGGTAACCGCCGACTTCAAATGGAGGACCTTGGTCACCGGAACGGCCACCACGTTGCGGTCAGGGAGAAGGGCGGCGAGTTGATCGATCCCAGCCTGGTTGGTGCGATCTGACAAACCCACGTAGACGGTGGAACCGACTTTGAGCACGTCGCCTCCATCAAGTGTGGCTGGCGCGGCGATGTGGGCGACGCGACTGACGTGGCCGGCGATCGCCCGCTCTGCACCGTCGGTCTCGGGTCTGCGTTGCTCGGCTCCTGGCCGGGTGATGACCGCCAAGTCACCAAAGACGACAACGGCATCTTCGATGAAGACCGCATCAGGCCAGTCGTCGGAGGTCTCGACCTCCTCGACCCGCCACCCGGTGGTTCTGAGCACCTCGACATAACCGAGCCACTGCTCCACAGCCAGCGGGTAGTCGACCGCGCTTCGTTCGATATGAGTCACCAACCCTTGAGTAAGCAACGGCCCCGGCCGTCGCACTAGCGCGATTGTCATGACCGCTTTTTAGCGCATCAACGTCGCAAGAATGACGCGTTCTGCGGTAGAGAAGTGATCCGGGGCGCGACGGAACCCGCAGGGCGTCACCTCTGCAATCGTCAACAAGTGTTGACGATTGCCCACTTCTTGGCGTATCGTTGGAATGTGGACATCGAGGCGAGTGCGCGCAAACACGGTGTCCCGGACGAAGACATGGTGCATGCGTTGCGACATCATTGGCGAGCATTCGAGACCGGCGACCCGGCGGTGGTGATGTTCATTGGTCCGTCGTCCACCGGCGAACCTTTGGAGATCGGTGTCGTCACGGATGCGGATGGAACGGCGATCATCCACGCCATGAAGGCCCGAGATAAGTTCCTGAGAGGTTGGAAGTGAACGAAACACGAGCCGAACGAGCGACCGTCCTGGAAGACTGGGCTGACCGAGTTCTCATTGAGGACTTGGTGGCCGTCGACACCGACGTCTTGCGGATGATCGCCGAACTGGTTGATCAGCGGAACGAGGTCGACGGGGAACTCACGCAAGCCGTCCGTTCAGCCCGCGAAGCTCATCGCAGCTGGTCAGAAATCGGAGCGATGCTTGGCGTGTCGAAGCAGGCCGCCCAGCGAAAGTACTCGGCAAAGACGTCCGCCTAAGAGCCGTGTCGTAACTCCACCCGCCACTAGCCCAGTGGCTGGGCCGCTATTTGACGAGTTCGCGTTCCAGGACGTCGAGGCGGCGTTCCTCTGCGATCCACTTGAACCAGATCCGGGCGATGATCCCCAGCAGGTAAAACGCGCCGCCAATCTTCATGAGGATTCCGGCGATCGTCTGGTCCTCCACTGGAGTAATACCCCATGTGAGCGGGGCGTCGCCGTACACCGGGTAAAGCTGATAGTCGCTGAAAGTCAATAACGACGCAGGAACGATCGGAACGATCGTGTTCAAAAAGATGTAGCCGATTCGAGCTGGTGCAGACAGCCGGGGGATTTCCGGTGTCGGGCTGAATCCCGGGAGCCACAGCAGCATTGCGGTGGCGAAGAATCCGAGATGGACCAGAAAGTGTCCCCCCTCGGTCTGGTTCTGCCACGCCACCGCGGTGGGCCAGTGGATGGCGACGATCGCAGCATTGAAAGTGATGAGACCCACAACCGGGGTTGCGACCTTGCGCAGGATCGGCGCGACCCTGGGGTGTCCCAGAGTGCGATCTGCCATCCAGCGCGGCATGCCTACCAACAGCAGCGGAGGCACGACGTAGCCGATGAGCATGTGCTCGAGCATGTGGAACGTGAACAGCGTCTGCTCGGCGAGGTCGTGTATCGGCCAGCCGGCAGCAACGAGCAGCACACCCACCCCGGCGTACCAGGCTCGCCATTGGACCCGGGTGGCCGGTGCTGCCTTGGGTGCTACCAGCGGACGTAGCCGCCGTTCGGCCCACCACCAGCCGATGGCCAGGATGGCGATCAGCGCCAGAACGTCCAAGTGGAGGTGGAAGTCGGGGAGAGGCATGTCGCCCTAGCGGGTAATCAGCCCCAGAAGGAAAGAACCGATCACGATGCCGTAGAGGGCGAGGGCCAGGATGAACCCTCCTGCGAAAAAGCGGGTCAGCACCGGCTTTTCGAAACGCAGGTGCATGAACCAGCCGATGACCACGACGAACTTGAAGAACGACAGGATGATCAGAAGGGGTCCGTCCCATCCCTGCATGTCGACGGCTTCGTCGATATAGAACAGCGCAACCTCGACGGCGGTGACGATCCCCAAGAGGATGGCGATCTTGACGTACTGACCGGTGGTCGGATGAGCGACGTCGTGGGTGCCTTCAGACATCAGACTGCTCCGAGCAGGTAGACGATGGTGAAGATGACGATCCAAATGATGTCGACGAAGTGCCAGTACAGCCCAACCAATTCCAGGTTCATGCCGTGCTTCTCCGACAGCCCGCCCTGGCGCTTGGACATCCCGAAGAGCGACAACAGCATGACCACGCCGATCGCTACGTGGGCGCCGTGGAAGCCAGTCAACATGAAGAAGGCAGACGACGCAGGGTTGGTCGTGAGCGTCATGCCGTAGACCTGGATGAACTCATAGAACTCGAAGACCTGTCCGCCTAGGAAGAGTGATCCGAGCATGGCGGTGGCCAACAGCCACGTTCGTGTCCCGTTCTGGTCCCCCTGCGCCAGTGAGTGATGGGCGAGCACCATCGTCAGCGAGCTCATGAGAAGCACGAACGAAGATACCGAGGTGAACGGGATGTCGTAGATCTCCCGAGGCACGACGGTCGCGCCGAAGGTGTCGTTGCCGTAGACGAGATAGTTTGTGATGAGCGCGCCGAAGAACAGGAACTCGGAGCTGAGGAACAGCCACATCCCCAGCTTTCGGTTATCGATTCCGAACGACTCGTGCTCTCCGTGACCCCCGTGATCTTCGGCGTGGTCCGCGTTGGCTTGCATCGTGTCAGCCATCAGTACGCCTCGGCCATTTCCGACTCGGGATGTTCGTCATGCGGCTCTTCCAGCGGCTCCATGCCCCATCCGAGCAGGGCGCCGAGGGCGACGATTACTCCTATAGCGATGAGCAGCTTCCCGGCGAGGCCCTCGTGGAAGATGATCCCGTATGCGATCAACGGCAGACCGGAGGCCATGATGATCGGGTAGTAGGACGGGTTGGGCAGGTGGATAGGCGACTTTGGGTTCCGCCCGTCGTGGTCCATCCGGTCTACCAACTCGTCAGCGTCGTCCTTGCGAACCGCTCTGCCTTCTTCATCCTCGCCGTACTTCATGTGCCAGAAGTGGTCGAGGCTGGTGACGACAGGATTCTCGGCGAAGTTGTACTCCGGGGTCGGGTTGGGGATGCTCCACTCGATTGTCCGGGCGTCCCAAGGATCCAGTCCGGAGGCCGGACCTTTCCGCTTCGACCAGGTCCAGTTGAACATGAATACGAGGATCGAGAGGGCGATGGTGAACGCTCCGATGGTCACTGCCAGGTTCCAAGGCCCGAAGTTCGTCTCGGGGGCATAGCGCCAGGTGCGTCGGACCATGCCTTGCAGCCCAAGCCAGTGCATGGGGGCGAAAGTCAGGTTGAAACCTATGAACTGGATCCAGAAGTGCGTCTTTCCGAGCGCTTCGTTCATCATCCGGCCGGTCAGCTTGGGGAACCAGTAGTACAGGCCGGCGAAGATCCCAAAGATCGCTCCGCCGAAGAGCACGTAGTGGAAGTGAGCGACGATGTAGTACGTGTCGGTCTGCTGCCAGTCAGACGGGACCACGGAGTGGGTCACGCCGGACAGTCCGCCGATCACGAACATCGCCACAAAGCCAATGGCGAACAACATCGGGGTGGTCAAACGTATTCGCCCGCCCCACATCGTCCCCAGCCAGTTGAAGATTTTGATGCCCGTCGGGATAGCGATGGTCATTGTCGATAGACCGAACGCCGCCTGGGCGACCGGGGTGAGTGCCGAGGAGAACATGTGGTGGGCCCACACGCCGAAACCCAGGAAGGCGATGGCGCCGCCGGCGAAGACGATGGCTGCGTATCCGAACAGCGGCTTGCGGGAGAAGACGGGCAGAACTTCTGAGACGATGCCCATCGCGGGGAGGATGAGGATGTAGACCTCGGGGTGGCCAAACAGCCAGAACAGGTGCTGCCAAAGAATTGGATCGCCTCCGCCCGCCGCCTGGAAGAACAAGGTTCCGAAAGACCGGTCAAAGGTCCCCATGAACAAGGCGACGGCAATGATCGGCAGCGAGAACAGCAGCAGGAAGGCGACCACCATCGTCATCCAGATGAACACCGGCATCCGGAGCAGCCGCATGCCCTTGGCCCGCATGTTGAACACCGTGACGAGAAAATTCACCGACGAAATCAGCGACGCGATACCCAGGATCTGCAATCCGAGCAGGGCGAAGTCGACGGCCGCGCCCGGCGAGAAGTCGGGACCGGCGTTCGGTTGATAAAGGAACCATCCGCCGTCTGGCAGACCGCCCAAGAGCGTCTGGTCGGTCGGGTCGATGTTCCCGGGGACTCCTTCCACGCCGAGTGGCGGGGTCACTTGGCCGAAGAAGATCACCGAATAGAGGAATATCGCCCCCGCCAGGAAAATCCACCACGACAGGGCGTTCATCCGCGGGAAGGCCACGTCCCTGGCGCCGATCATGAGTGGCAGCAGGTAGTTCATGAAGGCGGCGGAAACCGGCATCACGAACAGGAAGATCATCGTGAGACCGTGAGTGGAGAACAGGGCGTTGTACTCCGCGGCGGTTAGGAAGTCGCCGTTAGGGCCGGCCAGCTGGAGACGGAGCAGCAGGGCTTCGATTCCTCCGATGATGAAGAACGTGAAGGCGGCGTAGCCATACATGATGCCGATTTTCTTGTGATCGACAGTCGTGATCCATGACCAGAAGCCCGTGGTGGACTCGGGACGGCGGAAGATCGTCGACGACGGGCGTTGGGTCGTGGCGGTCACGAAAGTGTCTCCATCCAGGCGATCAGGTCATCTATCTCTTGCTGTGTCAATCCGAGGTCTGGCATGAACGAACCGGGCTTCACCTTCGGCGGGTTGGCCAGCCACTCGGTTAGAGCCTGGCGGTAGGGGAGGCCCTCATAGGGAAGGTATGCCCCGGCGAACACGTCCCGACTGGCGAAGTGGGTGAGGTTGGGTCCGTTGAAACCGGGAGGAAGGATGTTGTCGGCGATGCCTTGGTCGTTGTCTTCGAAGTCGACCGTGTGGCATTGGGTGCAGCCCTTGTTCATGAACACCTGCAGCCCGTCCCAGGCCTGGGTCCCTTCGGCAGGAATCCGCGCTTCTCCCTGCTGGGCGATCACCCAGGCATCAAAGTCTGCCCGGCTGAGAACCTCCGCTTGGGTGCGCATGAGCGAATGCGAGAGCCCGCAGAACTCCGCGCAGTGACCCCAGAACACTCCCGGCTCATAGGCGTGCAGGCGCAGAAGTGTCTCCTGGCCTGGAACTAGGTAGCGCTTCCCGTTGAGGGCGGGAATCCAAAAGTTGTGAATCACGTCTTGTGAAGTCATCACCGCACAGATCTCCTCGCCTGCGGGCATGACCAACACGTTGGCCGTTTCGATCCCGTGATCCGGGTATTGGAACTCAAACCACCACTGGTGGCCGATGACCTCGATGACCATGGAGTCGCTGTCGCATCCGGTCAGCTCGAAGACTCCCTGCACGGTTGGAATGGCGATCCCGGCGAGAATCAAGGCGGGGATGACGGTCCAGGCGACTTCCAGCTTCGCATTGCCGTGGGTCTGTTTTGGCTCTTTGCGGTTCGGTCGGTCACGGAAAGCGATGACAGCGAAGACGAGCGCCCCCTGGACGACCACAAATACAGCAGTGGCGATCCAGAACACCGGCCAGAAGAGTCCGTCGATGTGGTCGGCGATCGGGCCGGCGGGTTCGAATGTGGTCAGCGGCGAGTCGATCTCTATGAAGGAACACGAGGACAGCACCAGGCCCAACAGGGCGACACCAATAAAGCGAAAACGGGACGCTGACCTGGACGAGCGGCGCCACCGAGGGTGCTGAACCATGGGGCGAGTGTAAGTGCCGGAATAGGTCGCGGCCAAGCCAAGCGGCAAAGGCCCATTTTGCCGCTTCAACCGAGGTCTTCCAGGGCTCGTCGCAACTCATCTATCCCTATCGCGCCTTCGAACCGAGCGGTCACGATCCCGCCGTCGTCGACCACGAAGACCCACGGCTCGGAGGGCAGACCCCACGCTTCCACAGCGGCCACCGTTCGGAGGTCTCCCCCGGCGGCGGCCGTCAGGTCTTCGAAGATTTCGACGTGGATGAAATCGACTGCCGGGTAGTCGGCCTTCACAGCTTTGACGATATCGAGCGTCGGTCCGCAGGTGGCGGTCATGCAGAAGGCTGGGGTGGCGAAAGCGATCACGGTCGGTCGCCCGTTGGTGATGGCGTCCGCGATGGACAGTTCGTGCAGCGTCGGATCCGGGTTGTTGTCAGACGAGATCTCTCCCAGCGCGAACTCGGGATGGGTGCGGGTGGCGACCACCACGGCGGGATCACCGACAGCCGGCACCGGAGAGACGGTCTGAACGGCGAACGGAGTCGGGGGAGTGGGCTTACCGCCTTCGGGCTGAAGGACCACTTCCCAGCGTCCTGCGACATCCAGGTCGACGTTGGCCACCAGAAACCCGCGCACGTTGGGGATCGCCCACACCCATTCGGTGGCGACGGTGGCTACCTCGACACCGTCGAGCGAGAAGCGGGCGGTCGTCGGAACGTCGGGTTCGGAGAGGAAGGCGCCATCCTCCGACGAGACGATCGCCATCAGCAACCGGTTCGGCCCGGGGGTGAGGGTCTGTTGGGTGTTGGCGACGATCGCCACCCCGTCGGTTCCTCCGCCGCAAGCGGCGAGGACGAGAACCAGGGCAGCGGTCGTTCGTTTCATGCCGACCTGAAATGGTCGACGAGGCGGTGCGTGAGATCGTCGTACAAGGCTGGTGGGAGATCGTGGCCCATTCCGGGCACGATCCACAGTTCGGCATTGGGGATTGCCTCGGCGCTAGCGATCCCCCCGGAAACGTCGATCAGGGGATCCTTTTCCCCATGGATCACGAGGGACGCTGCCGTGATCTTCGCAAGCTCGCCGGTGCGGTCGCCGTAAGCGAGGATCGCGGCTAGCTGGCGTCCAGTTCCCTGCGGGTAGACCACGCGGTCCAGGTTGCGGGCGGCGGTTTCACGAGCTCGGGCTTCGTCGAAGTAGTCGCCCCAGGCCAAGGTGGCGTAGTCGACAGTTGACTGGATGGCCGCCGAGCGCTCGGTGGGGGGAGCGGTGTACAGCGCCTCGGTCATCTCCGGTGTCGCTTGCCCGACCTCGCGGTTGCCGGTAGTCGACATGATCGAGGCCAACGTCTTGACGCGTTCAGGGTGACGTATCGCAGTGACCTGGGCTATGTAGCCCCCCATCGACACGCCGAGGATGTGGGCCTTGTCTATTCCGAGAGCGTCGAGCACACCGACGGAGTCGTCCGCCATATCTGCCAGCGAGTACGGGATCTCCGGGGTGCCACCTGCCTCCAGGGTCTCGACTACTCGCATCACGCTGACCCGGGCGTTGTCGAAGTGTTGGGAGTATCCGGAGTCACGGTTCTCAAAGAGCACCACCTGGAACCCGGCATCGACGATCGGGTCGATAAAGCCTGGACGCCAATAAGTGATCTGGCTTCCCAACCCGGATATGAAGAGCACGGCTGGGTCGTCTTCTGATCCGAACCGCTCGTAGTAGATCTTGATTCCGTTGGCGGTGAGCTCGGGCATCGGGCGAGACTATCCGCTCTGCAAAGTGGGCTCACCTCGCCCGGTAGGCTGACCGGGCAATGGGAGCAGCTGTCACTACCCCCGCGCCAGCCAAGGGTTTGCGCCATCTGATCGGGCCATACGTCGCTCTGACGAAGCCGCGCATCATCGAATTGCTGCTCATCACAACTGTTCCGGCGATGGTGCTCGCCGCACGTGGGTGGCCCGGTACCTGGCTGGTGGTCGCCACGCTCTTCGGTGGCACGCTGTCGGCTGGCGGAGCCAACGCCCTAAACAACTACTACGACCGCGATATCGACGAAGTTATGAAGCGAACCTCAAAGCGCCCCCTCCCGAACCACCGGATCGAACCGGTACACGCCCGCAACTTCGGCTGGGTCCTGGGAGTCGCAGGTTTCGTCGTGCTGTGGGTTACTTCCAACTTCTTGGCTGCGGCGTTGTCCACGGGTGCGCTGTTGTTCTATGTCTACGTCTACACGCTGCGTCTCAAGCGGACCACATCCCAGAACATCGTGATCGGCGGAGCCGCGGGGGCGGCCCCCGTGCTGGTCGGATGGGCAGCGGTGACGGGCGATCTCTCCACGCCTGCCTGGGCGATGTTTGCCGTCGTGTTCGCCTGGACGCCACCACACTTCTGGGCGCTGGCCGTGAGATATCGAGACGACTACGCCGCCGCCGGCGTGCCCATGCTCCCCGTGGTCACCTCCATCGAGTCCACCACCCGCCAGATGGCCCTCTACGGCGGAGTCACCGTCCTGTTCTCCCTGGCCCTCGTTCCCCTGGCGAACCTCGGCTGGCTCTACCTGATCACTGCTGTTGTCTGCGGGGCCGTGTTCATGATCGAGTCGATTCGAGTCATGTTCCAACCAGCCAGGGCGATGAAACTATTCACTTACTCAACGGTCTATCTCAGCGTGTTGTTCGGCGCCCTCTTGGTGGATGCCCTGATCTGACTGCCTGGGTGGGGGCGCTTCCGCTTACCGCTACCTGACCTCGCGCAGGCCCTCGATCATTTCGAGGAGGTGATCGAGTCCCAGGTGGGACCACATCTGGTACTCGCGGCCGTCTGACACAACAACCCTGGCCCGGTACCCGGCGGGAACGAGGATCCCGGTCTGTCGATCTGCGAACTGATATCGGTCGGCAGGGAGCAGATCGTCGCCCACGTAATACCCGATCTCCGCGTACGACCCATCGTTGTAACCGATCCGCAGCGGTAGTCCAACCGGTCCGGTTCGCGCCTCATTGGGGCCGAACTCTGCGAATCCGACCACACCCCGCCCGCAGACTTCACACGGGACGTTCAAAGTGTCATGACCAGGCTGGCCGGGGACATCCCAGGCCACGCCCCATGCGCCGACGGTGGCGGATCGAATGGTGGCGGAGTCGAACTCGATAGTTGTCGGTAGTAGCAGCGGGCCTTCGATCCCTGCCTCCGGACGTCCTATGGGCAGGAACGGCACATCATCGGTCGGTGGCGAGGCGACCCACGGCGCAACTCCCCCGACCCGCACTTCGACTTCCGTGACCAATTCGACCGGCTCGGCCTGGAGTCCTTCGACGAATCGCAGAGAGTTGACGACCTCCATGAGATGCTCGTTGCCCAACTCCGACCACACCTGGTAAATGCAACCCTGTCCGAAGACGACGAGTTCTCCCAACCGCCGAGGGTTGGACTCGTCCAGCCCTTCGCCCCCGTAACCCAAGACGGAGCCCTCGGCGTAGTACTCGACGTTTGGCCAACGTCTTACCAACTCAATCTGAGACACGAGACTTGTTCCGGCAACACCGAATGCAGACCGAAGATCCGGCGCGTCGTAGACCAGGCCCCACCCTCCCTCGAAGTTGGCCGTGCGCGCCTTGTACGCCTCCACGAGCCGAGGGTTGTCGATCGTGAGCGCCGAACACCACATCCGGTTTTCGGCGATCGACCACTCATCGGCGAGTTCGGGCGGAACTGAGTCGAGGGGGACTGGCAGCACCGTCCAAGGGGCGTCGGGCCCCTGCGGGTTGGTCGTAGCAACCGTCGTTTCTGTTGCAGCGGTCGTCGCGACATCGCCAGACAGGGGCTGGCTAACGCTGTCGAACAAGCCTTCCTTTTCTCCGCCCAGCAGAACACTCACACCGATGAGAGCGATGACCGCGACCACCGCGGCCACCGGTGCCAGGACCCAGCCAACTCTTCGATGTGGCTCGTCGGCCAAGGGAAGTTCTCGAACTTCGGTCCCAAGCTCGGCGGCTACGTCGTCCCAGAAGCTTTCCCGATGTTCGGGCACGGGCAGGTCACGCAAGTCACGCTTCACGACCCACTACCTCCTTCCAACAGTTGCTGCATTGATCGGCGCGCTCGGGAGAGGCGGGATCGGACAGTCCCGACGGGAACGCCGAGGATCTCCGCGGCCGCCGAGTAGTCAAAGCCGTGTAGGTCGACGAGCAGCAGCACCGCCCTGTGGGTGACCGGGATTGCGTCGAGCGCATCGACGAGGTCGAGTCGCAAATCGGCGAGGTCGTCGAACCGATCGCCCGGAATTTCGTCCACCTCGTCGAGTTCTCTCCGTCTGCGGATGATGTCTATGCAGGCGTTGTGTGCGATCCGAAAGATCCAAGTCCGGAAGGATGAATCGCCCCGAAAGCGGGGCAGGGAGCGGAACGCGGCGAGGTAGGCGTCCTGGAGGGCGTCGTCCATCAGGTGGCGGTCAGCCAATATGCGATAGGCGAGCGCGCGAAGGGCTCGGTCGTGCGGCCGGATGAGTTGGAGGAAGGCATCCGCGTCGCCTCCCGCCGCCTGAGCAATGAGACGTCGTTCGGTCACGGTCTGGGGCATTGTGGCGATCACACAGACTTCTGACGGATCACTCGCCTGGATCGTTCCATCGGATACACGTTGGGGTGGATTGGCCTGGCACGAAATTACGTGATCTACGGGCCAATTCCGCTCACCGGCCCCCCTCGCCCGGTTCCGTCGGGCGGTTCAGGAGGAACGAAAAGGATCAGGCCGGCCGAAGGCCGGGCCGAATGATCTAATCGACGAGGTCGCTTCGCTTACCGCCCCCCTCGCCCGGCTACGCCGGGCGGTCCCCCCAACTTCGCTTCGCTCCTGGGTGGACAAATTCTTGCCGCCCGCCCCGCTCGGTCAGCCTTCGGCTGTGCTCGGTCGAGGGGGGACAGATGAGTCCTACTGTTGTTGCTGTGATCGCTGTTATTTCTTATCCGCCGATTCCGCTTTTTGAGGTTGGGCCGCTGACGATGTCCCTCCATGGGGTCTTCGCCGCTCTTGGGTTCGTGGCGGGAGCGTTCTACACGACGAAGCTCCTGAACGAGCGCGGGTTCTCCGGGGAGGCCTTCCAGTCGGTGCTTTCCTGGGCCCTGGTCGGCTCTCTGCTGGGGGCCCGCTACTTCACCGCCCCCGCCGCTCTCCTTGATGGCGTTCCATTCTTGACCGCCCTCAACCCGGTTAGCGGGAACTTCTCGATCATGGGCGGGTTCGCCGGTGGGATCCTTGTTGGCTGGTGGCGGATGCGGAAGATCGGGCTCGACCGTCTTCCGACGTTCGATTCAGCCTCCTACGGGCTGGCGATAGGCACCATCGTCGGACGTATCGGTGATTTGGCGATCGTCGAGCATTTGGGAAGCGCCACGACCATGCCGTGGGGGTACGGGATCCGCCCCGGTTATGACGTGGCACCGATGCACGATGGTCTCGAGTGCGCGGCAGTGCCTCTCGGTCAGCAATTCTGTGGCGTCTTCCACCACGCGGCGATGTACGACATGATCGGGGCGATCATTCTCTTCTTCGTCCTGATGCAGGTCCAGGGCCGGTTCCGGCTGCATTACGGGCAGCTCTTTTCGTTCTGGATCATCTGGTACGGCCTGCAGCGGTTCGTGCTCGACTTTCTCCGCTTCGGCTCAGGCGACGCGACAATCGGCGTCTTCACCTGGAACCAGGTGAGCGGGCTCGCCGCGGCTCTCCTTGGTGTTGTCCTGTTCCTTAAATTCGGCGCGTCCGAGCCGAAGGTGTCGGACGAAAACGACGAACCCAGACAGATGTTGGCTCCTGTCTGATCGGGTCTGAGCAGGGAATCTCCGCGTAGGCCTTAGCGGTACTCGGGGTTGGAAAAGTCGTAGCGGCAGCCAGCATCCCATCCAGCCCGCTGGTTGCCGTGCGCGGGTATCCCGCCAGCGTCTTTGAGCATGCGGGCAAGGTGGAGCAGGTTCCAGGTCATGAAAGTCGTGTTGCGGTTCGTGAAGTCATTCTCCGGCCCCCCGGAACCTTCATCCAGATAGCTCGGCCCGGGTCCGGCCTCTCCGATCCAGCCGGAGTCGGCCTGGGGCGGGATCACATATCCGAGATGTTGGAGGGAATAGAGCACGTTCATGGCGATGTGCTTGATTCCGTCTTCGTTTCCTGTCACGAGACAACCGCCGACCTTGCCGTAATAGGCGTACTGACCAGCGTCGTTGAGGATCGAAGAACACGCATAGAGGCGTTCGATCACTCTGGTCGCCACCGACGACTTCTCACCCAGCCAGATCGGGGTACCGATGACGAGGATGTGGGCGGCCGCCACTTGCTGGTGCAGCGCCGGCCAGGCATCGGTCGCGGCACCGTGTTCGGTCATATCGGGCCATACGCCGGGAGCGATGTCGTGGTCGACAGCTCGGACAACTTCGACGCTGACCCCGTTGCGCCGCATGATCTCCATCGAGATGTCCATCAGCCCCTCGGTGTGGGACTGCTCCGGTGATGGTTTGAGCGTGCAATTGATGTACAGCGCCCTCAGGTTCGAGAAATCCCATTGCGATTCGGTGTCGTACTTTTCTTCGCTTGTCTCGGCCATGTCTTCCTTCCTGGGTGGGTCCTAACCCTCCAACCGAATTGATCCGTCGGCGCTCAATGGCCAGTAGGGGTTGTGGGCGACCTCCCACGGGTGGCCGTCCGGGTCGACGAAAGCTCCGGAGTATCCGCCCCAGAAGGTCTCTGCCGGTTCCCTGCTGATCTTCGCTCCGGCCAACCGGGCCTCTTCGATGACCCGATCGACTTCCTCGGTCGAACCCACGTTGTGGGCGAGCGTCACGCCTCCCCATCCGCCGTTGTCGGTGACGCCGCTGTCGGCCGCCAGCTCTTCCCGCGGCCATAAGCCGAAGATCATGCCGCCTGTCTGAAAGAACACGATCTCTTCGGTGGGTCCGGTCGGGGTCCATCCGAGAGACTCGTAGAACTCCCGTGCCCGGTTGAGATCCGCCACTCCCAAAGTCACAAGACTCAAACGCTGTTCCATGTTGAACCTCCTGGATGGATTATGCCTGGAGCGAGTGACATACCCTCGTGGCCGTGAATCTCGCCGACACCGGTCTTCCTGTAGAAGCCTCTGTGCTCGCAGTGCGCGCTGCATTGACTGACCCTGGCGCAGCGGTCCTCGTTGCTCCTCCAGGGTCGGGCAAGACGACCGTAGTTCCGTTGCGCCTGGTGGACGAGGCATGGCGGGAGGACCGCAAGATCGTCGTGTTGGAACCCCGGCGCCTGGCCACTCGGGCGGCGGCGCGGCGGATGGCGTGGCTATTGGGTGAAGACGTCGGCGAGACCGTCGGCTACGTAACCCGCACCGACCGCCAGACAGGCCCGGGGGTGGCGATCGAAGTGGTCACGGAGGGTGTCTTGACGCGCAGATTGCAGACCGACCCCGGGCTGATGGACACGTCGGCTGTGATCTTCGATGAGATCCACGAACGCAACCTGCAGACCGACCTAGGACTGGCCCTGGCACTCCACTCTCGCGGTCTGTTCCGGCCCGACCTCCGACTGCTCGCCATGTCCGCCACCGTCGACGCCGACCGGATCGCCCAGGTGATCGGTGGCCCGGTCATCACTTCTGATGCTCGTACGTTCCCGGTCGATGTCCGATGGAAGCCCGCCCCTCGCAAGACTTGGATCGAGGATCACGCCGCCGCCGTCATTCGTCAGGCCCTGCGGACCGACCAAGGCGACGTCCTCTGCTTCCTCCCTGGCATGGCCCAGATCGACCGCGTGGCCCGCAACCTCGATGGGATAGACGCCGACGTCCACCGACTGCACGGGAGCTTGCCGGTCGACGATCAGGACCGGGCTATTGCGCCAGGACCGAACCGGAAAGTGGTGCTGTCCACTGACATCGCAGAGTCGAGCCTCACCGTCGAAGGGGTGGCG
The DNA here is from genome assembly GCA_041744795.1 of Acidimicrobiia bacterium. Lineage (GTDB taxonomy): Bacteria > Actinomycetota > Acidimicrobiia > Spongiisociales > ZC4RG35 > DATHWB01. The sequence goes on from JBGTKD010000192.1 coordinate 54,946, forward strand.
ATAGTCATCGACTCAGGTCTGGCCAGATCGCCCCGATTCGATGCTCGCACCGGCATGACGCGACTCACCACAGTCGGCATCTCGAAGGCCTCGGCTGACCAGCGTGCGGGCAGGGCAGGACGCCTCGGACCCGGGGTCGCCTACCGGCTCTGGTCGAAGGTGGAACACGCCGCACGTCGCCCTGACATCGAACCGGAGATCCTGTCGGTGGAACTGGCAGGGTTCATGCTCGACCTGATCCATTTCGGAGCCGACGACCCCTCGGCACTGGTATGGCTCGACCCGCCCCCCGAACGGGCAGTGGCCGAGGCCGTGGACCTACTGGTATCGCTGGGAGCGATCGACTCGGAGCGTCGTTTGAGTGCCACAGGCAAGGCGATGGCTCGCCTGCCCCTTCATCCGCGGCTGGCACGGATGGTGGCCGATGCCGGGGTTGACGCTTGGACGGCGTGTTTGGTGGCGGCGCTAGTCGACGACCGGGATGTATTTGGGGGACCGCTGGATGACCGACCGGTTGATCTGGCGTTGCGGGTGCGAGCGGTGATTGATGGTGACCGGAGAGCGGACCGACGGGGAACCGATCGGGTTCTACGCACCGCCCGGGACCTGGCAAGCCGAGTGAGGATCTCAGAGGACCGAGTTCGCGCCGATCGGGTCGGGCCTCTATTGGCGTTGGCCTTTCCCGACAGGCTGGCGATCCGCCGAGGCAGCCCCGGCCGCTTCCAACTGCGGCTGGGTGCGACCGCCTGGGTGCCGAACACCGACCCCCTGGCTCCTGAGCCGTTCCTGGTGGCGGCTGACCTGGATGGCAAGCGCAAGGACGCCCGCATCCGCCTGGCTGCGGCTATCGACCCTGAAGAGGTGGTTTTTGCTTTCGCCAACGACATCGACGAGCGAACCGAACTCGTATGGGACGGCGACCGCATCGTGGAGCGGAGCGAACGAAAACTGGGTGGCATCGTCCTGGAATCCTTCGAGCGTCGTGCCCGACCCGACGACCGAACACGGGCAATGGTTCTCGACCGGATCCGGTCCGACCCGAGAGTGCTCGCCTGGTCAGGTGCTGCAGGCTCGTTCATCGACCGGGTGGCGTTCCTGCACCTCTCCGAGCCTGACCGCTGGCCCGCCTGGAGCAGCGAAGGATTGGCAGTCGGTGTCGACGAGTGGATGGCGGTGTGGATCACGGGCGCAGTGAGCCTTGACGAGGTTCGTTCGGTGGACTTGCTGGCGGCGTTGCGGGCCCACCTTGGTCACGACCTAGCTTCCCGGATGGACCGGGAGGCACCGACGAAGGTAACGCTTCCTTCGGGCCGACAGGCGAAGGTCGACTACTCGGGGGACCGGCCATCGGTCGCTGCCCGGGTTCAGGACTTCTACGGCTCGACCGTCACCCCGCAGGTGGGTGGACAACCTCTCGTGTTGGAACTGCTCTCACCCGCCAACCGCCCCGTCCAGATCACCGATGACCTTGCCGGGTTTTGGAAGGGGAGCTGGTCAGAGGTGAGGAAAGACATGGCCGGTCGATATCCTAAGCACGACTGGCCGGAAGACCCCGGATCTATTTGAGCGCTTCGAGGGCCGGTACGAGCCGTTCTGTCGATTCAAGGCTCCTCAAGCCGCCTCCGGTGGAGTCTTGCGGATCGGAAAGGATGCAGCGATGACGGCCAGAACTCCGACTCCGATGATCAGGCCCGGGATTACGAGACTCGTCCCCTCGGTCCGCCTCTGCTCGATATACGCAGTAGCTTCTTCTTCGGTCCCTTCGAACGCGACAGTGAGTCGATCCTCCGGGTTGGGGGCTTGCTCGTCGACCTCGAAGACCCGGTGGACCGTGCCGTCGCTCTCCACTGAAAAGTTCAAACCCGACCCATATTCCGACTCCAAACTCCAGGCTCCCAGACCCACCAACACCGCTAGGCCGCCTAACACGCCAACCGCGATGCGGCTCGCCCTCGACAACTTCACATAGCTCCTTCGTCTAGTGATGAAACACTACGACTCAGCGCCGGCACTTGAACTCCACACGGTCTCCCAGCTCGACTGGTCGGAGGGTTTCAACTCGATGCGTCGATCTCACGATGGGCGCTGAGCGTGAGGCGGATTGCTCGGGGCTTGCTGTCCTCATGGCCGCCCGGTACCCGAAACATGACTGGCCGGAAGACCCGGGTGCTATTTGAGCTCGCCCCTCTACTTAGAAACAACCGTCTGTCACCCACCGTGCTTAGCCGTTCGTCTTCTAAGTAACTATCAGGAGCTTGGATGTTGCAGCAATTGTGGAAGCTTGCAGATTGGCAATGGGTGGCTGGGCGGTTTCTCGTGGCCGGAGGTGCCTTGTATGCCTTTTTTTGGGGCTCGTTTCTGGTCGGCAACTTCGGGGATGACCTTTGGTTAATCGGGCTGGCGGTTCATGGAGTGCTGATCTTTCTGATCATCGCTGGCCTGGTTGCGGCGCGGTCGCGGTTACGACTGGAAGGCTGGGCATCGTGGGTGTGGAACACGTCAATCGCATTCGCCTTCTTGGGCCAAACCGTCGGCCACCCGATGTGGTCGCTCGCTCTATTTGGCTTGGCCGGCGTGGGGTTCACCAAGTTGGGGTCAGCCGTGGCTGCATCGTTGGCCGCTGGTGGGTTGGGTTGGCTCGCTCTGTTTTGGAGCGGGGTCCGAGTAGGAGACCAAGACGGCCCCACCCCGACGGACGGTCAGGTGGTGCTCGGCCTGATCGCGCTAATGCTCACGGCACTTGGACTCATAGGTCTCGGTGTCAGGCTTCGGCGGGCGGTTACCTCGGCTGACTTGATGCTCCAGCCTTAGAAGGGGGGCTCGGATTCATGGATGCCGGCATCTCCCAACGGTTCCGGGACCTCGGCGGGTAGAACGGGCCGGGAGCGAGGGTCACGTATCGTGCAGGCGATGGCCGAGGCGTACTTCACAACCGACGACGGGGTGTGGTTTCACGGAACCGGTTACACCAGGGGCCCATGGGATCTGAACTCCTGTCATGCCGGCCCGCCCACCGGGCTGATGGTTCGAGCTTTGGAGCGACTGGTCTCGGACAAGGCACTGACCCGGATGTCGATCGAGATCTCCCGGCCAATTCCGATGGGCGGCTTTCGGATCGAAACTGAACTGCGTAAGCAGGGCAGGGCGGTGACGCTCAGCACCGCTCGCATCGTCGATGACGAGCGGACCTATGCGGAGTGTTCGGCGATGCATCTGCGGGAAATCGACCTTCCCGCCAAGAGCGCACCGTTCGAGCTTCCTGACTTCGAGGCGTCGGTCCCCGGACCGCACCCAATCACCGAGACTCTGCACGGCGACCAGGCGTTTCCCTCTTCGATAGAAGTGCGATACGACCCGTCAGCGTCGATCGGCGTCGGCGGGTACACGGTCATCTGGATGCGAAATCTGGTTCCCCTTCTCGAATCCGAAGAACCGTCGGGTCTCCAGCGCATCTGTCCGCTGGCAGATAGCGGGAATGGCAACTCCTACAACGAGTACCTGGACAGGGTGCTATTCGTGAACCCCGATTTACTCTTGTCGATCCACCGCCAACCGGAGGGTGAGTGGTTCGGCGCCAAGACCGTTTCGCACTGGGGGGACAACGGCATTGGCTGCTCAGATGCAGAGTTGTTCGACTCGAAGGGTCCGGTTGGCCGAGCGACACAGAACCTGTTGCTCGACCCTGCACCGGATCGCATCGACCCTTAGCTGTTGGATCGAAGCGGGACCGTTTGTGTGATCGCCTCCCCGCGCTCGCCGGGTGAGGAGTACATTTCGTCGGGACTGGAGGGTTCTCTGTTGGAGTGTCCGAATTGTGGTCATGGGAACACCCGTGATGCCAAGTTCTGTGCGCAATGCGGGACGGGGTTGACAGTCGCGTGCGGTGTCTGTTCGGCCGTTGGCGATCCGGGGGCGGCTTTCTGTACGAACTGCGGGGCGGCTTTCGGCGCCCCTGCCAGCGGTGAGAATGAGCTCGCCCGGTATCTGCCGCAGGAACTGCTGACCAAGCTCGAATCCGCTAGAGCGGGCAGGGCGATGCAGGGGGAGCGGCGCACTGTCACGATGCTGTTCGCCGACATCAAGGGTTCGACCGCCGCCGCCGAAAAGCTCGATCCAGAAGATTGGGCCGAGATAGTCAACGGTGCTTTCGAACACCTGATCGCGCCGGTTTATCACTACGAGGGCACCCTCGCCCGCCTCCAGGGCGACGCAGTCCTGGCCTTTTTCGGTGCGCCCATCGCCCACGAGGACGACCCTGTGCGGGCGCTGCGCGCCGGGCTTGAGATCATCGAGGCGATCGGCGACTACCGCCACCAGATCGAGAGCCGTTGGGGAGTATCGATCGAAGCTCGAGTGGGGATCCACACCGGTCTCGTGGTCGTCGGTGAAGTGGGCTCCGACCTACGGGTCGAATACACCGCTCTGGGGGACGCGATCAACGTCGCAGCCCGGATGGAGCAAGCCGCCGAACCAGGAACGGTTTTCGTGACCGACCACACACGGTCCCTCACTGGCGGGGCATTCGAGTTCGAATCGTTAGGCCCGGTCGAAGTGAAAGGAAAGGCCGAGCCGGTCATTGCCCACCGGGTGCTCCGGTTTATCGGCGATCACGACACCGCCTCTCCGACGGCTCTCATCGGGAGATCGAACGAGATGGAACGCCTCGAAGCTCTGCGTGCCCAGCTCGTAGCTGGCTCCGGATGGGTCGCATCGATCACCGCAGATGCGGGCGTGGGCAAGTCCCGTCTGCTGCGCGAGTTCCGAGACTCGACCGAAGCCGCCGCGATACTCTCGGTGCGCTACGACCAGCCCGGCGAAGTGGCATGGATGACCGGCGCCGGCCGCTCGTACGAGACAGCCACGCCGTTCGCTGCCGTCAGCGACCTTCTGAACCGGTGGTGGGGCCTTGTCGATGCAGATGAGCCTTTCGAACGTGTCGAGTCTGCGATCGCTTCGATCGAATGTACCTATCCCGACGGCGCCGCCCTGCTCTCCCACATCGGCGGCGTCGCCCTCTCAGGCGATGCGGCGGCTTTCGTGGCTGCGCTCGAGGCTCCGGTCCTTCACAGCAAGGCCGCAGTGGCTTTTACGTCGTACCTTGAGGCCTCTGCCCGGAGACGCCCCGTGCTGATCGTGCTCGAAGATGTCCACTGGGCCGACGACCTGTCCCTGGCCCTCTTCGAGTCGATTATGGAGTTAACCGAACGCCTCCCCATCGGTCTCATCGTGGCGATGCGGCCATACAGGGAAGACACCTCGTGGCACATTCACCAGGTGGCCGAACGCGACCACCCCCACAGGTATCACCAGTTGGCGCTGTCCCCACTGACCACCGACGATGGTGGCGCACTCCTCGATTCGCTGCTCGCTGAAACCGAGATACCGGCCGAGACGAGGCAACGGATTCTCGACCGTTCCGCTGGCAACCCCCTGTTCCTCGAAGAGATGGTGAGGACGCTCAGCGAATCCGGATCGGCTACGGTGCCGACCTCGCTCGCCACCATCCTCACGGCCCGTCTCGACCGCCTCGACGAGTCCACCCGTTACGTCGTGCAGATGGCCTCGGTGATTGGATCCGAATTCGATCGGGCCACACTGGCTGCCCTGCTCGATCGGGACACGCCCGACCGGGAGATCATCGACCTGCAGCGCCGGGGCATTGTCGTGGACGCCGGACGGGGAATGCTTGCGTTCCGGCACGTTCTGATGCAGGAGGCGGCTTACGAGACGATCCTCCGTCGGACTCGGAGAGAACTGCACCGAATGATCGCCGATCACTACGTGACGGAACGGCCGGAAGAGGTGCAGGGCATCTCCCGCCATCTCACCGAGGCGGGTGACATCGAAGCGGCGTTCCCATACCTTGTCGAGGCGGGCGTCAGAGCAACCCGGGCGATGGCCCTTGGAGATGCGATCCGACTTCTCACCGAAGCGATAGACAACACGCCAATTGGAGCAGACCCGGCGGTCATCGTGCGTGCCCACGACACGCTGGGGGCCGCGCATTCCCTAGTGCCGGATCTGTCCAAGGCGGCGGCGGTGTATCAAAGCTTGTACGACTACGGCGAAAGGACGTCCGAACCTGCGGCTCGGGTAGCGGCGCTCAACCGGCTGGCCTTCGCCACTGCGTCGCTCAGCGGCAACTTCCAAGACGCGACCGACTACCTCGCTCAGGCCCGGGAACTGGCAGAGGAGTCGGGGGACGACGTCGGCCTTGCCGAATATCACATGAACTCGTGTTTCGTGGCCGCCATGAGCGGTGACCTTCGCGGGGCCGTGAGGCATGACGAAAGCACTGTCGAGGCAGGCGAACGTGCTGGTGCGCCAGGGATCCGCCTCGAGGGGATGATGCGCCGTGCCGTTAACTACGCCGCCCTGCTCGAACTCGAACAGGCCGAAGCGGCCATCGAATCGGCGCTCGATGCGGCCAAGGACGCAGGGGCTCAAGAAGAGCAGGCCATCATCGAGTCCTTCGCATTGGGTGTCGTCCGGTATTGGCGGGGGGACCTGCGGGCGGCACTCGACCTGATCGAACGAAACCATGACTCACTCAGTCGCTACGGCTCGTTCTACGAGTCGATCAATCGGGTGAGGGCAGGGGAGGTCTTCTTCGATCTTGGCGAACCGGAAACCGCCTTGAGTCGTTTTGCCGGTGCACGGCGCGTGGGAGAACAAAACGGGCAGGCCTTCGTCATTGCGGCCGGTTCAGCCGGCATGGCGTTCGTGTATGCCTCGGCCGGAATCCACGAATCCCTCCCCCGGTTGCGAGAGGAGGCTCTCGCTGCGCAAGGACAGCCAATGGGTGAGTTCCTCGCCAACACCGTATGGACCGACTTGGGATGGGCGAATTTGGCATCCGGAGAATTCTCGGTGGCCGAGGCTGACTTCGCGGAAGGGCTGGCGACGTCGTCGGTGACGCAGTTCACCCACAGGGCCCGTCAGCTCCTGGGCCTGGCTCTGGCGTTGATCGCGTTAGGAAGGCTGGGTGAGGCAGCCGCCCCGCTCGCCGAGGCTCGGGATTTCATACTGGGTCGGGGGTTGGTGGTTGCAGAACCCCTGCTGTTCTGGGTGGAGAGCGAATATCACGTCGCACACGGACGCTTAGAGGGAGCCAACGGGTCACTGGTTGCGGCCCACGAGACCGCCTTGAGTTTGGGCAGACGCTGTCTGCTCCTGCCGATTCTCGGCACTCGCGCTCGGCTGGCTCGCGCCACCGGCGACATGGCGGCCAGCACCCAACATCGGACTGCTGCCCTCGAACTCATAGACACGATCGTCGCGCCGATTGTCGATGAGGCATTGGCAGCGGGCCTTCGTTCACGCTGGACACGTGAACTCGATCGTGCCGAGGTCGGTTTCACCGTCTGAACCGGACCCTCAGCCCTGGCTGTCGATCACCTGTGCGTGGCTGATGGTGCCGATCGGACCGGTCCGGTCATAGACCGTGGTTGTCACCACGCCGTAGCGACTCGAACTACAGCACTCGACGCTACCGGACGGGTCTCGGTGAGGCTCCACGACTCCCATTCGGCAGATGGACGGTCCGGTCTGTACATTCGCCGGATGTCTCAAGCTCTCTCGATCGCCGATGAGTATTTCCGACTGGCCAAGGCCAACGATCATCTCACCGGGATGTGGAAAGGCGATGTCGAGTACCTCGAAAGCTGGCAGGACCTCAGCGAGGAGGGTCTGGCTGCCTACCGGTCGGCGCTGACCGACATCGCTGAACGGGCGGACGCTGCTCGCGAGGGGGCAGACGCTGCTGACTCGATCACCCTCTCCACCGTCGCCTGGCACGCACGCAACGCCGCCTACGACACCGAGGCCCTTGGCACGCTCGCCGTTCACAATCCGGTCGTCGGGGTCTATTCGCTGCTGGCCGCCTTTCTACCCCGATACTCGCTCGTGACCCGGGACCACGGTCGCCGCTATCTGGAAAAGCTGTCCGGTTTGCCGGTGATGATCGACCAAATGATCGATGGCCTAACCGTCGGCCGAGAGACAGGCTGGCTCCCCAACGACCTGCATATTCAGATGATGATCGATGTGCTCGACAGGGTTCTCGCTACTGAACCGGCCGATGATCCGCTCGCAGGTCAGCCCGCACCCAAGGAGTGGTCAGAATCCGGATGGGATGATCTCGTCGTCGCCGCTATTCGGGACCATGTCAAGCCCGCCCTGCGCCGCTACCGCGCTGCGCTCGAGACGGTCGCTCTTGCCTTCTCCCGCTCGGTCGACACTCCCGGACTTTGTCATCTAGATGGGGGCGTCGAGTTGTATCGAAGGCTCATAACCGGCTTCACCACCACCAACATCACTCCCGAGGAGGTCCATGAGCGGGGTATCGAACAGGTCGCCCGCCTCGACGAGGAGTATCGAGAGCTGGGTGGGGCGGCGTTCGGACTGACCGAACTGTCGGAGATCTACAGCCGGCTGCGGGACGACGAATCTCTCCACTATCACGATGTCGACACCCTCATCGCCGATGCGACCGAGATGTTCCACCGGGCCCAGGCCGAGGCTCCCAAGTGGTTCCGTCGAGTGCCCGAAGCGGATTGCGAGATACGGCCTATCACCGCCGGAGCCATGGCCTTCTATTCGGAACCCAACCCCCAGACAGGTAAGCGCGCCGCCTTTTACTTCAACGTAGAGGACCCTTCACTGTGGGGTCCGCAACTCGCCAGCACCACATTCCACGAGGGTATCCCCGGTCATCACTTCGACCTGGCGCGTTCGGTCGAGAACCCTGACCTCCACGACGTTCACAGAGAGTTCTACATCGCGGCTTTTAACGAGGGCTGGGCGCTCTACTCGGAGCGTCTATCAGACGAGATGGGGCTATTCCGCAACGACATCGAACGGCTGGGGATGCTGGCCGCGGATTCGCTGCGGGCCTGCCGGCTGGTGGTCGACACTGGGATGCATTTGCACGGATGGTCAAGGGACCGGGCCATCACCTACATGCTCGAGAACAGTCCTCTCCCGAAGGGTGAGATCGAAGCGGAAATCGACCGTTATATCGGCAACCCCGGCCAGGCCGTCGCATACATGATCGGCCGGTTGGAGATCCAAGAAGCTCGGCGTGACGCCGAAGAACGCCTCGGGGAACGTTTCGAGATCGCCGACTTCCATGAAGCCGTTCTGGCTCACGGAACCGTGCCGCTCGAGATGATGCGGGCTTCGGTGGAGGCATGGGTGGCCTCGGTCGAGTGAGCACCGAAACTCGGCTGAGAGGGATACGGCTCGGCTCGACAGAGTTCACATGGTTCCTCGCCGCCACCATGTCGATGGCCGCTCTCGGCGTCGATGTGATGTTGCCTGCCTTTGGAGCGATCCGCGAGGGATTCGGACTTGCGCCGGACTCGACAGAAGTTGCGCGACTCGTCACCGCTTACTTCATGGGCTTGGCGGTGGGTCAGGTCTTCTACGGTCCTATCGCGGACTATTTCGGACGGAAACGGACGCTCGCTTTGGCAGGGGTCCTATACGGAATCGGTGCCGTGGCTTCGGCGCTGTCGCCGACCATCGGGGTCCTCTTGGCGGCTCGCTTTTTCTGGGGTTTGGGCGCGGCAGGTTCTCGGGTCATCGTCGGGGCGATCGTGCGGGACGTCTACGAAGGCGACCAGATGGCCAAAGCCCTGTCGTTGGTCTTCTCGATCTTCATTCTCGTGCCTGTCATAGCGCCGGCTCTTGGCGCTCTCATATTGAGAGTCACCTCATGGCAAATGATCTTCGGGTTCTGTGCTTTCTGGGCGGTGGGCGTACTCGCCTGGTCCCGTCGCCTGCCAGAGACGTTGGCACCCGAGAAGCGGCTGGCCGACCTGACGTTCGCCCGTCTCAAAGTGGCTGCCCGTTTCGTAGTCACGAACAGGATCACGTTTGGCTACACCGCTGCGCTGGCGGTTCTCTTCGGGGCGTTTACCTCGTACCTGGCCAGCTCGGAGATCATGTTCAGTGAGATCTTCGGGGTCGTCGAGGCGTTCCCCTACTTCTTTGGCGGGTTGGCGGCGGTGATGGGTGTGGCAATGTTCGTCAACGGGCGCATCGTTGTCAGGGTCGGGATGGTCAGACTGACGCGGCTGACGATGAGGGCTTACATCGCTGCGTCGGCGGTCTTCATGGTGTGGATCTTGATGGAGGATGGACGTCCGCCACTGTGGGGATTCGTCGGGGGCATGGCAGTGATCTTGGCCATTCATGCGCTGCTCATCCCGAACTTGAACAGCCGGGCGCTGGAGCCGATGGGCTCTGTGGCGGGAATGGCTGCGGCAATAGTCGGTACGGTTTCGACGCTGATCGGCGCACTGTTGGGAGCGGTGCTCGACGCCCGCTTCGACGGCACTCTGCGACCCTTCGCAATTGCCCTGTTCGCGGCAGCCGTGATCGCTTCGTTCATCGTCCACCAGGCCGAAGCCGGCGCTCGAAACCAGGTGTAGGGCCCGCCTCAGGCCGAGTGCACCAGACCAACTACGTCGGACATCGCTTCGGTGGCAGCCGCCAGCTTGGAGGGGTGGTCTGCCAGGACCTCGATGCGGACCGCTTCAATGTCGAGGTCAGCGAGTTGGAGGATCGGCTCGGCCATCTCTTCAGCCGATCCGCTCCGGACGTACTCTGGACGGTCGTTCATTCCGAGCGGGTCGAATGAGTACAAGTCGATGGACCGCTCGATACTCGACGGGTCCCTGCCTGCTTCCTCACACGCTCGGTTCAGCTGTTCGAGGATCGGCGGCAGGTGGTCTGGGGTCCCGCCGGTATCGGCCCACCAGTTCCAGCCGTCGGCCAGTCGAGCGGTCAGGGCGACCATCTTCGTCCCGCCTGCCGCCACGACGATCGGTGGACCTTGTGGGCGAGGACCGCGGGGACTCCACCAGTCGGCATGGGCATGTTCGAACTGTCCGTCGAAGTCCACAGTTCCGGTCCGGAGGAGAGCCGTTATCACCTCGAGACCTTCCGCGAAGCGGGAGAAGCGGGGATCGGCATCCATATCGAACATCCGGTAGTCGTCTGGGGTGTTGCCCGCTCCGATGCCGAGGGTGTAGCGCCCGCCGCTGATCTCGTCGAGGGTGTCGGCGGCGCGGGCTACTACCGCAGGCTCGCGGTAGGGGGCGTTGACCACGGAGTGGGCGATGCCGATGGTGGTGGTCGAGGCGGCCAGCGCCCCGGCGAGGGTCATGGCCTCCCAGTATCCCCGACCGTGGTCTGTCACAGCGTCGGCGAGAGTCACGAGGTCGAAGCCCGTTCGCTCTGCCGCGAGTGTCTGGGCCCGCATGTGCTCCCAACTGGGGATGATGCCGCGACTCCCGCTCTCTTCGATCATCCTCAACGCCAGCCCGATCCGCATCCGATCTCCTTCCGACGGCGCCTTCAACCTAGACGTCGACCAGGTTTCTTGTCAGGGATGCCGTCAGCTCGCAAACGTGGCCTTTATGAGGCCGTGGTGGCGGGCGGCGAAGGCTCGATAGAGGCCGGGCCCATCGGTGAATGGCCGTCCGGGGTGGGTCACGATGGTGTCAGTCGGGACTTCTAGCTCACCGCTCACGATCCGATTGAGGATCAGGGCGAGGACGCTTCTGACCGGTGCCCGACCGGCGCGGATTGTCAGGTTCTTGTCGTAGGCCGTGATCGGGTCGATCCCGAAGTGTTCTGCGGTCTGCACGGCGATGATCGAGATTGTTGCTCCAGGGGCGGCGATCTCTGCTGCGAGACGCTGGGCTGAGGCCGGCCCCGCCGCCTCGACCACGGCAGTCACACCACCGGCGGCTTGTTTGGGGGAGACCGCTGTGACCTTCGGACTGATGGACGCCGCGGCCTCTCGTCGTTCCTCCACCGGGTCTATCGCAAGGACGGCCTCCGCTCCGGTGGCTACGGAAATGGACACCGCGCACAGCCCGACGGCGCCGAGGCCGATGACAGCCATCGGCCCGTCGGTCCAATCGGTTTGGGCTACCGCATGCCAGGCGGTCGGATAGTTGTCGGTCAGAAGCAGGGCTGTCGTGTCGTCGATCGTCTGCGGGATCGGGACGAGTGTTCCGTTCGCCAGGGGAACCCGGATCTTGGCGGCCTGGCCACCGTGCAATGGAGGAGAGTCGCTGGACGGGTCGGCCCAGCCGAAGAGGGCGCTGGAGTCGCATCGAGAAGACAGTCCCCGTAGGCAGTTGCCGCAGTGACCGCAGGACACGCTGAACGGAACGATCACCCGGTCGCCCGGCCGCACCGACGAAACGTCGGAGCCGATGTCGGAGACCACGCCCACCGCCTCGTGGCCGGGAATCACACCCGTCCGACAAGCCTCCCTGCCCTCGTAGGTGTGCAGGTCGGAACCGCACAGCCCGGCGGCCGTCACGTCCACGATGGCGTCGGAAGCGAAGAGAATCTTGGGTGCAGGCAGGTCCTCGGTGAACCGGATATCGCCGGGACCGTCGAAGACCAGGCCCCTCATTGTCAGTTCCAGCTGCCGTTCCCGCCGATTCGCTCTACCGAGATACGGATGACGAACCCGTCGGGAGCTTTGGCGGGGACGAAGTCGACCTCCGGCCCGAGGTATACGGCGGCCAGTTGGCGGAGAAGATCCGCTCCGCCGCCTTCGGTGACGCGGGCTCTTCCGTGGATGACCAGGTAAGGCTCCATTCCGGTCGGCCCAGGGCGACCGGTTCCGATCGAAAGAGCAACGCGAGGATCTCGTCGAATGTTGACGAGCTTTCGCTGTTTAGAGCTGAGGTGGGCCGAGACGATCTCGTTGTCCTCGACGCCAACCCAGATTCCTGTCACCTGGGGACTGCCATCCGGCTCGAGCGTCACCAGGTGGGCGAGGCGGCCGTCCTTGATGAGCGACTCGACCGCTGCGGGAATGTTCATTTGATGCTCCTGGATCCGGCTCTCCCCGAACCTACACGTGGGTCTCGGACGTGCCGCGCTGCCAGGACTCGTGGAGCTTGGCGTAGACGCTTCCGTTCCTGACCAGTGTGGCGTGATTGCCGTCTTCGATGAGCCGGCCCTCGTCGAAGACGAGGATCCTGTCGGCGGCTTCAGCGGTGGACAAGCGATGGGCGATCGTGACGACGGTCCGCCCGGAGGTCAGCTGATTTAGCGCACGGCTGATCCGCACCTCCGTGGCCGGGTCAACCGCCGAGGTTGCCTCGTCCAAGACCAGCAACTCGGGGTCGGCGATCGCCGCCCGCACCAGAGTCACCAACTGGCGTTCCCCGACAGACAGCGACCCACCTCGCTCACCGACCTGGGTAGCGAGACCCTTGTCCATCTCCGCCAGCCAGTCGTCCAACCCGAGACGACGGAACGCCGAGAGGATCTCGTCTTCGCTCGCCTCCGGCCGCCCCATTCTCACGTTGTCCGCGATCGTTCCCCGGAAGAGCATCCCGTCCTGGGGCACCATCACCACCCGGTCCCGGAGCGACCGGAACCTGACGAGGCGCAGATCGATACCGCCCACCAGGACACGGCCGTCGGACGGATCCATCAGCCGGGTCAACAACTTGGCAAAGGTTGTCTTTCCCGAACCCGTCTCGCCCACGATTGCTACCCGGGTGTTGGCCGCGATGGAGGTGGTCACGTCGAGGAGAGCGGTGGTGCCAGTGGCGTCGGCTGCCACCTCTCCCGATCTCGGGTATCGAAAGTTCACTTGATAGAAGTCGACGTCGAGCGGCCGGTTAGGAAGGTCGACACCGGTCTCACCGGGGTCCGCCACGTCGGGAGCGATCTCGAGCACGTCCAGCACTCGTCGCCAACCGGCGACTGCGGTCTGGGCCTCGTTGACCGCCTCGCCCAGCATCTGCACCGGCTGAACGAAGAGCTGGATGAGGAACAAGAAAGCCACAACCGTGCCGATCGAGACCGTCCCAGCCACCGCCATGATCACGCCAACGACCAGTGTGGCGGCCAGCACGATGGCCGACAGCAGCTCGCCTGTTCCCGAGAACGCCGACGACAGCACCCCCGCTTTGATCGCCGATGCCCGGTGGTCTTCGATGACAACCTCGAGACGTTGACGGGTGTGGTCCTCGATTCCGTAAGCCCTGATCACGGGTGCGCCCACGACGACTTCGGCCAGGGTCCCGAGCAGGCGGGCCACTTTGTCCCGGACTATCAAATACGCCGTGTCGAGCCGGGTCTGGAACCAACGCATCGTGTAGGCGATGAGCGGAATAACCAGCGCGACGACCAGTCCAAGTTGCCACGAGTAGATCAGCATGGCCGTGAGCGCCAATATCGCCTGGAAGGTGTTGATCATCAGCATCAGGCCGGCGAACTGCATGAAACGGCTGATCTGGTCCACGTCCGAGGTCACCCGGGACACCAGGGAGCCCCGGTGCTCCGATGCCTGGTGCAGCATCGACAGATCATGGATGTGACGAAAGGCCTGGATGCGGAGACCCGAGAGGGCCGTCTCGCTGACCTCTGCCAGACGGATGTGCATGAGTGCCGTGCACCCGGCTGTTATTGCAACTGCCACCAGGGCCACAACCGTCATCTGGACCACGAACGTCAGGTCGGTTCCTCCCGCGGTCAAGCCCCGATCGAGCACCTGTTGGATGGCTACGGGGACGATGATCCGTCCGGCCGTGGCCACGAAACCCAGCAGGAGGGTGACGGGGAGGCCGATCCTCAGGACAGGGGAAAGTTCGATCCCGCGCTTGACCGTCTGGAGAGCACCCCGCCGCTCTGTCACGCCTTGTCTTCCTGGTTGTAGGCGTCGATCAGCTCGGCGTAGGCGGGCAGGGCGGCGTACAACTCCCGGTGCCTGCCACGGCCGATGACCCTGCCGTCCTGAACGAATAGGACGATGTCGGCCAGCAGGATTGAAGATCGGCGGTAGGCAACGATCACGGTGGTCGTGTCCAGATCCGCCAGCCCGGCGAGAATTGCTCCCTCGACAGCCGGGTCCACGGCCGAAGTTGCGTCGTCGAGCACCAGTAGCCGAGGCTTGCGAATGATTGCTCTAGCGAGTGCGATCCGCTGTCGTTGTCCGCCAGACAGCGATGCTCCTCGTTCGCCGACCACGGTGTCGACACCCTCGGGCAATTCTCGGACAAATCCTGCGCCCTGAGCCATTTCCAGGGCGGCCCATACTTCGTCCTCGCTGGCATTCGTGTCGAGGGCCACGTTCGCTCTAACGGTGTCGTCAAACAGGAATGCCTCCTGGAAAACGAGCGCGGTGGTCTCGGACAGGTCGGACCGGCGTAGTTCGCTCACACTCATGCCGTCCAGGCGGATGACCCCCTCATCCGGGTCGAAGAGGCGGACCATGAGGTGGGCGATGGTCGTCTTGCCTGACCCAGTCGGCCCAACGATCGCCACTGTCGTTCCCGGCTCGACTCCCAGGGTGACAGACCTGATCCCGCGGCCCTCACCATCGGCCACTGTCGCCGCTGTCTGGTCGATGTCGCCAAGATCGGAGTGCGAGTCGTCCGGGTAGACATAGGTCACCTCATCCGCGTTGGCTCCCGCCCCTCCCAACCGTTCGAGGGCGCCGCTGCCGTAGGTGATTGTCTCGTCTGCTGCCATCACTGCTTCGATCCGGTCCCATCCGACGACTGCCCGGGGCATTTCGGCCAAGAGCCAGGTGAAGACGCGCAATGGCATGGCCACCAGGCGGAACAGGTAAGCGAACGTCACGAGGGTTCCTGCGGTTATCAGGCCCTCGTCCACTCTCCAGGCGCCGACAGCGAGCACGGCGAGGACACCAATGTTTGGGAGCGCCTCCATCATCGGGTCGAATACGGCTCGCAGTCGTCCCAACTCGACCATCGAGTCCCGTAGGTCATCCGAACGTGCCCCGAATCGCCCAACCTCCTGATCCTCACGTCCGAGGGTCTTGACGACGAGGGCCGCATCGAAGGACTCGTGGGCGATCTCGGCCACCTCTGCCCGCAGCTTCTGGGCGCTGGCCGCAACGACCCGCATTCGGCGCTGAAAGAGGATGTTGCTGAGAATGATTAGCGGCAGGACAGCGAAACCGACGATGGCCAGGAAGACGTCGGTGATGACAAGAAGCACCGCGGTGATGATCAGCATCAAGAAAACGCCGAACGCCATCGGCAGGGGAGCGGCGATGAAAGACGCGGACTCGACGTCGGCGTTGACGTTCGACAGCAGTTGGCCGGTGGGATGCCTGCGGTGCCACTCGATTGGGAGCCGCAGGTACTTGTCGGTGACCTCGCGTCGGTCCCGGGCCTGCAGGCCGTATTGGGCGGCATAGGCGCCGAGGCGGCGGAGGGTTATGCCCAGTCCCCGTATGAGAGAGACGGCGAGGACGGCTCCTGCGGCCGTGACGAGGGCAGCTGTCGCCACGTTGCCGGCCTCCACGGCCGGGAGTAGGACTTCGTCTGTGACCCAGCCGAGGACGTAGGACGACCCGACCGTGGCAACCGCGAATAGGGTTGTTCCCACGCCGCCGAGAGCGAACTCTTTAGGGGCGCGACGGAGCATTCGGAGGATGAGCTGGAAGCCCCGGCCGATCACCTCACGGTCTGGCCTGCGGGCATGTTCGATCGTCTGGGTATCGGCCACGACCCGCCAGCGTACGCCCACCCACCCCCGTCAACGAACCGGCCGGACGCGTACCCAGGGTTCCATCCCGCGTATGCGCGGGATCTGGCGTCCAGAAAGAGAAGTGGTGCCTCTGCAGGGGGTGAGCGGGGTGCCCGAGCCCCGGTGTAGGAGCCGCTCCGAAGCTAGCCAGAGCCCTCAGGTATCTCGCAGGGTGTCGGCGATGAGTTCGTCGACGACGGCTTTGAGGGCGTCGCTGTCGGAAGCACCGCTGGCGACGGCGGCTTCGTAAGCCTGTAACTGGCGACGAGCCGAAGTGCCTTCGTGAGCGATGACACTGGCCCGCTCGACTTCGGCGACGCAGCCCAACTCCTCGGCGTCCGGTCGAACGAGGTCGACAAGCTCGTCGATCAAATCAGGGAACGGCACAAGAGTCCCGACGCCGTAGTCCATTAGCTCGCCCGCAGCCCCGTACCGCTGCGCCCGCCAGATGTTCTCTGCCACGAGCATGTTGGCGTATCGCCTCCACTTCTGGTTCGTCCGCCTGAGGCGGAAGAGCATGTGCAGCAGCGATTGATAAAGGGCAGCGATGGTTACGGCGTCCTGCCATCTCGTGCAGATGTCGGTGACACGCAGCTCGAGAGTCGGGTACTTGACCGATGGGCGGATGTCCCACCAGATCTTCGAGCCGTCCTCTATCAGCCCGCCCTCGACGAGAACTTGCACATGGCGCTGGAATTCGGCCCAGCTGGCGAACTCCTCGGGAAGTCCTGTTCGCGGCATCGTGCGAAAGACGTTCATCCGGTAGCTCTTCAGTCCGGTGTCATGACCGCCCCAGAACGGCGAGGAGGTCGAAAGAGCCAGGAGGTGGGGCAGGAAGTAGGTCACCTGGTTCATCAGGTCGATCCGTAACTCGGGGTCCTCGATCCCAGCGTGGACGTGCATCCCGCATATGACCATGCGCTGTCCGACGACTCCGAGGTCCGCTGCTAGATCTTGGTATCGGTCACCTTCGCTGTGAACCTGTTCCCACCACAGAGCGAACGGATGGGTCGAGGCGGCGATGATCGCCGCACCGTGTTCTGCGCTGAGGGCTCCGAGAGTGCGACGCAACTCGCGCAGGTCGTCTGCTACATCCGAGATATACCGGTGTGGCCTGGTTCCGACTTCTATCTGGGCGCGGAGCAACTCGCGGCTGACCCGGCCTTCGATGCGGTCGTAGGCACCTGCCCACAGCTCTGAGGGTGGATCGGCGAGAAGATTGCGGGTTTCGAGGTCTACAAGGAGGTACTCCTCCTCGATTCCGATCGTGAGTTGCGGCGATGGAGGAGTCATCTCGCGGCGAGGCTACCGCCTGCGGTGCTCAGACGATGGACGAGGCCGCTTCGGACCGCGCACGCTCTGCGGAGTCTCTGGCGTCACAGCCAAGGAGGTGGTCATTTACGAGACCCATTGCCTGCATAAAGGCATAGACCGTGGTCGGCCCGACAAAGGTCCAGCCGCGCTTCTTCAGATCCTTGGCTAGAGCGACTGAGGCCTCGGTTGTGGCCGGGATGTCGGAGGGTGCTGTGGTGTCGAGTTCGGCGTGGCGCCAGAAGTAGGAGGCCAGCGAGCCCGCCTCGGCTGTGAGTTCGAGGGCGCGGGCGGCGTTGTTGATCGTCGAGCGGATCTTGCCTTGGTGACGGACGATCGAGGCGTCGGCCAGGAGACGGGCCACATCATCTTCTCCGAAGCGGGCCACGGCGCGAGGGTCGAATCCGGCGAAGGCGGTCCGGAAGCCTTCACGCTTGCGGAGGATGGTCAACCAAGAGAGCCCGGACTGGAATCCTTCTAGGCAGAGCTTTTCAAAGAGTCGGTGATCGTCGGTGACCCCAAAACCCCATTCGGTGTCGTGGTAGTCACGGTAGATCTCAGGTTCGGTGCCCCACCAGCACCGCCTGACCCCATCGTCTCCAACGACAACTTCCATCGGGAGCCAGATTAGGTGGGACTCGTCCCGGGCGTCTCCGGCCCGCAACTGCGAAACGGAGAAGAAACTGTGGGCTGTTGGGCTAGAGGTACTCGGCGGGCCGTCGTAGGTTGACTGATATGGCTGTCGACCATCTAGAGGCTCCGCCGTTCGTGGAGCGCCGGAGTTGGCCGCTCGGCATTGCCGGGGCGGTGGCGGGCGGGGTGGCGCTCGCGACGAGCGAGTTAGCTGCCGGGCTACTCGCCGGGATTCCCTCGCTCGTGTCAGGGGTGGCCACTTTTGTGATCGACAAGGTGCCGCCCGCCGTGAAAGACCTGGCCATCGATTTCTTCGGTACCCGCGACAAGCTTGCTTTGGCCGTTGGCATCGTCGCCACGACGCTCGCTATCGGGTACCTCGCCGGGCTGGTGTCCCGCCGGTGGCCACCGATCGTGACGGCAGCCTTCGTCACGTTCGGAGTTCTCGGCGCGCTGGCCGCCGCCCGCACGCCGCTTGCCGATCTGTCGTCTGCGTTGGTCAACGGCGCTCTCGCCGCAGGAGCCGGAGTTCTCACATTCCGGTTCTTGGCCTTGCCCGTCGTTCGCGCAGTTCGCGACGACGCTGATCTTGACCGCAGGCTTTTCCTGGGTCGGGCTGGTGCGGTGGTGGCGCTGGCCATCATTGGGGCAGGAGCCGGTCGAGCCTTTTTCGAAAGGACCCGACGGGTAATCGCCGGTCGGAACCAGGTAGTTCTCCCCCTCGCATCAGACCTAGCCCCTCCCGTACCGGCTGGCGCCACTCTCGGGCTTTCGGGAATAGCACCCGTGATCACTCCCAACGCCGAGTTCTATCGCATAGATACAGCTCCGCTTTCGCCGCCGATTGTCGATCTTGAGACCTGGACGATGTCGCTCACGGGGCTCGTTGACCGCCCGCTAACCCTCGACTTCACAGACCTTTCGGACCTTCCCATGGTCGAGCGGGTCATCACGATTGCCTGTGTCTCCAACCAGATCGGCGGTGAACTGGTCGGCACGGCCAAGTGGCTAGGCACCCCGCTGCGAGACCTATTGCGAAGGGCAGGGGTGCGGTCGGAGGCAAGTCAGGTGGTCGGGCGTTCCGTCGATGGGTTCACCGTCGGATTTCCCGTCGATGCGGTGTTCGACGGTCGCGAGTCCCTGGTTGCTATCGGGATGAACGACGAACCGCTTCCGATCGAACATGGCTTCCCCGCCCGGTTGATTGTCGCTGGGCTGTACGGCTACGTCTCGGCGACCAAATGGCTATCGGAAATCGAACTGACGACGTGGGATGCCTTCGACGCCTACTGGGTGCCACGAGGCTGGTCTAAGGAAGGACCGATCAAGACCCAGTCGCGGATCGACACGCCACGGCGAACGACCCGCCTAGAGCCTGGACCCGTCGGAATTGGCGGGGTGGCATGGGCACCGACAAGGGGCATAGAGCGGGTCGAGGTGCGCATCGACGGCGGGCCGTGGAGAGAGGCAGACCTCGGCGATCCTGTCGGTGACAACGTGTGGCGACAGTGGAGCACCGTATGGGATGCAACACCCGGAACCCATCAGGTCCAGGTGCGTGCCACCGACGGCACCGGTGAGACCCAGGCAGAGGAGATCACGTCGGTCGCGCCAAACGGGGCGACCGGCTATCACACGATTCCCTACCTGGTGACCGAAGAAGTTTGACCTCTAGCCCGTGTCCGGCCCCTCGGTTCGGGCATCTGCGGCCGAAAACGCCCAGCCCAGCCCGTCGATAGGGTCGTGAACAGCGATTTGGAGACGCCATCCGCTGGCGGCCCCGTCGCTCCACAGCCACCACTCCAGGGACGATCCGGCGCTGCGAAGTTCGTCCGGCTCGACGGGCCAGTCCAGCCCGGTCAGAGCAGCCACTGCCGACCAAGCGTGGAACCGACCGGCCGCCATGCCCCTTCGACGGCCATGGGCTCCGCCGGACCCAGCAGCCCAAGCCATCCACGCCAGAGCGGTGGGCAAATCAACCTGTGATCCAGTCGCGGTCGGGACTCCGAGCGCGGCGATCGCTCCCGCTGCCGTGCCCTCGACAATCGCCAGGTCTGTCACGCCGTTCGACATTGAGGTCCACGGCGTCACCAAAGCCAGCAGCGCCTCTTCGGTGGGTTCGTCCTCGATCCGGGCAGGGTCAGGCGGCAGGGCAATCGGTCCGCCTTCGACCGTATCAGGAGTTGGGAAGTCGGCTTTGTCCGCCTGGTAGGTCGCAACCGGATACTCCGGCTCCCAGGCGGCGACGAGAGGGATGTCGAAGAGTTGGGCATCGAATTGGGCATCGATCGACTCGCCTCGTATCGCCCTTTCGTGAGCGACGACCGTTCGATCCATGGGACTCGACAGGTGGCGGTCGAGCTCTTCGAACGTGTTCACCTGGGCGACCACTTCGGTGAGGGGCCCGAGGGTGAATCGCGCCGGGCCTTCTTGGATTGCTGGCACCGAGACCTCAGGAGGAGCCTCCAGCGCAAGTCGGTATCGGACGTGCTCGTCGACACCCCACAACTGGCGCCCTCGTTCGACGGCCGCGCTGAGATGGGTGCGCAAGGTCGTCATCTCTTCCCAGGCGCGTCGACTTGCCATCCCGTCGACGATCCGGAGCAGGCCGTCCGTGTCGGCTAGTTCTATGGCGGTGAGAGTCGTTTCGTCGAGGTTCATTCGTCGCCGGTCGCCACCGGGGCGTGCTGCTGGCGGGACCAGTCACTCCAAGAACCCTCGTACAGCAGAGCGTCGTCGATTCCGGCCAGGTGCATAGCCAGGATTCCGTGACAGGCGCTGATGCCGGATCCGCAGTAAACGATCGCCTCGGGTCCGACGTTTCCGTACAACGATGCCAGCTCCGAAGGCTCCAGGAAGGTGCCGTCCGGGCCCAGGTTCCGCTGATAGTGCAGGTTGATTGCTCCCGGGATGTGACCCGCTACTTGATCGATCGGTTCGTGCTCACCCGTGTATCGCTCCGGGGCCCTGACATCGATCAACCTCGACGAAGTCGACTCGACTGTCGCTCGATCCACGACCCCTCGCCACTCTCTGACCGTCGGGAAGTCGCCCGGCACGGGACGGGGGATAGCCCTGGTGATTGGGCGGCGCTCGACCTCCCATTTGGGAAATCCCCCGTCGAGCACACTGACCTCGGAGTGTCCGAGCGAGCGGAGCATCCACCAGATACGCGATGCCCAGGCCCCACCGTTGTCGTCGTAGGCCACGACCATGTCGCCGGGGTTGACTCCCCACCGGCGGACAACCGCTGAGAACTCCTCCGGTCGGGGGAGAGGGTGTCTACCGGGGCCGCTTCTTCCCGTCAGGTCCGTCTCCAAGTCGACGAACACCGCCCCGGGCAGGTGACCCGCTTCATAACGGCGACGACCTTCGGCCGGGTCAGCCAGGTCGGCCCGCACATCGAGCACCACGAGGGATGCACTGGCGATGCGTGAACCGAGTTCGCTGGTAGAGATCAAGCCCATGGACGCCGAATGTACCTCTTCGTCAGCTGCGGAAGAGGCGGCCGAGCACATTCAGGAGAATCGTCGCAATCACCGACACCACGATCATCGACGTGACCGGGATGAAAATCGTCGTGGACTCGCCGTCGGATCGGAAATCACCTGGTAGCCGGCCAAACCAGGAGAACCACCCGACGCGAACCATTAATCCGAGCGCGATGAGGGCGACGCCTCCAAAGATGAGCAGGTTTCCTGATCGCATATCAGTCCTCGTCCGGGGTCGTGGCCTCCTGCTCTCTGGCACTTCGCAGTTCGTCCCCGAGTTGGGAGAAGGTCTGACCAAGAGCGGTCACGAATGTCGCAGTTGCGTCTTTCACCTGCTCTCGGACGCCAGGGTCCTTCATGGCGTTGCCGACGGAGTCAGCTACCGCCCTGGCCGCCTCGCCGAGGGTCTCCAGCGCGGAGCGCACTTCGTCTTCGCTTGGGCCGCCGTCGCCTGAGACTTCCTTGTAGTGATCGCGAAGTTTCTCGCCGATGGAAGACCACCGCTTCCCGGCTTCGGACCATGGATCTACGGGGTCGTGCGTAGGATCGTTGTCGTGCTGCTCCACGTGCTCGATGGTACATATGAGCTGTTCCGCTCCTATTTCGGGGTGCCCCCTCGATCTGCGCCGGATGGTCGCGAGGTGGGAGCGGTGCGAGGAATCATCGACTCGACTTTGGCCCTTCTCGTAGACGGTGGCGTGACGCATCTTGGGGCAGCGACCGATACGGTTATCGAGTCGTTTCGCAATGACCTCTTCGCTGGTTACAAGACAGGCGAGGGCATCGAACCCGAGCTTTGGGCCCAGTTCCCGTTGGCCGAGCGGGCGTTGCGGGCGATCGGGGTGACGGTGTGGGGAATGGTCGACTTCGAGGCTGACGACGCACTCGCTACCGCCGCTGCACGGTGGATGGGCGATGTGGAACAGGTCGTCATCCTCAGCCCCGACAAGGATTTGATGCAGTGTGTCGAAGGCGATCGTGTAGTCACTTTCAACCGCAGGGAAGGCAAGCGCTTCGACCAGGAGGGCGTGAGGGAGAAGTTCGGGGTCTATCCACATTCGATTCCCGACTACCTCGCCCTAGTGGGTGACGCGGCCGACGGTGTGCCCGGTCTACCGGGGTGGGGGGCGAAATCCAGTTCGGCAGTTCTCTTCGAGTACGACCACTTGGAGTCGATACCCGACGATGTCGGCGAGTGGAATGTCGTGGTCCGGGGAGCAGCCAAGCTCGCCGCAACCCTGGTCGAGCGGCGTGACGAGGCGATGCTGTATCGGACTCTGACGACCCTGCGCCGGGACGTGCCGCTGGTCGAAGACCTCGACGACCTCCGCTGGCGGGGTGTGGTGATGGAGGAATTCGAGCCCCTCTGCAGGGAACTCGGTTTCGATTCGCTCCTCAACCGCGATCTCCCCTCTATCTGACTCCTGTCCGGTAGTGGTAGCGGTAGACCTCGGTGAAGCCGAGGGCTGAGTACATGGAGATAGCTTGGCTGTTGATGGCGACGACCTGCAGGTAAGCCCACTCTGCTCCCCGGCGGGCCGCCCAGGCGAGAGTCGCCGACGTCAGCTCGCGACCGTGACCGCTCCTCCGTTGCCCAGGATCAACGATCAGGTTGAACAACCCGACCCAGGTGCTATCCCGTACTGCGACGCCGATTGCGGCCGGGCTCGAGAAGGCGGCCATGTCGAGGGTTTGTGCGCCGAGCGACTCGCCAAGTTCCAGTCGGCGCATCTCGTCGTGCCCGCCCCACTCCACATACCGATCCAGCCACGTCGGTCCCGCGGCACTGGCGACCGCGACATTCCCAGATGTCGCCCCGCCGACTGGTCCAGTCATCACGACTACTTCGGTGGACCCTTCGTAGCCTCGTGATTCGAGCCGGTCGTCGAGGTGTCTGTCCAGCTCCGTCAGCCGGAACCGAGTGGGCCTTGTCCTCGTGTCGTATCGCCTCTCGACCGCCTCGATTCGTTCGAACATGCTCCGTCGGGGGCTTTCGCCGAAGGTCGAACAGGAGTTGAGCCGCATCAGAGATCCCCGTCCGAGAGCCACAAGCCAGTCTCCGAGCTGGACGGTCTCGGCAGGTGGAAGGGCGCGAACCGAGCAACGCTCGAGTTCGAGAATCAGCTCCCTGTCCATGCCAGCGCCGATTGGGCGGCGAGATGTCCGCTCATGCCGTGTGTTCCCGCCCCGGGAGGTGTCGATGAGGAACAGATGAAGACGCCGGGAAGGGGAGTGGCGTACGGGTCCCTTTGGGGAAAAGGACGAAAAACAAGTTGGCGGAAAGTGTGGGCTCCGCCAGCGATGTCGCCGCCGACGTTGTTCGGGTTGTGTGCCTCCAGGCCGGCGGGGTTGGTGACGTGAATGGCTTTCATCTTCGACTCGAAGCCGGGTGCGTGTTCCTCGATGCGGCTGATGATGTGCTGGGTCCAGTCCTTGCGCGAGCGATTGGGTACGTGGGCGTAGGCCCAAACGGTCTCGAGTCCTTCCGGTGCCCTGGTCGGGTCGAATCGGGAAGGCTGAGCCACGAGGATGAATGGGCGGTCGGGTTCTCTACCGGCGAATGATTCTGTCTCCGCCCGATTGATATCGGCCAGGGTGCCGTCGAGATGGACTGTCCCTGTCTTGGTGAGCAGCGGGTCTATCCACGGGATGGGCCCGTCGGTGACGACATCGATCTTGAAGGCCGCCGGCCCCCTTACGAAACCAGATGCCTTGCGCAGGTATCCGTCCGGGAGAGTGTCGCCAGCGAGGCGAGCGAACTGATTGGGAGAGATGTCGAGCAAAGTCAAGCGGCTAGGCGGAAGCTCCTTTAGCGACGTGACCTCGACCCCGGTGCGGATCTCGACACCTCGACTCTCGACATATGAGCCGAGGGCGGCCGCCAGAAAACTGCTTCCGCCACGCGCCATGGGCCAGCCGGTCAGGTGGGCAGTGGCCATCAGGAACCAACCAAATGACGATGTGAACGGCTTGGTCAAGGGGAGAAAGGCGTGGGCGGCACATCCAGCAAAGAGCGCCTGTATCTCTTCGGACTTGAAACGGCGGGCGGCAATGGTCGCAGGCAACACAGCGTTGATCCCGAAGCGTCCGAGGGCTATCGGGTGTCGCGGTATCTGAACCAGGGGTCCGAGGACGGCGTCGGCCAACTTGGGCCAGTCTTCGATCATCCGGGACATGAATCGCCCGTAGGACTTTCCGTCTTCACCCATCGCGTCGATCGCCTGGTCGAGGTCCCGATAGAGCGGCTGGGAACTCCCCGGCTCCATGGCGTGGGCAACCGGGATATCGGGTATGACCCACTCCAGGCCGTGGTCGGAGAGAGGCAGCGTGCGTAGATAGGGCGAGAGGACGGCCATCGGATGGGCCGTCGAACAGATGTCGTGTCGCACCCCGGGCAGCGTCAACTCCATTGTGCGAACTCCGCCTCCGATTTCTTCTGCCCGTTCGAGAAGTAGGACTGACCGCCCAGCATCGGCGAGAGTGGCGGCGGCGGCCAGGCCATTGGGCCCGGCGCCGACGATGACTGCGTCGTAGCGTTCCATTGCCCTCCATTGTTGTCTCTCCGAAGACGTGTTCGGCTCCTTCGATCTTGTTCGATGGTTATCGAACGGCTTGACGGTTTGATATTGACAAGAGTCGCAGAGTGCGAGATACTTAATGCAGTTCGATAGATGTCGAACGATGCTGAAACTCTCGGAGATGACATGGGTTCCGACAACAGACTGCGTATCGATGCCGACCACCGCTCGCGTTTCGAGGTGGTCGCTCGCCCCGAATCGGTTTTCGACGCCATGCTGGCCATCTGGTCGGCTTTCGGAGGCGACGACATGGCCAACGAACACGAAGTCGGCAAAAAGTTCTTCTCCAACTTCCGATCTGCGGTGCCAGCCGAGACCGTCGCTGAAATGGAGAGTTCAGGACTCGACGACGGATCGATCTGGGCAACCCTCCTGACATACCTCGCTACCCGTGCGCCGCTCGGCGACAACGAGTCAGTACTCGCTTGGCTTGAGAGCACAGACGAAGACATCGCGGGTGAGATTCTGTGCGAACTCGCCTGGTCCGCTGATGCCGAAGAACTAAAAGCCGCTCTCGAGACGCGGGAACCTAAGGCGATCGAAGCCGTGCTCCCTGCGGTAAAGGAGCGTGCCAGGGGCTGTGTGGGCTCGGCGCTCGTTGTTCCGGTCGACGAGATGGGCTCGACGCTCGCCCGCATCCTCCGAAGCGTCTTGGAGACTGCCTACGCCCCCTATGTAGAAGGGTGGGGGGCGGCCATCGAAGCCTCCGCCGAAGCGACCCGACTTCTAGCTCCCAGTCTCGACCCCCACGATCTCATCGAGCGCACCACCAACGGTTTGGCCTATCAGATTCCGCTGGGATCACAGCGCCTCGTCATGATTCCGACGGTCACGCTGCGTCCCTGGACTCTGGTCACAGACTTCGGTGATGCGGTCGTCGTGGCCTATGCCGTGGCTGACGAGCATCTGGATCACGACTCGGACGCCGCTCCGGGATGGCTGGTGAGGTTCCACAAAGCCCTCGGGGATGAGAAGCGACTGCGGATTCTGCGCGAAGTGGGCGCGGGCGGCGCCACGCTCGGTCAGCTCACCGAACTTCTCGGACTTGCCAAGTCGACGGTCTTCCACCACATGGGGATCCTCCGAGCTGCCGGTGTCGTCAGAGTCGTTTTCGGGCAGGGCGAAGACGGAATGAACACCTACCACCTGCGCCACGAAGCGTTCGGCGATGCCGACGTCCAAATACAGAAGTACCTCGAAGTGAACATCTCAGAACAAGGAACGCGCTCATGAACCAGTACTACGAAGGCTACGTGCGGGCTCGGCGCTCGCTCGATTTCCACGCTCGAACAATTGACCACACCCTGACCGACGAGATCGTCGTCCGTCAGCCGATGCGATTTCGGGTGGGGCTTTCACTCGTTTCTCTCGGAAACCAACTGATGGGTAACCCCACAAACGGTTCCGGGATCCGACGAGCCGCTTGAAGGTCCTCCGGAACGGGAATCACCCCAGGGTCCTCCTCCCACCTACGTTCCCGACGAAAGAGCCCCGACCGGCCAGGTCGGGGTTCTTCGCGTGTCAGGCCTCTTCTTCCATGATCACATCGAAGCGCTCGTTGCAATCCGCACACCGGTAGGCAAAGGCGGTACCGGGCTCGGGGTCCGGATCGCCTTCAGGGGGAAGGAAAGTCAAGAGCCAAGCCTCGCCCAGACAGTCGACGCAGCGGATCTTGTCCGGAGGTCTCATGCCAGAGAACCTACCTCGTGCGCCAGGCTTAGTCAGCCGATCGCTTGACCGGTGGAACGAAGGTCAACACAGGCTTGAGTCACACGAGCGGTCATCGACGCCTCCGCCTTCTTCATGTACGACCGGGGGTCGTAAATCTTTTTGTCGCCCACCTCGCCGTCGACCTTCAAAACCCCCGAATAGTTGCTGAGCATGTGATCGGCGATTGGGCGGGTAAACGCATATTGACAGTCGGTATCGATGTTCATCTTGACGACGCCGTAACCGAGGGTCTCGTGGACCTCGGCGAGTGTCGAACCGCTTCCCCCGTGGAATACCAGGAAATGCCTGCCGTCCGGTCCGAATCTGTCCTCCATTGCGGCCTGTCCGTCACGAAGAATGGTGGGACGGAGTTGGACGGCGCCGGGTTTATACACGCCGTGGACGTTCCCGAACACAGCCGCCAGCAGGTACCTGCCGCGCTCCCCGGTACCGAGCACCTCGGCGGTCCGCACCATGTCGGTCGGCGAGGTGTACAGCTTTTCCCGGTCGATGTCCTCGTTATCGATGGCGTCTTCGACTCCGCCCACGATGCCGATCTCCAGTTCGAGAATGATGTCGACGTCTGCGCACTCGTCGAGAAGTTCCGACGCCAGAGCGAGGTTCTCCTCCAGGGGAAGTTCGGAGGCATCCAGCATGTGGCTCTGGAACAGTGGGGCGAGCCCTTTGCTGCGACGCTCCCGGGACATCGCCAAAAGGGGACGGATGTAGGAGTCAACCTTCTCCGGCTGACAATGATCGGTGTGGAGCGCGATGTTCACCGGATAGGCGGCGGCAGCCACCCCAGCGAACTCCGCCAACGCAGCTGCTCCCAGCGGCATATCCTTGTTGCGCAGCCCAGAGAGAAACTCCGCACCCCCGGTAGAGACCTGAACGATCCCATCCGATTCGGCTTCGGCGAATCCAGCGAGAGCTGCGTGCAACGTCTCACTCGACGTGACATTGATCGCCGGAAACGCAAACTCTCCGACCCGCGCAGCATCAAGCATCGCACGATATTTCTCAGGCGTAGCGATCGGCATAAGAGCAGCTCCCTCGTAAACCCAACACCCTAGTCTGTCCCCCCTCGACCGAGCGCTGCGAGGGAGTCTGGGGGGCCCGCACAGCCGAAGGCTGGGCGAGGTGGGCGGTGGCGTAGTTTGTCCCCCCTC
>JBGTKD010000193.1:0-15422 GCA_041744795.1 Acidimicrobiia bacterium
ATCCTCGAGGGCGCGCCGCGCGTCGTTCGCCGCCTTCGTGATGCCCGCGTCGTCAACCGCCTTCTGGACCGGCTGCTCCTTGGCCTTCTCGATGGCGGCGGCCCAGTCGAACGGCTCGTCGGCGGCGTCCCCGTGGTCGGCGGCGTCCTCGAGAACCTTTCTGAGCTTCTCCTCGGGGAGCTCGGCGAGACCGGGGATCCCCTCGAAGTGACCTTCCCGATAGCGGAACGTGAACTCCCCCTCCGTGTGTCGGAGGACGTCCTCGACAGGCAAGTTGCTGATGTCCTTGCCGGTTTGCTGCGCGATCTCTGCCTTCACGATGACGTCGCGCAGGTACTCATATTTCTCGACGGGAGACAGGCCTTCGACCTCCTTCGTCACGGCCTCGATGTCTCCACCCGACGACTCGACGAGTTTCTCGATGAGCCCAACGATCGGCGCAGGGTCGATGAACTCATTGACCGCGTCGCGCAGGTCCGAGGTCGACATGTTGTAGACGGTGTTGGCGTCGAAGCGCTCGTCGCCGCTCTCGCCCTGTTCGCGGAGGGTCCCGCGCATGAACTCAATGCGCTTGTCCTCGTCGGCAGCAAGCCAGTCCTTGACCTTGCTGGCGTAGTTCTTCGTAGACATGGTCGAGACTTCCCCTGGTCGTTGCCGGACCGGCTCCCCCGAGCGGCCGACCACTCCACGAGTGATCGGGTACCAGCGCTCCGATGCTAGCTCCGGCGTCGACGAGCCGAAAGGGGCCACACGACGGGCCCGCCACGCCTGACGTGGCTGGAACGGTGCACGCAGGCGCGGTCTCGAGTCGCCTGTGGGGGTGAAGGCGCTGTCAGGGGCAAGTTACCTCGAAGGTCACCTCGACACTCTCGCTGCCATCGGGAGTCTCCATCGTCGCGCTGCCAGTCACGGTTGACCGCTCATCCGCCAGCCAAAGCCAGGGGTCAAGTGACAACGTCCGCCAACTCGGACCCCCGGAATCGCCTCCGATACTCAACCTTCCGTAGAACTCTTCCTGGCCAGAAGGAGTGTTCTCGGGGGGCCGTCGATCAAAAACCAGCTCGACGCGCTCACCGGACTCGACCTCATAGCCGAATACCATGAGATCGGTGAAGTGCGGGGCGCCCTCCCCCTCGGTGTCGCATGACCCTCCCAGCCGTGTGTCCACGGCGTACTCGACTCCGTCTGCAGTGATCAGCGCACTCGCGCTTCCGTCACCCGAGCCAGCGCTTCCGACGGAAGTGGCGGTTGGGTTGTCGGGAATGCTGGGGACGGGTGACTCGATCGCTGGACCGCCGCCGCAAGCGGCGGCCACCAGGGCCACGAGCGTGATCCCTCCAACAGCCTGTGGTCGGCCGCCCATTCGTTCCCCTGTCTCAACGACGATGTTGCCCTGCTCCAGTGGGGGGTCGGCGCTACCACCCTCCCCAACTGTTCGCGTCGTCCCCACCGCCGGGCGCAACAGCGTACGCGAAGGTGGGAAAACGGGTCAATGGGCGTCCGCCTGGGCTCTCGCCTCGACCGAGGCGTCCCGCCATACGCCGCTCCGAGGCGGCATTCTCCGAAGTGAAACCCCAGGGTAACCGGTGGGCGCAGAGGGACTCGAACCCCCGACATCTTCCTTGTAAGGGAAGCGCTCTAGCCAACTGAGCTATGCGCCCGACGAGCGGTCGAGCCTATCGCTCGGCCAACGGCGCTCGACGCTCCGCCAGCAGGGCCTCGAGCAACGCTGTGCGGCGACCACAAGGGTTTTGCGGGGTTTCTACTGAGTAGTGCGGGTTGAAGGCGGTGACCCTACATCAACCTCCGCCGACTCGGCGGACACAGAAGGACCCCCGAGAGAAGACCTCACAATCCGAAGGGAAGCAGTCATGGCTAGCCGTCTGGTCGCCCTCGTCGGCGACCACGAGGAGACTGTGCTCCGACAGCCTGAGGAGCAGAGAGCTTCTCGTAGTCGGCTGCGCAACGCACTACCGCTCTTGCCGCAAAAAGTAGAGGCCCCCACAGACCTTCGTCGGAGCTTCGCTGGAGGCTCGACGAGGACGGCGTTGATCTGAAGGGTATCCAAGCTGCGCTTCGAGACAGCCACGGTTTCCTGCTACTGCACGCCTCTCCTCGGCACGCCGTAGACGCTGTGCGCTGTCTCATCCTCTAGGACCACCCGATGACTCGAGCCGTCGATAGGGCACGATGGTGCGATGGTGTGGCTTGCGTTTATAGGAATCCTGCTTCAGGCGGGTGGCTTGCTCCTCGCCGTCAAAGGCGTTTCGGAGACCTACTGCCTTCTCCACACGCGAAGACTTCGAGGCGATTTATCTGCGAGGCTCAGTAGTTGGTTTCGCGAGGCGGTACTGCGGCGGCCACGCCCGACTGATGTCGTCGAACCCCACGGTGCTATTCACGGCGTCTCATTCGGCGATACGGCAAACGTCGAGGTCCGACCGACGCCCATCACGGACAGTTCAACCCCTGAGGAACGGTTCAGATATCTCGAACGCTACGTGGAGGTCGTTGTCGAGGAAGTGCAAGCCGTGCGCAAACACTCCGACGAAGCTCTCGCGAGAGCTGAGGAGCGCACGAATCAGAAGGTTGACCAGCTAAGGGGTCAACTCCATTCCGCAGACAGCAGGCTTCGACACGTTCAAGACGCACTCGCTGGCAAGGACGGACGGGGTCTGCAGAACGCAGCCATCGGCATTCTTCTGACGATCGTCGGCGTGCTGTTGACCGTAGCGGGGCTTCCTTGGGATCAAGGATAGTGAATCGGTCTTCTAGTAGTTCTCTCGGATGTACTCGTAGGCCCGATCAAATATCTCGCCCTGTGGAGGCAGCCCGCTGCTTTTCAGCACTAGGCGCAGTTGACGACGGACCTCACGATCGCCAGGCTGTGAATCCTGCCACCCCGTGTCCCGTACGGGTCGCACGATCGCATCAATCTGCTCGACCACAGATTCGACGATCACGGGAGTATCAGGCGGGGCGTACTCCAACAGGATCTGCGTGAGGGCACCCCGATCAGGGTCGACGACCTTGAACTCGTTGAGGTTGCCCTGGTCGGCGGCTTTCTCGGCCGAAACAAGATCACGTGCGAGTTCGAGCAGACGCCGTAGGAACTCCACCGAGGCCGCAGCCGAATCGATCTTGGCCTGACGAAGCTTGTCCAGCCGCTCTGCGAGCGACACCCAGACAGGATGCGACTGCGTGCCCTCGAGCTTCTTGGCGAGACGCCGCTCGAGAGTATCCAGAACGTCCTCAGTCGTCGGAGGCTCCGACGGCTCGTCGTCCCCATCTACGACGAAGAGATTGAGCTGGCGCAGCGCCTCGAAGACCTCGGCATCAATGGCAACGGTCTCATACCCCCTGGTGTCGATCGTGACATCGGTGAGGTGTGCGTGGATCAACTCCGCCGTCTTCGCCCCGAGCCGCTGCCAGAGCAGACGGTCGGCATTGTCGATCGGCGTGACGGACTTGTACACACGGGCGAGCCACTTGTAGTCGTCCTCGAATGCCCTCAGCCCTGGCTCGGGCCAGACGAACTCGAAGAGGCCTTGCGCTCGAAGGAACTGCTCAGCGAAGGCCTCTCTTGCTTCGGAGGTGCCGAGCCGCTCCTGTGCGGCGTACAACTGGTCGAATCCCGAGCCCGAGCGGTCGATCCCGTCGAACCTAGACATCGCTGTCTCGATGTATTCCCTGGCGAGTTCGATGAGATCCTCGACGTTGGTCGGCAGCGCCTTGCGGACGCCTGTGTCCTTGACTGCCACGGCACGAGCGAGTTCGTTGCCGATTCCGATGTAGTCCACGATCAGGCCGTGGAGCTTCTCCTGTCCTGTGTGCGGGTTGGTCCAGCGCCGATTGGTTCGACACACCGCTTGGAACAGCGTGTGAGCTCTCAGGGGCTTGTCAAGGTACATCACGCCCTCGATCGGAGCATCGAAGCCCGTGAGGAGCTTCGCTGTCACGATCACAAACTTCAGGGGATCGTCGACGTCACGAAAGCGATCCTTGATGCGTGCCTCCTGCTCACGATCGAGGTCCCACGCGCTCCATTCGACGGGGTCGTCCTTCAGCGTTGTCATCACGACTGCTGCTTCCTCGCCCTCGGTGAGTAGAGCGCTGATGGCATCGTGGTAGGCGACGCACAACTCACGATCGAAGGCGACGACCTGAGCCTTGAGCCCGAGTGGTGCGACTCGTGAGCGGTAGTGCTCGACGATGTCGGCGCACACCGCTTGGACACGATCGGAGTCCTTGAGTACGAGTTCGATTCGTGAGGCCCGTCGCACCAGCGCTCCAGCCTCACGCTCATCGAGTCCCTCGTCCTCGGCGAGCACGTGGAACGCCTCGTCCAACGCCGCATGGTCAATGTGGAAGTCGACGAGGCGAGTCTCGATGTGAATGGGCAGCGTGGCTCCGTCGGCGATCGAACGTTCCACCGAGTAGTGATTGAGAACGCCGTCGGGATCGTCACGATCTCCAAACGTTTCCCAGGTGTTCCTGTCGTCGGTTGAGATCGGTGTGCCCGTGAGCCCGATGAACTTGGCGTTGGGCAGGGCCAAACGCATGTCGGTACCAAGTCGACCCTCTTGCGTGCGGTGGGCTTCATCCACCATCACGACGATGTTGTCTCGTTCATTCAGCTCGTCCGCTTCAGCGAATCGGAAGATGGTCGTCACGATCACGCCCCGTGCGTCGTCACGAAGCATTTGGCGCAGACCCTCTCGTGTTTCGGCGACCTTGAGGCTCGGGATCCCCACCGAGGCGAATTCGCTCTGAACCTGCTCGATGAGATCGAGTCGATCGAGCACGACAAGAATCGTCGGAGCATCGAGGTCGGACTGTTGGCGGAGTTTCGCCGCAGCGAACGCCATGAGCAGCGTCTTGCCCGACCCTTGGTGGTGCCAGATGAGGCCCTTGCGGCGGGCGCGGTCACGCACTCGTTTCACGATTGCTTCGACCGCTTCGACCTGCGGGTAGCGAGGGATGATCTTCGTGACGAACCCGCCTGCAGCCGACGAACGTCTCGAGTACAGCGTGTAGGTCCTCAGGATGTCGAGTACGGACTCTGGGGTAAGCAGCAGCTCGACTGAGCGAAGTACCGACGACAGTCCTGGGAGCGCGATTGGATCCGTCGTCTTCGCCCAAGGCAGCCAAAATTCGGGCGGCTGGCGAACGGCGCCGTAGCGCAACTCCTTCCCTTCCGTGGCGAACGAGAACACGTTCGGGACGAAGAACGTAGGCGTTCTCATCTCGTAGACGGCGTGGACGTCGTTTGCCCCGTTGAGCCAGGAGGTGTGGTCGCTCACAGGAGTCTTGGTCTCGCCAACCACGAGAGGGAAGCCGTTCACCCACAGCACGAGGTCGTAGCGGCGCTCCTCCTTGCCTGGCCTGAAGGTCACCTCGGTTGACACGATCAACGAGTTCAACTGCGGGTGATCGAAATCAAACAGCGTGACGGGGACGAACTCGTCAGCGGGCCGATCGTTGAAGTGGATCGTCTTGCGACCACAGAGCCAGGCAACCATCTCCTCGTTCGCACGGACGAGCCCATCGTCAGCGACACCAAGGAGCACCGAGCGGAGTCTGGGGAGAACCTCCTCAACCCGATTTGGCCGTTCGGCCACGAGCGGGTTCAGCCTCGCGAGGGCGCCGATCACCTCGTCCTCCAGAAGTACACCATCCAGTTGACGTGGCAACGAGCTTCCAGGCATGAACCGCCAGCCGATGTCTGGTTGGACGAGTCGGTCCACGATTGCGGCCTGGACGAGCGTTTCCTTGATGTCGCTCACGCCAGCGATCCCACCTGGGTCTCGTAGTCGACAGGGATTTGGTGTTCACCTGACAACAGCCCCGACAGGATCGAGCTGCGTAGGGAATCTGCGGCGGTCACGACGCGAGTCATGGCGTCGATCTCCGCCGAAATCGCCAGGTCCAGACCAGCGATTCTCCGCTGCTCGAGAATCTGGGGCACTGGCACCTCAATGCTAAAGAGTTCCTCCCTGTTCACCTTCGGCATCTTCGTGCGACCCGATTTTGCGATCGCCATCTCGGAGAACTCGTCGGACAAGAGGAGTATCAGCAGAAACTCTGCGATGCACCCAGGCTTTGGTCGAAGCGGGTAGATGTCGGCGCTAGCCAGGCCAGTGATCTGCGGGAACGCTGCCTTTCGAAGCTCTGGACGGATCTTCGAGTAGAGGACATCTTCAGGCCCGAAGAGAAACTTGCTGCTGACGACCCCGTCCTCGCTAGCGGAGCGAAGAGCGAGTACCCGTCCTGTGCCACTCTCGATCTTCTCGACACCTACGTGAGGCAAGTCGGCGAGAGCGGCTTGTTTGGGGTCAGCGAGCCGAGCATCGATATAGCAGATCTCTCCAAGTTCCTTGTGATCCCAGTCCTCGCCAACTGCAGACAGAAGCTCGCTCCACATCGCCCTGCGAGCGCTTCGGGTAGCTGCAGCACTCTGGCGTGCGGCATCGATGTAGGCATCCATACTTCGGATCAGATCGACGATCCGTCTTTGCTCATCGAGCGGAGGTAAGGCTACCTCCCATTCGAGAAATCGCTCCTCCTTCCATCGATTGCGACTCGTAGTGGTTGAACCCGTTGATTCTCGCTCTATTTGAGCCCATACGTGGGGTTGACACATAACGAGGTTGAGGTAGGAGGGCTCGACGCGCTGGGTATCGCATTCGAAAAGGGGAAACTCGCCCGAGACATAACACTCGGAGTGTTCCTCCGCAATTAGACCAAAGGAACCTTTCCAGGCAAAGAGGCGGTTGTATATGAAGTCGCCAACCGCCACCTTGTACAGGCGAGTCGCCTTGATCTGGCCACCTGCAACTACCTCGCGCAGGAAGGGTCCCTGCCCGTACCAGCGGACACCCAAGAGGGGGTATTGGGTCCCAGGTTCCACAGCGTGCTGTCTACGAACCTGTCGAGCAACTTCGCAGACTGGGACCTCCATCCAGCCATCACGCATAGCCCGCTGCCTCTAGCCGCTTCCTTAGAGCCAGATCGGCCACCACTAGGGCTTCTTGGGCTGCTGAGAGTTCAGCGAGTGCCGTCGCAAGGTCGACAACCACGCCGCTCTTGGTCTTCAGGTAGCGACCGATGTTTAGATCCCAGCCGTTCGCCGCGATCTCGCCTTGGTCGACGAGGCGGACGTGGACGCCTGAGTCGCACCCATCGGCATCGCTGCCTTCACGGTAGGCCGCCAGTATTGTCTCGATGTCGCCATCATCGAGCTGATTCTGATTTCGCCCCTTGTTGAATCGCTGCGATGCGTCGATGAATAGAACATGTCCTCGCCGTTCGGGCAACTTCAAAGCACGAAAGATTAGCAAACACGCTGGTATGGGCGTCGAATAGAACAGGTTGACGGGAAGTCCGATTACCGCTTCAAGACGGTCATCGGCCACCAGGCATTGGCGAATCCTTCCCTCCGCTCCACCACGAAACAACACACCGTGCGGCATAACGACGCCGAGGCGTCCTGTCTCGGCGTTCATCGAGGCAAGCATGTGCTGCACCCACGCAAAATCTCCGTTGCCCGACGGCGGCATGCCGCACGCCGCTCGACTCCACGGGTCGGAGGACCAAGCGTCGTCACCCCAGTTCTTGAGCGAAAACGGCGGGTTGGCGATCACGAGGTCGAAGCGGCGGAGTCGTGCTTGTGCGGTGAGGAATTTCGGTTCCCTCAGGGTGTCGCCTCGTCGAACCTCCGCGTCCTCCAGGTCGTGGAGGTAGAGGTTCATTCGAGCGATGGCTGCGGTAGTCAGGTTGACCTCTTGGCCGTAGAAGCGCATCTGGGCAACCGATCCGCCCGACTCCGTGACCTCGTTGGCTGCTTCAATCAGCATTCCGCCTGAACCGCATGCGGGGTCGTACACCTCGTCAGTGGGCTGCGGATCCAGAATGCGGGTCAGTAGGCGGACCACGGGGCGAGGGGTGAAGAACTCGCCCGCTTTCTTGCCGCTCTCGTCGGCGAACTGCTTGAGGAGGTACTCGTAGGCGTTGCCGAGCAGGTCGTGTCCGACTCGCGATGGCCTCAGGTCGAGAGTTGTGAACGCCTCGATCAGGCCGAGCAGTGCAGGCTCGGGCAACTTGTCTTTGTTTGCCCAGGCGACGTCTCCGAAGATTCCTGCGAGGCTGTCGGGGTTTACTTGTTGGATGCGGTCCAGGATCCGCTGCAGCGTTACCCCGACGTTCTCGTGGGCCTTGCGGAGGTCGGCCCAGTGGCAGCCGTCGGGCAGCGTGAAACGGTGGTAGTCGGCCTCGATCTCGTCGCTGAGATCGTCACCGAAGTCGGCGGCGGCCCGTGCGTGCTCCTCATCCCATGTGTCGGACACCCGCTTGTAGAACAGGAGCGGGAAGATGTACGCCTTGAAGTCTGAGGGATCGACTGGTCCTCTCAGGCTGTTCGCAGCAGCCCAGAGCCGACTCTCCAGCTCCTGTTGCCCCACGCTCATTGCATCCTCCGTCTACTTCGACGGACATCGTGGCATATCGCTGGCGTCGGGCCACGGCTCGCGCCGTCGCCCGACACCCGCTGGTCGATTGGCTCTGGATGGCTCGAAGGTACGGCGACCACAGCTCGTTGCTCGATGGTGCACTCAGTGAACGTGGGATGCGGTGGCCTCTCGTTTCTCGAGGTAGCTGGCTCGACCGCACTCACGCCTTGAAAGCCGCTCGCCCAGGAGGCTCCGCTCTGCATAGCCACGCAGCTCGACGTTGTCGCCCTCGTACAGAGCGATCCGCTCTTCCAGCGCATTCTGTCGCCGCTCGTTCTTGAGAGTGGCTGTCTCGACCGTGCCCGACGTCCACCCGTTCTCGGCTGCGATCTCGAAGAGCTTCGCCGCCTGAGCTGACGTCAGTAGCCTCCCTCGGTCGAGTTGCCCAGCCAGGGACCCGCAGAAGCGGTGTTCGTGGCGATGCGAGCGAGCGATGTCGGAGAGTCGTTCCTGTTCCAGCTGGCGGATTCGTCGCTCATCGGAAGTGGTCTCGCCGTACCGAGCCTCCGATACCAGGGTCCTGCGGGCGGTCTGCTGCCTTTGACGATGGTGGTCGAGTTTCGTCACGCTGCGGCCGCCATTTGCCCGTATGCCGTTTCCACGTCTTCCTGTAGCCATGAAGGTCGTGCGCCGCTCAGCGCGCGTTCTAGACGGCAATCAAGCGATTCTGTGGGTGTGTCTGCATCTGCTCCGAGCATGGCTGCTACGGCTTCAGCGATTACCGAGCGTTCCTGTCCATCCAGATCGACGGGTCGAGTAGGAACTCTGGTGGGAAGGTCGAAGACTGCGGGCGGTCTCGCCGTCGTCGCCGATCCACCCCGATCTGCCCTGGTTCGTTTCACGATGGCGTCGAGTCGTACCCGACGCTGATTCAGATTCACCATCCGCCGATCCTCACGGCGTTCGGCTACGCCTATAGCGATCGAAACGTCGTCGAGTGACCGTTCGGTCAGGCGGCGGTGCTCGGCGTCCCAGAGACCGTGCTTCACGAGCTTCGCTAGTTGGTCTCGGACGGCCTGGCTCGACACACCAAGTCGATCGGCGATCTGACGATTCGACAGATCGCGATGATCCCTCAAGAGATGCCAGATCCTGGCAGCCGTCATGCCGAGGCCTGCCGCCTCCCAGATGACATGGCGCCACGTGGAGGAGACCGAGACAACCGAGCAAAGTTTCTCCCCCATCTTTCCTGGCATCCACAGCACCTGGAAGGGAATAGACGGGGGACAAACTTGGCCTCTGCGACGGAGGAGCAGCTCAGCGAGCCGCTCAGGCTCGGGGAGCGCGACGAACGTGCCAGCGTCGGTGACGTAGCGCCCTCCCTTTCCAACGTTCAACTCGATGAGGTCGGAGTCTGCGAGCCTCCGCAGGGCGGCACGTGTCGTCTTATGATCGGTGTAACCGTGTTCCTTGTCGGAAGGGATCGATCCGACGCCCGAGGCTTCGCTGATCGAGCGCATGGAGAGCTCGAGGTCGAAGCGGCCTCGCTTCTCAGCGAGGTCGTAGAGACCGAGCATGACGGCGAGGTTCGTGGACTCAGCGCGACCGCCTCTGAAGAGTTGGGTCGCAGCCCAACGGGCCTGGCCGCACTTCTTGGCGTGAGCCGTTCGGTACATGTCCGCTCTTTGCCACCACGCAGCAAGCTGCTGGTCGATGGAGCGCATACGCTGCTGGCAGTAGTCACGAATTTCGCTGGCGAGTGGTCCCTCGTCGTCTGAAAGCAGCCTGGCGGCCTCTACTTCGGTGCCTCCTCCATTCATCAGGAGGTGGATCAACGTCATTGCTCGCTCCCAAACCTTCTCGTTTGGCGGGGCCGACTCGAGCAGGTCAGAAACTCTCCGACCGTGTGGGGTCGCATCACTCATCATGTTCGATGCCACCTCGGGAGGTGCGGGCAAGGGACGCCAGGAGACGAGCGGCACGTCGTTCGGCGTGTGCCGAAATGAATCGTGCGGTGTGTCCCCGCTCGTATCGGATCCAGGTCCGTTCCGATACACCGACGACTGCGGCGCATTCGGTCGGTGTGAGCCCCGCACAGGTTCGGATACAGCGAGCGTTGAGTCCCTCGGGTAGTTGTGGTGACTCGCCTTGTTCGGCGAGGCGTTCGAGCGTGCCGAGTTCGGTCAATGGGTTCCCCCTTCTGGTTTGTGGGCAAGTGCAGTGGACACCTGCCCGTCACCTTTACGAGGTTCGTCCCGCTCCATCTCGCCATCCGTTCGCTCTGTTCCCAGGCTGGGGAATCGAACTCGGACGTGACCACTAGCGAAGTGACGAAAGTCACCAATGACTTCCTTGGTGATGCGCCTATGACCTCCTCCTTCCCTTTCGGGCGGAGGGCCCCACCCCCCGCTACCCCCACCCCTGGTCTCGACCGTCCGCCATTGGTGGCATGACCTGGTCTCGTTCGGCGACCACAGCTCCTGGCTCGTGAGCGTCGGCACTTACGGAGCCGCACCCTCCATCCGCCACGGCCCTTCTCGCCGACGGACCCCCACCGCTATGGCCAAAGGCGCAAACGTGTTGAAACACGGTTACAATCGTGAAAGCAACGCAGTTGCACACCAGCGTAGAGCGAGTTAAATGGGGACCGTATGGGCATCTCGTCATCGAAATCCGCAGAGCGTGAATCTCGACCTCAAGGTGAGACCTCGAGGTCGAGAGGTCTCGCTGCGTACCTGCGGGTCTCCACCGATCGCCAGGCCGAGCACGGCCAGGGCCTAGACATCCAGCGAGCCACCATTCGGCACTGGGCCGAGGAGAACGGCCATCAGATCGTGCTGTGGACGCACGACGCAGGGATCAGCGGCAGCAACGGCTTGGACGATCGTGAAGGACTCTTCGATGCCATCTCGGCCGTGCAAGACGGCACGGCCGAGGGCATCGTTGTCTACAAGCTCGACCGCCTAGCACGTGACTTCGTCCTGCAGGAGACCCTGTTGGCAATGGTCTGGAAGGCAGGAGGCCGCATCTACTCGTGTTCGTCGGGGGAGGACGGCTTTCTCGACCCCGACGGCTCCACCGAGGACCCTTCCCGCACCATGGTTCGACAGATCCTTGGTGTGATTGCTGAATACGAACGGTCCATGATCCGCCTGCGGATGCGGGCAGGCAAGCTCGCCAAGCGTGCCCGAGGCGGCTACCTGGGCGGACGAGTGCCCTTCGGGTACGAGCTTGACGCTGACGGATCACTCGTCGAGTCCGAACGAGAGCAGGCGGCTCTCAAGCGGATGACGGAACTACGTTCTGGCGGGAAGAGCTTGCAGGCGATCTGCGACATCCTCACGGCAGAAGGCTTCCCGACGAAGCACGGCGGGAAGTGGCAGTCCGCCACCGTCGGACAACTCCTGAAGCGACAGAGCGCGAGATCCTGACTCCGCTGGGCTCCGACGTATCAGACGTATCAACCAGTCGGCGAGCACGAATCCCAGGCATCGTTGCCTGGGTTTCCACAAGGCACCTTCACGGCACCCCATGTGGTAATTCAAACACGCAGAGTAACCCTGGTTTATTGCCATGGTTACTGGCAAGACGGCGAAGCCGATGGCACGGATCCGATCGGACGCTCAGGCCCCACCTATCCCTGATCGAGGGCCGAACCCGAACCAGCAAGTGTCGTTTTGGTCAGCGTGGTCCACATACCTCGGACGTGCGAACGGCTAGTCGTCCCTGACAGCGCATCGGCGCTGGCGACAGGCGAAGGTGTCGCACGCTGGTGCTTCGATGGGGCTTCTGAACGCTCACGCCTCAGCAGCCTGACTGATCGAGGGGAGGGCAGCAGCGACTCTATTGAACGATGAAGCCGCCCGAAATTGGAATATAACTCGGGATATGTGCACCTTCCAGGTAATCTATAAGGACTGAGGTATTCAACCAATAATAATCAATGTTGCCCTTTCAATGCTGCCGCTATCGGTGTAAGATCGCGGACCATGGACGACCAGCCACCTCCACTTTCCGATGACAACGACCTTGAGGAACTAAGGGAAGAATATTGGGAAAGTAACAGCAACTATCACACCTACCTCATAGACGGTGACGAAATCGTGCTTCGGTCAAGGCCTGGCTCCTTTTACACTGAGTGGCGCTCGTGCCTGAACGGTGAATGGCTGCCTGAAGCTGAAACCACCCGTTGGAGGGCGTTCGAAAATGCGCGGGTGAAGAGCGGCAAGGTCAGTGATGGTAGATGGAAAGCCAGCGGAGGCTGGCGAGACAACATCGAACCTGAGATACGACGCTCCTCCAAGGGCTGGGAACGAGGGGTCGGGATCAACTGGGCGCTCTACCAGGAAGCGTCCCAACGGCCAGGGCAGGACGCTGAGAAGTGAGGCGATCTAGCCCTGACTGCCCGCTGGCTGTGGACGCCAGACGCAGAGTTCAACTCTCGCTACGTTTGACATGTCTTGTTGCACGGTGAACCACTCACGGACCTTGACGGCAACAGCGGCGTACACGCCGCAGATCCTCGTTGGCTGCCCTCCAGAAGGCGTCGAAGCGGCAAAGTGCCGCGTCGACGACTGCGCGGGATACGTGGCCCAAAGACATGGGGGCTGGGAAGCGGCGACCGACGTGCGCCGTGCGACAAAAGGCGCAATCGATGGGCCATAGCCCTCTTGTGGGATACTTCGCCCATCATGCCTGACGAGCAGTTCGAGCGACTTCGAGACCTCAGACGCCAAGGACTCATCACGGAGTCGGAGTACGAGAAGCTGGTAGACGGCGCCAGCCTCAACGAAACGCATGGTCAGGGCGAGAGCGTGCTGGCTAGCCACAGCACACAACATGGCCGAGGACGCTGGCTGATGATCGGCGCCCTGACAGTAGTGCTGCTGGCGGCATTAGGCGTAGGCGTATTTGCGTTGATCTCCTCGAATGGGCTCGATGATGCGAACGGTGCAGCGGCAGCCGAGTCCGACGGGCTGGCGGAGCCGCCTCCCACGAACTCCGTGTCTGTCGCCGATTCCAGTACTGGTCAACAAGGTGCAGCCACAACTACGGCACTAACCATAAACGTGGCGGACGCCACGATCGCTAATTCGATCCCCGCAGATCTTCTAATTGGCTTCCCCACCGACTATAGACGTCCCCAATATCGAATATTCGCGGGTGAAAACGTCGTGAACGTAGACAATTACGAAATCGAACGTGCGACAAACTCCGAAGGTCAGCTTAGGGTCGTCTTCTATATCGAAGGGAAGCGTGCCTGGACTCTCGCCTACATACGCGATGAGCGTGAGCACGACGCAGCGGTGGTGGATCTGACGATTGACGATTTCGAAGTCGTAGGGTCGTCAGCGTGGCTCGCTGACTTTGCCGTCAAGAGACCTAACCCCGTCTTAGACCAAGATTGCCAGACCGCAGAACGTATTGCTGTCCATTGGAGCGATTACCTCGAAGAACAAGAAGCCGCTCGATGGGGAGAGAACCCATCGCCAGATGAGATCAGAGAGTCGGCGAGAGCCCTTTCTCAAATGACGGAGAGATTCCGAAGCAACCTGTGGCACCTTCAGATTGAGACGCCGACAACTTACCTCGACGGAGTCGATGAGCTGCTCGAGAACATGTCCGCAAGAGCGGACACTTACTCGAGGCTGCACTACGCCGACGAAAGTGACTTCGGACCAGTTCCCCGTGAGATCAATCTCTTGATCCAAGAATCGAACGATCTCATGGCCGTTATCTACGGATTTCAGCGGGACTCGTGCAGTAGGTAATTTGCTCCATAGACCCTCGCCCGACGTCAACTGTCGGATCCGTCGCACTGCGCTCGTCATTCCACAGCTCAGCTCGCATGCCCGCTCCTTTGTACCGTCTCGCGTGAAGGGGCCTCGCACTATCACTCCCTCCGATGTGGTTGAAGGTGATCGAGCGGGAGCAGGTATCGGACGCTGGCGTGGAGATCCGATTCAGGCGGTGGGAGCGCTTCCTCGGCTGAGATCTCACGACTGCGTTCGCAACGGCGGTTGCCTACCTGGCCGAGCGCCTTCTGAATTCGTCCATGGCCAGGTCGCTCGACATCGCCGCCGTGTATCTCGCGACCATCGCTCCCGACGACCAGCCCGCCGCTGATCTCACGCTTGTCTCGGACACTCCAGATCTCAGTGCCTCCACGGCCCAGCCTCGCCGCCACGCATGCGGCGTCGGGGCGTCGAGCCGACGCATCAACTGCTGGATGGCACCCCTGCTCATCCCGAGGAGCGTGTGGTGTCCCTGAGGGGGCGTGTGGCGACGGATCAGGCGGCAGGCACGATCAGACAACGGAGCGAGGCGGGGCACGCCCGTCTTGGATTCGCGCACCATGATGAACTGGCCCGCCACGGACACGTCCGCAGCAGCGAGGCGTGAAAGTTCGGAGACTCGGCATCCCGTCGACCAGAGCAGCTCGACGACCAGGCGGTCGCGTGCGCACTCCGCACGCGCCAACGTCCGCTCGTAGATCTCAGGCGTCACAGTCGGCTGTGGTCGCACCTTGGTGTTGGCGAGGGGCACCCTCGGCCACCACGAGAAGTCGGGGCCATCGTTGGCAGCACACCACTTCCCGAACGCTCGAACTGCTCGGGCTCGGCCACGGGCACTCTCCAGAGAGATTGCCGTGGCAAGCCAGCGCTTCACGTCCGCCAAGCTTGCGCCGCCGTCGCAGAACTCGGCGAGCTGGCGGAGGTAGCGGGCGTAGGTCATCGCTGTGCCTCGGGCTTTTCCAGCGAGCTGCCAGTCGCTTTCGAACTCCTCGATGAAGGCTTGAAATGCCATCTTGAGACTCCTGTCCTGTTGGACTCAGAGAAGCCTTCGCATCGCCTGTGGCTGCCGAGATTGGCCCTTCCGAAGTTCCGAAAGGCCAGCTAGATAGGCCTTTCGTTACGAAGCTGGCGTCGGCCAGCTTTGTAAGGGAAGCGCTCTAGCCAACTGAGCTATGCGCCC
>JBGTKD010000194.1:0-14962 GCA_041744795.1 Acidimicrobiia bacterium
CGTTGCTTTGTCACGTCCATCAGGACGCCTTCGAAGAAGAGGATTGATCCGCTTTGGTCCCGCACTGCCCTGGCGCTGTCGGTAACGGTGATCAGCGTCCCGTCGGCTTTCGTCAGGTCCATCTCGTAGTCGATCACCACATCGGAGTCATCGAACATCGCGATCCATTCGGCACGACCAGCGGAGTCTCTGTAGTGCAGCTGAGCGCGTTCGACAGCTCCGATCAGCTCATTTGGGTCAGCGAGACCAAGCATTTCTGCCAAGGCTGGGTTGGCGGCAGTGACATCGCCAGCCGGGGTGGAGCGATAGAGCGCGGCCGGAATCCGGTCGAAGAGCAAGTCAAGGTTGCGTCCGATCGACGCGGGACCCTCAGCGAACACGTCATCGGCAACGTCCAGCAGTGTTATCTGAGCGAGCGATCTCCCCTCAAACGTGATTGGTTGCACATGCACATCGAACGACACCCTGGCTTGGCCAGCCCCACCGAGAGCCGACCGCACCCCCCGCCGTCCCGGACGAACGTCGCCGAGCCCAAAGGTCTCACTAACCGACTCTCCGACTAATGCCTGGCCGGTTAGGACTATCGCCGCCGGATTGGCGTACAGGATGTCGTCTCCGTCGACGACGAGTGTTGGTGCCCCCAGGGCGTCCAGGGACGCACGAAGCTGGTCCTGGGCCCCCGCCAGTTGTTGCAGGCGGACACCGATGGATCCGAACAGCAGTGCCAACCCTGCCGCGGTGAGGG
Organism: Acidimicrobiia bacterium; assembly: GCA_041744795.1. Classification (GTDB taxonomy): domain Bacteria; phylum Actinomycetota; class Acidimicrobiia; order Spongiisociales; family ZC4RG35; genus DATHWB01. Next base: position 746 of record JBGTKD010000194.1, read on the forward strand.
CGAAAGTCAACATGGGTAGGAACAGGCGGAAGGCTGGGGGTCCCAGGGTGGCAGGCAGGATTGATGTGACCCCTCCTAGCTGGATGGCGAACAGCGCTTGGGCTGCCGCGAAAAGAGCTACCACGAAGGCGAGTCCCTTTGTTCTGGACGGGAGAAGCAGGCTGAGCGCAGCTACCGCGCCAACGAAGACGAGGACTGACACGTACTGGAATCCGAGGGCGGCGAGAGTGAGGGCGACCCCCAGGTCGTACAGACCCATCGTCAAGAGCCTGAAATCCGCCATGTCTTGGCCTTGATCTCGCCAAGCAGTCAAGAGACCGCCCGTCGCAAGTCCAAGAAGAATGAGTGCCCTCGGAGTTGCCCCGGTCGTCATCGCGAATAGCACTAGCGCGCCAGCGCCGGCGTAGAGCAGCCGACGGATGCGCCAGGGACGGTCTACAGGAAGAACCATGGATGTCTCATCGGCCGATTTCGGCCAGTCTTTACTGATCAGAAGGCAACTTTTCGCCAGTCCGTTTCAGTCGAGTTTCGACTCGATCCAGCCGATGACGTCGTCGACGACGTCCATGCCTTCCGGTTCGTTGAAAAGTTCGTGACGAAGTGCCGGATAGAGCCTCCGGTCTACGCCTGGAATGTCAGCGAGGGGGGCTGAAGATTGAGGCGGAACGATTCGATCGACTGCCCCGTGGATGACGAGCGTTGGTACCGAGAGACTGTCCAGGACCGCATTCACCCGTGCCATCGCATTGAACATCTCTTTGCCATAGCGAGCAGTCGTGTTGGTATAGACGAGCGGATCGGAAAAGTACGCCTCCCCGACCGCTGGGTCACGCGACAATTCCTCCCCGCTTAGATTGTTGGGGACCTGGATCCTGGGGACCAAAGCGGCGAGGACCGACGCGAGAACTCTTTGCCAGCCCGCTCCCCCGCCGAGCAGCGGTGCCGACAACACCAGTAGGTCTGGCTTCGGACGCTCGGCCAGGGCGTACTCGAGCGCGAAAAGTCCGCCATTTGAATGTCCCAGCAGGACGACAGGTCGGGCCGTCTCGCGGGCCGTCTCGACATGGCTTTGGATCTGATCCAGGACGTCGGACCACGCATCGACCCAGGCTCTTTTCCCCCCGGACGCCCCAAATCCGATCTGGTCATAGGCCGTTACCCCGATGCCGGCAGCAGCGAACCTATCCCCTACCTTTTCGTAGCGTCCTGAATGCTCCGCTAGCCCGTGACAGAGGACCATTTCCGCCCGTGCGTCCTCTGACGATTCCCATCGTCTGACGAGTTCGTGGACACCGGCAGGCGTCACAGAGGGCTGGGCGAGACTGGTCAAGATCACTCCGAGGTTGGACTGAGCGTCATGCTACGACCACTGGAGGCGGGTCGAATCGCCGGGTGTCCGATGGTGGATTCCCCACTGGACGAATGACGACCAAGTCGGGAAGACCCGCAACGACAGGGCGCTCCACCGCCCCGAACTGTCCAGGCAGTTCGATCCCATCCGGAGCCACGAAAGCCAGTCCCAGCAACGGTGGGGCCTCGAATACCGGGCGAACCCTGCGCTGCTGGAGGATCGGCTTGTACATGGCACGCAGCGCCCCGGCGAGAAGAGGCGGATCAACCGGCGGGGCGAACCCGACTTCGATCATGGGCTTCCGGCTGTCCACGAAGGGAACCGCCATCCTCTCGCATACGAGGATCGTGTTCCAGCCGACCGGGGGGCTCAACACCCTTCCGAAGATGTCCGGAAACCCATGCACGAGCACATCCCCTGGCTCCGGTTCTGGCACGGGCCTGCCACCAACCGCGGGGACTTCGATGATTGTTGTTGACATCTCCCGAGCGACGGCGTGCGCTGCCGGTGACGCAGACGGTGTGAGGACCAGGCGTGTCGCTTGCCCTGGAATCAACGGTGGAACGGAGGCTTGCTTCGCGTCAAGGGATGCCAGGTGCCGCGGATCTCGACCTCGATGGGGTCGTCGTCGTTCGGTGGTTCGAGGTAACCCATACCGATCCCCGCCCCGAGCGCCGGACTGAAGTTGCCACTGGTGACCCAGCCACTCGACGGCCCAGAGCGCAGCGCGTTGTCGGTACGGGGAATTTGCCTGGTCCCTGTTGTAAACGCGACCAACTTGCGAGGGAGGGACTCACGTTCCGCTTCCAGAGCTTGCCTCCCGACGAAATCATGGTCCCATGCCACGGCGAACCCGAGACCGGCCTGCAGTGGGGTGATGGATTCCGTGAGATCCTGGCCCCATAAAGGAAGACCCGCTTCCAGTCTGAGAGTGTCGCGCGATCCCAAGCCGCACGGTGTCGCTCCGTTTGTGAGAAGTTCGGAGAACAAGGAGGCGACAACCTCGGGCGGACCAACGATCTCACCACCTTTCTCACCGGTGTAGCCGGTACCTCCCACGGCGACTCGCTCGCCGTTGACGCTCGCTTCTCCAAGCCGCCCGCGTTGTACTTCGACGCCCAACACCGATGCGAGAAGTCCTGGAGCCTCGGGGCCTTGGACCGCGATCGAGGCAGTCGATGGTCGAAGGTCCTCTACTTCCACATCTTCGCCTGCCCGACGGATCTCTTCGAGGACCCGGAGATGATTGCCACCGTTCGCCATGACCCAGATTTCGGTGGGCCATCGCCAAACCATGAGGTCATCGATGACGCCTCCCGAGTCATTCAGGATCATCGTGTACTGGGTGCGTCCAGCGTCGAGTGTCGAGACGTCGTTGGAAAGTCTTCTGCGCAAGGCGGTTTCGGCTCCCGATCCGGCCACGACAGCCCTGCCGAGATGGGAAACGTCAAAGACTCCAACCCCGGTTCGGACCGCCTTGTGCTCTTCCAGCACAGATGTGTATTGAACCGGCATGGACCAGCCACCAAAGTCCACGAACCGCGCGCCGAGACTCTCATTGAGCTCCTGCAGCGGGGACTTCATGTCAAAGTGCGCCCCGGCTGTCCAACCTCGTCACCCGGGGAGGTCCCGGAATCCGCGTCGGGACAGGTGCCAACACGTTGGTCGGCTGTTCCAGACCGTACTTATCGACCAGGTTGAGAAAGTCCCGCTGATACAGGATTTTGATCTGTATATCGGGGTAGAGCTCACGCAGACGCCGCACTTTGGCGTTCTTCTTCGTAACGAGCTTTTGGCTCATGGTCGTGATCTCTATGTAGAGATCGTCTTCAGGGAGATAGAAGTCAGGAGTGAAGTACTGGCTCGGTCGGCCGTCCCGGTCCCAAGTCACGGGAAAAGATGTCGGCTCGTAGTCCCACTCGACGCCGTAGAAGTCAAGAAGCAAGGCGAACTGTCGCTCGCTGTTGTGGGCGAAACGGATCTCGCCCTCGGTCATGGCTGCGGCGCTCAGGTGGCTTCCGCCAAGGCAACCGAGGTGGTTTCGACCGGATGAGGCGTCAGATCGTGAAGATCGCCCGTGAGTTCGTCCTGTACGGGGCCTACGGCGATCCCGAACACGCCCTGGCCACGACGGAACACATCGACCACTTCGTCAGGCGAATGGGCGGCGAATATCGAACTTCCGTCGGAGAGCAAAGTGACGTCTGCCAACGGCATATCGCTGTCCAACTGGTCTCTGAGGATCTCAACCGCCGACCGGATTCGCTTGAGGCTCATGCCGGCATCGAGCAACCGCTTGATGACTTTGAGCTGGATCAGATCGGTGAACGAGTACAGCCGCTGTGATCCTGATCCGCTCGCCTCCTTGGCGGAGGGTCGCAGCAGGTCGGTCCTCGCCCAGTAGTCGAGCTGGCGATAAGTGATCCCAACCAGACGGCACACCTGGGGGGCGCGATAACCAAAGCCGGGATCACCGGCTGCTGGAGCGGTCAACTCTTCTCCCATCGAATGTGTCACGGTCGGTCCTCCCGGACTTTGGAGCGGCAATGCCGCTCACATCATCGTAATTCTTCTGATGTCATTACCAAGGGAGCAAGCTACCGCCGAGCGCGCGAAGTTGTCAACAACCTGTGGAAAACTCTCGAATTCAGTTCGAGTCGGGTTCGTCGAGGAAGTCCTCGACCGTGAGTTCCTCGAGCAGCTCCCGGAACTCCTCGATTTCTGCCTCGTCCTCGTCGTCGCGGATCTCTATCCCCGCCTCATCAAGTACGGCGGGGTCTGCGAATACGGGGGTCCCTGTGCGAACACACAGGGCGATTGCGTCCGAAGGTCGGGACGAGACGGTGACCGTTCGCCCGTCGAGGTCAAAGACCAACTCGGCGAAAAAGACGCTATCGCGGAGCTCGGTAACGGTGGCCCGCACCAATCGAGCTCCCATCGCGGTAATCGTGTTGGCGAGAAGGTCGTGGGTCTGGGGACGGGGCGGCTGGGTGCCTTCCATGGCAGAGCTGATGGCCATCGCCTCTACAGGTCCGACCCAGATTGGGAGGAACCGATCTCCGCGCTCTTCGCGCAGGAGAACGATGGGGGTGTTCGACGGAACCTCCACCCGGACTCCGGTTATCACCATCGGGATGACCTGTGCCTCCATGAGGCGAAGCCTATCAGTGTCCAGGAAAGACGTTCTGTCGGAACAACTCGGGCTGGTTCCGAAACGCTCCGAGATCCAAAACCGCCCAGATGTCCCGCAGGTTGCGGTAGATCCCGTCTTCATCGAGCCCATACCCGAGTAGAAACTCATCACCTACCTCGAATCCCCGGTACTCGAGAGGGACGTCCACGATGCGTCTTGTCACTTTGTCCAACAGGGCAACGCAGCGCACTGAGGCAACGTCGCGTTCTTCGATCATCTTGCGCAGGACTGTCAGCGACAGGCCCGTGTCCACGATGTCTTCGACGAGAATCACGTCGCGACCAGTGAGCGGGATGGCGGTATCAGTGTGGATCCGGATGCGGCCACCCTCGCCGAAACGGTTGAGCAACAAGAAGTCGACGTCGAGATCGATGTCCATTGCGCGAACCAGATCGGCGACGAACCAAAGCGCACCTGTCAGCACGCCAACTACTACCGGCCTCCGACCCGAATAATCCTCAGTCAGCAACTCGCCCAATTCGCCCACCCGAGTCTGTATTTCGACCTCGGTGAGTACCCGAGCGAAGCTTTCAGCCACCGAACAGACCCCCGACCAGCCAGCCCAATGCTTCAGTCAGCCCAGGGAGATCAGTGACGGTTAGTTCCTCGGCGGGAGGTGCCGGGAGTTGCTCGGGCTCGACAGGGGCGGCCTCTAGCGATGAAACGAACACCAGGGTTTGGATGGCGGCGAGCCGGCTCAACTCTGGAGTCCTGTCGGACGTGACGAGCACGAAAGGCGTGTCACGACGAATCGTGTCGACGAACTTCAGATCCTCGAACCCGTGATCCAACAGGGCCGCAGCGTCAGCCAAATGAGCGCCCGGCCCCTCCGAGCCCATCACAACGACATAGAGCCTGCGTCCCTCTCGCTCGGCGCCACCGGCAAACACCAGACCTGCCTGGAAAGTGAAACCCGTCTTCCCGCCAAAAACACCTCGATACGTAGTGAGGAGACGATTCGTCGTCTCAGCGACTCTCACCGTGCCATCCGGAGCGTCCGGGATGGGACGCCGGGTGACCGTGAGCATTGATGCCAGCTGTGGGTTGTCAGCCAGGGCCTGGATGAGAGTCAGCAGGTCACGGGGAGAGGAATAGTGGTCGGGGTGATCGAGTCCGTGAGGATTGGCGAAGGATGTTTCGTCCATCCCGAGCTCGCCAGCCCGGGCATTCATCATCGCCACGAAGCTTTCGACCGACCCGCCGAGATGCTCGGCGGCGGCCGTGGCCGCATCGTTGCCCGACCGCAGCAGAAAGGCATAGACGAGATCTTCCAACGGGAGCCTCTCCCCCGCCACCAAGCCGATTGAGGCTTCGCCGATGCTCACTGCCCTGGATGAAACTGTCACGGTTTCATCCAGTCGTCCCGACTCCACCGCAAGTAGCGCGGTCATCATCTTCGTGGTCGAAGCCATGGCACGCGAACGATCTGTTTCCACACCGTCCAGCACAATGTCATTCGTGTCGTCGTAGAGGATCCAGGCTGGCGCAGACACGGCAGGTGGCGGCATCGGAGGTACTCGCTCGATCGGGCGAGGCGGTGTGACCGCAGCGATCTGGACGGCGGCCAGGACGATGACCGCCAGCTTCGGCAATCTCACTCGAGAAGCTTTCGGAGTTCTGCGGCCAGGAGAGCGCGATGCAGTGCGATCATGGACTCTCCGGCCGATTCGACCACGTTGCGTGCCTGCTCGCGCCCCTCAGGGTTGGTGATGCGCAAGAGGCCGGCTCCGAGCTGACCAATGACATCAGCTTCCCTCTCGACGGCGTGTTTGACCGCCCGCAGATGGCGCGCTTCAAGTCCCTGAGCGAAGAGCCTTCTGGCTTCTGACGCGACCACCAGCGCTTCTGGGGGAAAGACCGTGTCGTGAGGCTGTTCCAACAAGCCATGGCTCACCAGTTCCGCCACCTGAGACTCCGTGAGGCCCGACCGACGGATCAACTCCGACTCGCTCACCGGCTCAGATCGGTGATCGAGCAAGCCCCCTCGGACCGTCAGTTCGGTGTCGTCGATCTCCTCGCCCCGTTCCCACATCGTCAGTTTCGACTTGATGACTTTCAGAGGCAGAAAGTGGTCACGCTGCTGACGGAGTATGAAACGCAAGCGTTCAGTGTCCGAGATGTCGAACAAGCGATAACCACCATCGGAACGGGCAGGCGCGAGCAGGCCCTGAGACTCCAAAAAGCGAACCTTTGAGATCGAGACGTCCGGGAACTCCTCCCGCAAGTCGTTGATCAGCTCGCCGATCGAGAGGAGACCTTCCTCACCTTCGGGTAGCTGGGAGTCAGCCATCCCCGTGGGCAACAATCAGATGGAATCGACCAATCAGAACTTCGTCCCCCGGCACCAGCCGCATCTCGTCAACCCGGTTTTCGTTGACGTAGGTCCCATTGGTTGACCCTGCATCTTCTACCCGCAGACCATCGTTGTCGGAGGTGAAACGGCAGTGGTGGCGCGACACGGTCACGTCATCAAGAAAGATGTCGGAGTCCGGATGTCTGCCAACTGTGGTACTGCCGGCGTGCAGCACGAACGTCATCCCCGCTCTTGGTCCGCGTTCGACGACCAGCGCAAAACCGTCGAAACCGTCTACCCCTTCGGCTTGTTCGGGAGTGAGAGCCGGATGGTGCTCTGAGACCGGCACAAAGACCACCGTCGGATCGGTCTCCATATGCGTCCCACATTCAGGACAAACTTCGGTCCCCGAGACGATCTCGCTTTGGCAGTTCGGGCAGTGCGTCATGATTCCGACGCTGTCACTCGGTCAGTTCACGGTATGCGGCTGCATCCATGAATGGTGGCAACTCTTCGGTGGGTTCCATCTCGACGAGCCAGCCGGCCCCGTAAGGCTCGGAGTTGATGAGTTCGGGCTGGTCAACGACAGTCTCGTTGATTGCGGTGATCGTGCCAGCAACCGGGGCGTACACCTCGCCGACCGATTTGGTGCTCTCGACCTCTGCCAGCATGCCACCGGCGGCGACGCTGTTTCCCACCTTGGGGAGTTCTACGAAGACAATGTCTCCGAGTTGATCCTGGGCGTAGTCGGTGATTCCAAGTCGAAAGCTTCCGCCAGATGGGCGAAGCCATTCGTGATCCTCGGTGTACAGCAGGTCGTCGGGCAGCTCCATGCAGGCGATGCTAGCGGTCGGAGACCTCCGGTCGAGAGACAAGACCATCGGAGCCGATCGCCCGCTGGGCGTCGAGTAGGTACACCAAAGCCACCCACCAGTAGAGGAACAACCCGATGCTGCCCGAGATCCAAGCCGCGGGAGTGAAAAACAACGGTGCTATTCCGGCCGCAGATAGGTAGAACGACGGGATGGCTCCGTAGATGATGAAAGTTGCCAGCTTGCCCAGATACCTGACGTTCAGTCGCCCACCACCTCGAAACGCCACGATTGCGGCCCCGGTGCCGACCAAGACTTCACGAGCAATGAGTGGCCACCCAATAACCGGGGGAAGCACTCCCGCGATCAAGCCAGCGATGAGAGCAGAGCCGATCATGAGCCGATCCGCCAACGGATCTAGGAAGGCCCCCAACTCCGACTCCTGGGAAAGGCGGCGGGCGAGATAACCGTCCAACCAATCGGTGGAGCCGATTGCGAAAATGAGAAGGGCGGCCAGGCCGATGCGATTCTGCCCGAGAAGCACGTACCAGAAGTACGGGATTGCCAGCAGTCGCGCCAAGGAAACCGCGTTCGGGATGGTCCAGACCCGGTCGAACATCCCAGCGATGCTACGACCGAAAGCTTCAGGACCGCGTCTTGGCGGTCAGACCGCTTTCTCGACCAGATGACAGGCCACGAAATGCCCGCCACCTTTGTCCTCCAGTGGAGGGTGGTCCTCGGTCTCACAGATGGGCTGTGAAAACGGGCAGCGTTCGAAGAACCGACACCGTGGCGGTGGATTGATGGCCTTGGTGATGCCGCCGAGGATCTGGACTTCTGGCTTCTTGAAACTTGGATCTGGCACCGGAACAGCCGATAGCAACGCCCGCGTGTATGGGTGCTGGGGGTTGCCAAGGATTTCCTCGGTGTCTCCGATCTCGACGATCTTGCCGAGGTACATCACGGCGATCCGATCGCACATGTATCTCGCCACGGCCAGGTCATGGGTGATGTAGAGGTAGGAAACGTTGAAGTCCTCTGCCAGCTTCAACATCAAATCCATGATGGAGATGCGAATCGAGACGTCCAGCATCGACGTCGGCTCGTCAGCCACCACGAAACTCGGGTCCAAAACCAACGCCCGAGCAATAGCTACACGTTGGCGTTGGCCACCGGAGAGTTCGTGTGGATAGCGGAACAGGAACGTGTGGGGAGGCGTGAGACCCACCAGTTGCAACATCGCCACGACTCGTTCCTCACGCTCGTTGAGCGTTCCGATGTTCTGAACCGCCAGTGGCTCGGCCACGGTCTCGAACACCGTCCGGCGGGGATTCATCGACTCGTACGGGTCCTGGAAGATCATCTGGACTCGTCTGCGGAATTTGCTCATGTCCGAGTCGTCGATGTGGGCTACATCGACCAGGTCATCTGTTCCTTGGGAGTCACCCAGGAGGATCTGTCCGCTGGTCGCATCCGACAGACGTACGAGCATTCGTCCCGTCGTCGACTTCCCGCACCCAGACTCGCCCACCAGACCGAGCGACTCACCCGGGGCGATCTCGAAGCTGATGCCATCCACCGCGTGGACAAAGTCGACCGGCTTGCGGAACATGCCCCGAGAGACAGGGAACAACTTCGAGAGTTGGTCGACTTTCACAAGTGGCTGACTCATTTGATCATCGTTCCGATCTCCGGGACCTGTTCCCAGTTCCAGCAGGCAACGAGGTGTCCTCCGCCGATGTCCTCTGAGATGGGCACGTCAGTCCGGCACTTCTCCGTTGCCCAAGGGCACCGTGGGTGAAATCGGCAACCCGGTGGCGGGTCGAGGAGGTTGGGAGGTTCGCCTTCAAGCGGCGCGAGCTTGCGACGGGGGCCTGTGACCGAAGGAGTGGATGAGAGAAGGAGAAACGCGTAGGGATGACGGGGACGGGCGAACACCTCGGTGGTCGGTCCGATTTCGACGAGCTTGCCTGCATACATCACGCCGATGGTGTCGGTCACCTCGGCGATCACTGCAATGTCGTGGGAGATGTAGATGATCGACATGCCCAGCTCTGCCTGGATCTTCTTCAGCTCTTGGAGGATTTGATCTTGGACGATGACGTCGAGGGCCGTGGTCGGCTCGTCTGCGATGATCACCTTCGGATCGCATGACAGTGCCATGGCGATGATCGCCCTCTGACGCATGCCCCCTGAGAACTCGTGGGGATATCGCTCGGCCATTCTCGGACTGAGGCCCACGAGGTTGAAGAGTCGCTCGATTCGGTCGTTCGACTCTTTCGTCGAAAGACGGGGTCGGAAGTGGAGATCCATTGCCTCACGGATCTGGTCTCCTACGCGGTAGACCGGGTTCCAAGCGTTCATCGCCCCCTGGAAGACCATGGAGATGTCGCTCCAGCGCCGTTGGCGCATCTGTTCTTCGGTCAAGGCCAGCAGGTCGGTGCCCTCAAGTCGGATCTCGCCCGACAAGAACTCGGCGTTGTCTGCCAGAAGTCGCAGCAGCGACATTGCGATCGAGGTCTTTCCACATCCTGACTCGCCGACCAGCCCAAGGGACTCACCGGCGTGGAGAGTGAAAGACACATCTTCGATGGCCGACACATAGCCAGCCTCGGTCTTGTAGTTCATTACGAGGCGATCGACCTCGAGCAGTGGCTTGCTCATCGGGCGCGCATCGACGGTCTGGCGTTTGTCATGTGGTGTTCAGCGTCTCCTCAGCCTGGGGTTGATGACTTCGTCCATGGCGCGGCCCACGAGGAAGAAGGCCGCGGCGAGAAGGGTGACCGCCATGCCGGCAGGGAACACCAGCCACCAGTACTCGTCCCCTTGCAACAGATAGCCCTCGGTATTGGCGAGGTTGATCATCAAGCCCCAGGAGGTTCTGACGTTCAACAGTCCGAGGAACGACAGCGTGGCCTCGGCCTGAATCGCCCCGGTGACGGTGAACATCATGTAGAGGAAGCTCAATGGCATCACGTTCGGCACGAGATGGCTGAAGATGATGTGCGTGTGGCTGCCGCCCGCCACCCGAGCCGCGTCGATGAAGGGCTTTACCTTCACAGCCAGCGCCTGAGACTTGAGCACAATGGCGACGCCGCCGAAACCGCCCAGTAGACCGATGACAAGCGCGAGATGCCACAACTCGAAACGGATGATCGCTCCGAGGACGATCAGGACCGCCAGAGCGGGGATCATGATCAACAGGTCCGCCAACCGCATGAAGAACGAGTCGACTGCACCACCAAAATAGGCGGAAACGGATCCAACAATTGTCGCTATGAGAACAGTCACGGTCGCAGCCAAAGCGCCGAGCCCGAATGCCGCCCTAGCTCCGTGCATGAGCTGAGACATCACATCGCGTCCGAGCGGGTCGGTCCCTAGCCAGTGCCTCGAATCAGGTGGGGCAGGCTGGAGCGGACGTTCAAACGTTTCTCCGATCTGAAGGTCCTGTGGGATCCGCTGGTCGAGGAGCATGTCTCGACGGTCAATCTCTGTGAGCGGATCGGTCTTTTCCTCCACGAGGGTCACTATCGCTGTCTGCGGATTGCGCTCCAGCCCCGACACTGGGTTGTAGACCGAGTTGGACCAAAACCCGGTGGCGAAAAAGATCGTCGGCATGATCGCGGCAATCGCCCACAGCCCGATGATGACGAGACCCGCCAGGCCCACGTTATTGGAGGAGAACAGCTTCCAGTTCGCCTTGAGCGACCGACGGAACAACGCAAGACGGATCTTCCACAGCGAGTGTTGTTCGATGGGAGCGTCCAACACACCATCCGTGCCGTCCGGCATGTCGGGGCGTTGTATCAGATCAGTCACGACTGGAGTCTCCTATTGGGATCCGGAAACACGGATTCGGGGATCGAGCACGCCATAGAGCATGTCCACAACGAAATGGCCTACGAGGGCCAGAACACCGATGAACGAGAACGCAGCTACCGCGACAGGTATGTCCTCGCTGGTGACCGAAGAGACAAGAATCTCTCCCATACCCGGCCACGAGAACACCGTCTCGGTGATGATGCCCCCATCCAAAACCGTCGCCACGGCCAGAACCAGCGAAGTCGTGACAGGAAGCAGCGCGGTGCGAGCAGCATGTTTGTCGCGCACATCCTTCTCGCTGAGACCTTTGGCCCGAGCCGTCAGGATGAAGTCCTCACTCATGGTTTCCAGCATGGAACTGCGGGTGAGCAGCATGATTCCAGCGAAGTTGACCGCGGTCAGAACTCCGACGGGCAGGATCATGTGGCGGGCGATGTCGGCTGCGTACAAGCGCATCTCGACACCCGCCGGCACCGCAAACCAGTAGACGAAGAATCCGACTATCACTGCGGCCGTTCCGCCCCAGCGGACAAGCCTATGCAGCCGGACGTCTCGGACCTTCGAGGCGATGATCTGCACGGCGAACAGCAACGCCGAGGTGAGCGCCACAGTCCAGAAGAGTCGCATGAACACTTCGTTGGCTGCGAAGGGGGCTTGTCTCCATTTGGATGGATCGAGGAACTTGCTGATCGGCAACCAGCCCATCTCTGCGGCGAAGAACCAGATGGCGATGAGAGCGAACCAGGGGTAGAAGACGGTGAAGAGCCCGACGCCGCCCACGGTGATGGCGATCTCTCCCCTCTTGCCACGACGCCACGCCAGGTACTTGCCAGCGATGAAGCCGGCCCAGTAGTAGGTGACCAAGGCAGTCAGGAATAGAACGATTGTCCTAGGGAGCCTCTCGCCGATTATGTCTGTTACAGGCCGAGGGTATTGGTTGAAGGAAGAACCCAGATCGCCTTGGAAGAAATTGACCATGTAGTCGGCGAACTGGAGATGGATCGGCTTGTCGAGGCCAAGTCGGTCGATTGCGATTTGGCGAGCTTCAGGCGGAAGGTTGGGGTTGGTGGCGAACTTCTGAGCGACGATGTCACCAGGAAGTGCATACAACAGAAACCACGTAAGCGTGATGAAGACGAGGAATAGGACCACCATCTGCACAAGACGTCGCGTGAAATAGCGGACCATCGACTTCTCCTCTCACCGAACAACACCATGTCCGAGGGTGTATGCCCGTCGACGATGGGTCATGTTACCGGCGGGGCAACATCACCGCCCGTGGGCCGGACATAGCGGTTCCTCAGGTCTCGGGTCCGAGATCTCAGGAACAGTCACGTCGCGACTCGTTGCGGGCGTTTCGATCGATGGGGAGCGAGGACCAGAAGGTCCCCGCTCCCCATCAGGTTGTCGGTTTGGATCAGCTTGTCGAGATCGTGGATCCCGTCAGACCGCCGAAGCCCTGGACACCGTCGAGAACCGAGGTGAACGGGAACTCAATGGTGTTCCGGTATGCCTCGATGATCGGTGTGGTGAACAGAACCACGTACGGCACGTCCTCTGCGAGGATCGCATCGGCCGCGAAGATCAAATCGCGTGCTTCCTCGAGCGTCTTCGCACGGTTGAACTCGTCGGCGATGGCATCGAACTCGGGGTTGCTGTAACCCGGGGTGTTGAAGCCACCGTCAGCCGAGTCATTGGCCGTGGTGAAGAACGAGAAGATGTGATCCGGGAACGGAGTCAGACCCCATCCGAGGATGTACATGTCCCAGTCAGCTGCTGCTTCGCCAGTGGCGAACACTTTGTCAACGATGACCGTAAATCCGGTCGGGTTGGCCGTCACGGGAATACCCATCTGCTTGGCCCACTGCTCGATGAAGAGCGAGTAGGTCGCGCGCAGCGGGTCGTATCCCGGTCCAGGAGCCAGTAGCTCCATTGGAGGCATCGGTGTGCCGTCCGGCGAAGCCAGTCCTGCGCCTTCGGGGAGCACGTCGCGGTTGGCCTCATCCCACATGGGCTCGGTCGTCCACGTGTACCCAGCGTCGACGAGCAACTGCTTGGCAGTCTCAAAGCGCTCTTGTTCAGTCTGGCCGTCACATGTACCAGCGATATCCGGGTTGGCCCAGAAACTGTTGCCCGGGGGCACCTGACTGGTTGATGGGATGGCCGAGCCACCGAGCACCGTGTTGGCCATGAACTCCTTGTCGATCCGACAGGAAATCGCCTGACGGAACGCCTTGTCGTTCATCGGGGCCTTTCGGGTGTTGAACGCCAGGTAGCGGTAACCGTTCTGCTCGTTGACAATCACATTGAGCTCCGGCTCGGCAAGAACCAACTGCTGCAGACCGCGCTGAAGACCCAGCGGGTTGAGCAAGAAGTCGACCGAACCATCGGTGAGCGCCAGAACGGCCGCGTTCTGATCCGAGTAGAGGGAGTACGTGACGTCGGTCGCGAAAGGACCTTCCGTGTAGCTGGACACCGCTTCGCTAGCGCCCGGCTCGCCACCGTATACCTCAGTCACACCAGAAGGCCTGGTGTACTCGACTGCACCGTTGTCATAGATGGTGATCTGAGCACCGCGGTCGTAATAGTTGTCTACTGCGACGTTGCGCCAGAAAGCGCCCGGCTCGAACTCGGCTGAGTCGAAAGCCCCACCGTTCGGGGAACCGAGACCGGGAGCCGAGTACATGCCTTCGAACGTGTCGTTCGCGTCAACGATCGGACCCCAGAAGTGCTCAGGGAAGACCGG
>JBGTKD010000195.1:0-30980 GCA_041744795.1 Acidimicrobiia bacterium
CCGCGGGCTTCCCCGCGGTGGGGGAGGTAGAAGTATTCGTCGCAAGCCTTCTTCCACTCTTGGTAGTCGGCGGCGGCATGCCGATCGCACGCCGCGGCGAGGACGGTATGAAAGTGTCTGGCATCTTCGTCGAAGAGGTAATAGGGCGTCATGTCCGCCCCACCGCCGAACCAGGCTTTCCCGTCGTCGGTCTCGAAGTAGCGGATGTTGGCGTGGAAGGTGGGGGCGTATGGGTTTCGAGGATGGACGATGATCGAAACACCCGTGGCGTAGAACTCACTTGCGGTGATCCGCTCCGACAATTTGGCCGGTGTTTCGCCATGGACCGCCGAGAAGTTCACTGCTGCCTTCTCGATGTGCTGGCCGTTGGCGAGGATGCGTGTGTCTCCGCCTCCGCCCCCTTGCCTCGTCCAGGGATCGGAGACAAACCCGGCCGAACCGTCGAGAGCTTCGATGCCCTCAGCGAAGCGCGTTTGAAATTCCCGGTAGAAAGTCTCGATCTCCGCTCGGGTCAGCATCCGGCGGCACACCCCGCTCTTGAAGTCACCGGCCCCTCGCCATGTCGGCAACGGCGGCAACCCAGCGGTCGTCTGCATTGACACAAGGCACGAGCAGGAAAGCCTCGCCGCCGAGTTCTTCCCATTGGGTTCGGCCCCGGATTCCGATCTCTTCAATCGTTTCGAGGCAATCCGCTGTAAACGATGGAGTGAGGACGGCCAGTCGCCGCACACCGGCCGCGTAGAGCTTGGGGAGCTCCTTGTCTGTGTACGGCTCGATCCACTTCTGGCCGGCTAGCCGGGACTGAAACGCGGTGGAGGTCATCGAGCCGTCGATTCCCAGCCGTGAGATCAGCCCTCGCGTCGTGGCGAAACACTGGGCGCGATAACAAAACGCGTTCTTCTCATTCATCGAGTCACAGCACCACGAGTTTTCAAGGCACCAATCGCCTGAGAGGTCGCTCTTGCGGATCTGTTTCTCGGGCAGACCGTGGTAGCTGAAGACGACATGATCAGGAGCGAACTCCTCGAGGAGCGGGCGGGCGATCCCCGCTGCTGCCTCCAGGAATCCTGGATCGTCGAAGAATGTTCCGACTCCCCGCACGTCGGGCACATTCCGTCTGGCGCCGATCACCTCCAACGCCTTCTGAACCGCCGAGCCGCCACTGGCGGAGGCGTATTGGGGGAACTGGGGCAACAGAACTATCTCCCGACAACCGGCCTCTTCGAGTTCGATCACCGCCGACTCGATCGAAGGATTCTGGTACCGCATGCCGTACACCACGCGGTAAGTGTCACCGAGTGCGGCTTGGAGCTTGCTGACCAGCGCCTCGGTGTAGACGGTCAGTGGGGAGCCTTCGTCGGTCCACACCTTCTCGTAGGCCTCGGCCGACTTCTTGGGTCGAAACGGGAGGATGATCGCGTTGAGCAGAAGAGTCCTTGCGATAGCGGGCATATCGAGGACCCGCGGGTCGGATAGGAACTCACGCAAGTACTTGCGGACATCGGAGACTTCGGTCGAATCCGGCGTGCCTAATTGCAGCAGCAGCACGCCGATAGGGGATGCGGGGAGTTCGGCCATGTACGCGAACGTAATCCGTAGAGGGTGCCGACCGGTAGTCGACACGGCCACAATGAGTCCCGATGCTGGTTTACGGGAAATCGGGGATGCCACCGGAAGGGGTCGAACACGAGGAGTTTCTCGATGGTCTCGTGGCGAAAGGCCATGGGGCCTTCGAACTCGGGTTCACCGGCGGGTTTCCCTGGAAAGAGAAGGATTGCGCCCGTTTTGGTGCCCTAGCAGCCGATCGCGGAATCCAACTCAGCGTCCATGCTCCCTATTTCGGTTCACTGACCGTGCCCGACGAGGATCGTTCGAAGCAGTCGGTGGCGGCGATCGAGCACACGATGAAACTCGGGGCTGAAATGGGCGCCCCGATCATCTGTGCCCATCCGGGATCCAAAGGTGAGTACACCGCGGCTGAGCTGATGGACCTGATCCGGCGTCGCCTGGCCTGGATTGGCTCGAAGGTCGAGAACCTCGGTGTTTCGTTGGGCCTGGAAACCGCCGGAAACGACCGAGGTTTCGGCACACTCGGTGACATTGCTGTCCTCTCTGGTGAGTTCCCGTTCGTCCGACCGATCGTCGATTGGGCCCATCTTCACGCCATGACCGGCGGAGGCCTCACCTCCGTCGACTCGTTCTCGGCGGTGCTCGGGTTCGTGGCCGAGTCGTTCGACGCAGTCAAGATCAGCCCGCTCCAGTGTCAGTTCAGCGACAACCTGTTCGGTCCCCACGGGGAGATCAAGCACACCGTCTACGGGGAAGGGACCCTGCGGATAGGTCCCCTCGTGGATGCCGCTGTCGCCGCGGACATGGCGATGGTGATTATCTCGGAATCAAGGGACGAAGCGAGTCACGAAGCCGTTCACGACGAGATGCGCGAGGCGCTGTCTCGCTCGGCCGTGCCGGATGGTCGCCCAGTCTCGAAACGACTCGCTGGGGCGCCGGCCACCGTACGGGTGATCAAACAGGGAGAGCGCTGGACGGTGCAGGCCTCACCCAAGCCGCTCACGCTCAGCAACATCGACAAGCCTTACTTTCCGGACGGGACCTCTAAAGGCGACCTCATCCAGTACTACTCGTCGGTAGCGGATCTGCTTTTGCCTCACCTGGTTGGCAGACCGCTGTCCATGAGCCGCTATCCCGATGGGATCGACGGACCTTCCTTCTATGAGAAGCGCGCCCCGGGGCATAAGCCCGAATGGATGGAAACGGGGGCGGTCCCATCGGACTCGAAGGGCGACGTCACCGATTTCCTGCTGGCCACTTCCCGCCAGTCGCTCATGTGGCTCGCCAATATGGGGTGCATCGAAATGCACCCGTTCCACTCCAGGGTCGGGAACCTCGAAAACCCCGACCTTGCCATCTTCGACCTGGACCCCGCTGAAGGGTCGACCTGGGAGCAGATGGTGACCGTGGCAGGGATGATCAAGGTGGTCCTCACCCAACTCGACTTGGTGGGCTTCCCCAAGCTGTCAGGATCAAAAGGACTGCACGTCTATGTGCCGCTTGAGCCCGTCCACTCCCACGAACGGGTGCGCCGGTTCGTCGGTGCTGTGGGCGAACTGCTGGCCGAGGCGAATCCGGATGACATCACGATGGTCTGGGACGTCGGGAGTCGGAAAGGCAAAGTCTTCATCGACCACAATCGCAACGCCTTCGGCCAGACGATTGCTTCGGTCTACTCGGTCCGTCCGCGCCCCGGAGCACCGGTATCGCTGCCGATTCGCTGGGACGAGGTGGGCGAAATCCGAAACGGTGACTTCAGGATCGACAACGTCTGGGGTCGGTTGCGGAGTTTCGGCGACCTATTCGCAGGCGTCTTGAGCACTCCCCAGACCCTGGATGCCGCCGAAGCGAGGCTCGGGATCGGGGACGGGCCGGAGGGCGGTTCTACACGGGCCGGGTCATCTGCGTAGGCTCTGGCACCAGAATCTTCGGAGAGCACGTGGACCTTTACGCCCGAGTGAACATCCTGGACGGCCGATCGGTTCGCTTGCCGCGCGGCCACCTCGACAATGCGATCACCCTCGACAACGACCCCATCTCTCGTGCCAAGAACTGGAGGGAGCAAGGGGCGGACGCCATCCATGTGGTGGACCTCGACGCCGCAGGCCACGGTGACTACCGCAACCGCGATCTGATCGATCAGCTGATCAAAGCCGTCGACGGGCCGGTCCAAGTGGCTGGAGGCATTCGCTCCCATGTCGAAGCCGCTCGGTTGATCGACGCAGGCGCCTGGCGAGTTGTGATGGGCACCGCCGCGATCGAGGACCAGAACATGGTTTGGGACCTGTGCCGGGATCATCCAGACAAGATCGTGGTATCCCTCGACGTGCGGCCCAACGAGGAGATCGCCACTCGGGGATGGACGAAAAATTCAGGACGGTTCCTCGAGGAGGTTCTCGTTGAAATGAGTTCTGCCGGAGCGGTGTCGTTTCTCATCGCCGAGGCAGGGCGCGATGCACTTATCGAACCACCCGACCTCTCCATCCTCAGCGAGGCTCTGCGGACGGTCCAAGAACCGGTCATCGCTGCGGGAGGCGTTCGCCATCTCGACGATCTCCGCGAAGTCATCAGCATTGAGGAGGGGGGCAGGCGACTGAGTGGCGTGGTTGTCGGCCGAGAGGTCACTCACGGCAGATTCACCCTGTCCGAAGCAAAGGCAGTTCTCGATGCCGGCCCTGTGATGAAAGAAGCTGTTGCGGCGGTCTTGGCAGAGCCTGAACCGAGCAGGGCTGAATCCAGCCAGATCGAGCAATATCGGGTGCTCGCCGCGGAGTTGGAGAAGGGCGCCTCCCACGCTCGTACCGCCGCCAAGCGCGTGAAAGAGGGCAACCAGCCCCGGGATGCGGCCCACGGCTTCGCGGTGAGAGGTCACATCGTCCGTGCTCAGGAGATCCTCGACGAGATAGCGGCAGACCACGCCGATCGCGCTCAGGAATGATTGATCTGGTCCGCTAAGAACTCGTTCCAGGTGAGGCCACTGTCGTCCCGATTCTCGGTCAGGTTGGCTCCTGCCCGAAATGCAGTCCACACCAGTCCCGGGTAGTTGACCCGTACTATCGGGCGGCGTCTGTCGAGTGCCGTCGCCACCGAGCGAGCCAGGTCGGCCACGTCATAGATCGTCGGACCTCCCAAGTCGGCGATTCTCCCTGCGGCAGCCCCCTCGGCAGCGTCGAGTAGAGCGTCGGCGGCTGCGGCGGCGTCAAGCGTCTGCACTCGTGTGTCTTTCGGGACCGGGACCACCGGGTAACGGGTGAGTCGGCTGAGCATGAACCACACCAGTTCGTGGAACTGGGTGTACCTCTGAACCGTCACAGGGCACCCGGATTGAAGGAGAATCTCCTCCACGGCGATCTTGGCTTCGTAGTCCTTCAGCGGTATGACATCGGAGCCCACGATCCCCGGGTAGACGATGTGCACGCCGCCGGCAGCGAGGGCCGCTTTGACCAGGTTGCTTGTTGCGGCAATGTCGCCGGACTCGGGGTCGTCCGGATCGGTGGCGCAGTGGATCAAGGCATTCACGCCTGTCACTGCTTCGGGGATGCCATCGCCGGAAACCAGGTTGCCTTTGAGCCAGCCATCCCGAGTGGAGCGGCTCAGACGGCGGACGGAGTGGCCGCGGGCGACACCGGCCTTGACCACTTTTCTGCCGAGCAGCCCCGAGGCGCCGGTGACGAGAATCTCCACCACGGCGAATCTACCGAGACTGTAGATTTGGAACGGTCCCACATCCGGAGAGCAAAATGGCCACCCGCACTGTTACGCGAACCTGTCCGCTGTGCGAGGCCACCTGCGGTCTCGAGATCACGCTGGAAGACGAGGCCGTCAAGGTCATTCGCGGCGATCGGAACAATCCATTTTCCAACGGTTTCATCTGCCCCAAGGGCACCACCCTCGGCAAACTTCACGACGACCCTGACCGGGTCCGCACGCCACTGATCAAGCGAGATGGGGTTTTCGAGGAGGCGAGCTGGGAGGAGGCTCTCGCCGAGATCGAACGCCGGCTTGTTCCGCTTCTCGATGGTGACGCAGTCGCCATGTACGTCGGCAACCCGAATGCACACGGATTCCATAACCTCCTGGCGATTCGGCCGCTCGCCAAGGCTCTCGGCACGAGGAATATCTACACAGCAGCGACGGTGGATCAGATGCCCAAACACGTCTCCTCGGGTTACATGTTCGGCCATCCGGCGGCGATTCCGGTTCCCGACATTGACCGGACCGACTATCTGCTGATCCTCGGAGCGAATCCACTCGAATCGAACGGGAGCCTGGCTTCAGCTCCCGATTGGCCCGGCCGCCTGGAGGCTCTCCAAGAGCGCGGAGCCAGGCTCGTCGTCATCGATCCTCGCCGGACCAAGACGGCCGAGCTCGCAGACGAACACATCAGGATCCGCCCCAGCGCCGATGCAGCCTGGCTTGCGTCGCTGATCCACGTGCTGTTCGCCGAAGGGCTTGTCGGCGAAGATCTCGTACCGGTCGCCGGGCTCGACGATCTGCGTGCCGCAGTCGACGGGTTCAGCCCGGAAGCCACCTCTACGTTCACCGGGATCGACTCGGAGACAACCCGCCGTGTCGCCCGCGAGGTGGCGACAGCCCGCACGGCATGCGTTTACGGACGGATCGGGACCCACACTGTCGAGTTCGGGACACTCGCTTCGTGGGCTGTCGATGTGCTGAATGTGCTCACGGCCAACCTCGACCGTCCTGGCGGGGCCATGTTCCCCCTTGCCCTGCACGAGCCACCGAGGCGTAGAAGTCGGCCATTCCGGCAGGGCCGGTTTCACAGCCGCGTAAGGAACCTCCCAGAGACCATTGGGGAGTTGCCGGTGGCAACGATGGCCGATGAGATCCTCACGGAGGGCACAGGTCAGGTCAGGGCGCTGATCACAATCGCAGGCAACCCAGTGTTGACCACTCCCGACGCAGCCCGTCTCGACCAGGCGCTGGACTCGCTCGAGTTCATGGTGTCGGTTGATGTCTATGTCAACGAGACCAGCCGTCGCGCCGACGTGATTCTCCCAGGGCGTTCCGCCCTTGAGAAGTCCCACTACGACCTGTCCTTTACGGGTTTGTCGGTCCGCAATTACGCCATGTACTCCGAGCAGATCTTCGACCACGAAGGGCTGTCGGAGTTCGAGGCCATCGTTGCCCTGACCGGGATCGCGGCGGGAATGGGAGCCCAAGCTGATCCGGCCAAGCTGGCCGAGGCGGCCCTCGTCTCCCGCGTGCAATCGGCTGTGGCGGACCCCGAGTCAGCGATTCATGGCAGGGATGTAGACGAGATCCTCGGGATGCTCTCGAACTGGCCTGTGGCCGAGCGGTTCGTCGACCTTATGATTCGCACCGGCTGGGCGGGGGACGGTTTCGGAGCACGTCCAGACGGCATGACGCTCGAGTTACTGGCCGCTTCCCCCCACGGAATCGATTTCGGCCCCTTGGAGTCGAGAATCTCCGACGTCGTGACCACCGCGTCTGGCAAGGTAGAACTCGCTCCCGAGCCGATCATCAGCGATCTGGCCCGCCTTGCTTCAGCGGTGTCGGAGCACCGGGAAGGCGGCTTGGTGCTTGTCGGTCGCCGCGAACTGCGGTCGAACAATTCTTGGCTGCACAACACCGAAGTGCTGGTGCGGGGTCGGCACCGCTGCACCCTCCACGTCCATCCTGCGGATGCCAAACGGGCGAACGTGGAAGACGGCGACGACGTAGCGGTCACGTCGCGGGTGGGCTCGCTGACTGCCACTGTCGAGGTCACGGATTCGGTGATGGAGGGTGTGGTCTGTCTTCCCTACGGTTGGGGCCACGACATGGCCGGGTCGCGTCTATCAGTCGCCTCACAGCGTCCGGGGGTCAACACCAACGTCCTGACAGATCCGGTGCCCCTCGACCCGCTTTCTGGCAATGCGGTTCTCAACGGCATACCGGTGGAACTCAGCAGACCCGCCTGAGGGCGGGAACCTGGTGTTCGGATAACGTGGCGGCATGGTCAAACCCGACACGACCGGCTTCGAGACCCTTGCCATTCATGCTGGGGCACAGCCGGACCCGACGACCGGTGCCCGAACGACCCCGATCTATCACTCGGCTTCGTTCGTTTTCCAGGACACGGCCCACGCCGCTTCGCTCTTCAATCTCGAAGTGCCTGGACACATCTACAGCCGCATTTCGAACCCGACTGTTTCGGTGTTCGAACAGCGCGTCGCAGCGATGGAAGGGGGCGTGGCGGCCGTGGCTACCGCTTCCGGGCAGGCGGCCCTGCACATCGCCATCACGACCCTCATGGGTCAGGGAGGCCACATCGTTTGCTCGTCGACTGTGTACGGCGGAACGGTCAACCTTCTGATTAACACGCTGCCGCGGTTCGGAATATCGACCACCTTCGTCGACCCTAAGGACCACGACGCTTTGCGGGCAGCCATCACCGCTGAAACCGGTCTGTTGATCGGTGAGACCATCGGCAATCCGATCATGAACGTGCTGGACATCCCGTCGGTTTCAGAGATAGCCCATGAAGCCGGTGTACCCCTTCTTGTAGACAACACTTTCGCCTCGCCCTATCTGTGTCGGCCCATCGAGTGGGGCGCCGACCTCGTCTATCACTCAGCCACCAAATTCATAGGCGGCCACGGGATCGTCATCGGTGGCGTGCTGGTCGACGGCGGAACTTTCGACTGGGAGGGATCGGGCCGATTCCCAACCTTGACCGAGCCGTACGACGGATATCACGGGATCGACTTCGTCGACGAGTTCGGAACGGCCGCCTTCGCCGCCCGCGCCCGAACCGAAGGGTTGCGTGACTTCGGGGCATCGATGAGCCCAGACACGGCGTTTCATCTCATCCAGGGTTGTGAGACGTTGCCGGTGCGGATGGACCGGCACGTGGCCAACGCCATGCGGGTCGCCACCTTCCTCGAGGGCCACGAAATGGTGCGATGGGTGGCCTATCCCGGACTCGAGTCTCATCCCGATCGGGATCTCGCCTCCAGGCTCATGAAACGAGGCGCGGGGGCGGTGATGGCCTTCGGAATCGAGGGGGGCAGGGTGGCCGGTGCCCGCTTCATCGAGTCGGTGGATGTGTTTAGCCATCTCGCGAATGTTGGTGATCTCAGATCCTTGGTGATTCATCCAGCTTCGACAACGCATCAACAGATGACAGATGAGCAGCTGTCGGCTGCGGGGATTGGTGACGATCTGGTTCGGCTTTCGGTTGGTCTGGAAGATCCGGAAGACCTGATTACGGACCTAGACCGGGCCCTGTCTGCCGCCGCCAAGGTCTGACAGTGGGATTCATCGTTGGCGGGTCGCTGGTTTTCGCCCATACCGGTGGCGTCGAATTGGACTCATCCCAAGGGGTGGTGCTTCTGGTTCACGGAGCTCCTGACGATCACACGGTTTGGCGGTATCAGACCAGACGTCTCGCCGCGGCCGGATTCCCGGTGGCGGCAGTCGATCTGCCTGCGCACAGCAAGAGTCAAGGTCCAGCGCTTGGTTCGATCGAGGAGATGGCCGATTGGGTGATCGCGGTGGCTGGCGCCCTCGGGGCGCCACGGGTCACGATCGTCGGGCATTCGATGGGTTCGCTCATCGCGGTGCAGGCGGCGGCGACCCACCCTGAGTTGGTGGCTGGGATTTTCCTTATTGCGCCGTCTGAGAAGATGCTCGTGCACCCCGACCTTCTCGACGCCGCTCAACGTCAGGATCGACTGGCGGCCGACCTGATAGTTGGGTGGACCCACACGGGATCGGGGCGCTTTGGTCCTCACCGGGACCCTGGTGTATGGAAACCGGCGAGCACCCGTCGGCTCATAGAGCGCAACGCCGGCGCGTTGGGCACCGACCTACAGGCTTGTCTCGAATGGAATTCGACTGTGGCATCAGATGTCAAAGCACCTGCGATGGTCGTTGTGGGAGAACGAGACCGGATGACTCCTGCGCGGGCCGGACGAGCTTTGGCGAGGGTGATTCCGGGGTCCGAGGTCGTAGAGATTCCTTCGGCTGGCCACCCGACCCACTACACCCAGCCCGAGGCCTTGAACCAGGTGCTGGTTGGCTGGCTGGAGCGGATGGGAACGCCAAGACGGGGTGGCTTAGGCTCCGGTTGACCGTCGCCGACCATGGTGTAACACTCGCCGCCCGAGGTCCAGAACGCCTGGGGGAGTTGAGGTTCGCATGTACAACCTGGACGACGGCGGTCGATCTGTCGGTGAGGTGAGCACCCGGTTTCACACACTGGCCGCGCCTTTCGTCACCCAAGGCGGCGACACCCTCGACGAAGTGACCCTGGCCTACGAGATGTACGGCGAGGTCAACGAAGCAGCGGACAATGTCGTTCTCATCTTTCATGCCATAACGGGAAGCCAGCATGCTGCGGGGACCAATCGCTCGGTCGCGGGCGTAGATGGCCGCTGGACCGAGGATCTGCACCGAGGATGGTGGGACGGGTTCGTCGGGCCTGGCCGGGCTATCGACACCGACCGCCATGCCGTGTTGTGCATCAACTACCTGGGTGGCTGTTACGGCTCGACAGGACCATCGTCTATCAACCCGGCCACCGGCGAACGCTATGCCTCGTCGTTTCCGACATTGACCCTCACCGACATAGTTGACTCCCAGGTCCGGCTGCTGGACGAGCTGGGCATCGCCAAGGTCCATGCGGCGATCGGCGGTTCGGTTGGCGGAATGATGGCCGCGGTGCTGGCTACTCGTTATCCCGACCGAGTCGACGTCGTGATCCCCATCGCCGCCGGACTGAGGACTACGACTTTGCACGCCTTGTTGAACTTCGAACAGATGATGGCCATTGTCCGCGACCCCAACTATCGGGGAGGGGACTACTACGACGGCGATTCGCCGAGTGTGGGTCTCTCAATCGCTCGGACCATCGGGCACAAGATGTTTGTCTCGCTCGCCGCTTTGAAAGAGAGGGCCAGTCGCCAGGTGGTCCAGAACGTGGACCTCGGTGGATACGAGATCACCAGCCCGCTCGAGTCGTACATGCTGCATCACTCCGAGAAATTCGTGGAGCGCTTCGACGCCAACACGTATCTGATCGTGATGCGGATCTGGCAGCACTTTGATCTGGTGCGCGAGGTGGGGGGAGAGTCGTTGACCGAGGTTCTGTCGCGTTGTGCCCATCAGCGGTGGCAGGTGTTCACGGTTGACTCCGACGTTTGTTTCTATCCCGAAGAGCAGACCGAGATGTACAACGAGTTGCTCGCGGCTGGTGTGCCTGCGAGGCGTTTCACCCTCCACTCGGAGAAGGGCCACGACTCGTTCCTGACCGAACCGCATCTCTACGAGGCCCTCATCCAGGACGTCCTGTTCGGCTGGCACGACCTCACCGTCCAAGACATCGGCAGCCTCTAGAGAACTGCGCTAGGTACGCGGGAGCGGGGGGCGGCCGGGGCCGGGGGGGCCGGCGAAGACTTGGGCGTGGGTCATCCATGAGGAGGCTGTGGGACCCGAAACCTCGAGTCGCGTATCGGCGAGGTGGCGGCGTTGGGCTACGACCAGGCAGAAGTCTTCCACCGGACCGCTGATCGAGTCCACGCTTGCCTCGTTCCAGGTCTTCGCGTTCCCCGACGGACCGAGCAGGGAAACGCGTACCCGGTCCTCGGGCACCTCCAGACCCCGATTCTGAAACGAGAATCGAAAGGTCTTGACCCCTAGCTCCGCTACGTGGAACAGCCGGTCGGTTGGCTGACGGACAACGCCCAGGGCATCGGCCACATCCACACCGTGCGCCCAGGTTTCCATCAGCCGGGCTTCGGCAGACGATCGGGTCTTCATCGGCGGGCCGTACCACGGGATGCGGTCCTCAGGATCAAGCTGGCGGAACGCCTCGAGGAGCGCTGACCGTTCCCTGCGGAACCAGTCCATTACGCCCCTCGCGCTCAAGGATCGACCGTGGGCGAACTGGCGTTCCATGAGGGCATTGCCTCCGTCGGCGAAGTCCTCCACCACTTTGGCCATGAACCGCTCGGGGTCGGTCGCCGCGACCAGAGCCTCGATGTCGAAGCCCGCCAGGTGCGAGATCTGATCTCTGACAGTCCATGGCTCGGCTGGCGTCATCAGGTCGATCGTGTCTTCGTCCAACCCGATGTCGAAAAGCGACTCGGTTTCGGCCGCCAGGTCATCCAGGATCGGGTCGGCCGCCCATCCGGGATGGCTCAAGCGTCGTCTCCGATGGTGATGCCCGTCATGTTCTCCAAGGCTTTGACCATCGCGTGGTTGCCTTCGGCTCCCAGTCCCTGCTCCTGCAGGGTTCGATAGAGGTTGAAAGCCAGGGACGTTCCGAATGTGGGGATACCCAGTTCGTCCGCCGCCTCGAGCACCAGCCGGAGGTCTTTGAGCTGCAGGTCAATCGTGAACCCTGGCCGCCAGTCGCGAGCAATCATCTGCGGTCCCCGGTTGGCCAGCATCCATGAACCGCCCGCACCCCCCGTCACCGCCCGTAACGTCGCGTCGAGGTCCAGCCCGGAAGCTTCGGCGAATAACAGAGCCTCCGAAACAGCCAGCTGGTTGACGACGACCAGCATCTGGTTCACCAGCTTTACCAACTGTCCCGAGCCGATCGGTCCGACGTGCGTAATGGTCTTACCCATCGCTTCGAAGAGCGTTCGCACCCGCTCGAGGTCTGCCTCGGTTCCACCGACCATGATCGAGAGTGTCCCGTTGACCGCCCCCTCCGAGCCGCCGGACACTGGTGCGTCCAACCACGATCCGCCCGCTGCCTCGGTTTCGGCGGCGAGGTAGCGGGTTACCGATGGGCTGATGGTGCTGTGGTCGACGACCAGGCCGCCTGGCTGTAAACCAGCCAAGACGCCATCCGGTCCGCGGACTACCGCGACCACGTCTGCGCTGTCCGAAACGCATATCAGGACGATCTCGCAGGCCTCGGCCACGGCCCTTGGTGAAGCGCCCACCGTGGCGCCCTCGATTGCCTCGGCTTTGTCGGGGGTCCTATTCCAGACCCAGACCTCGAACCCGGCCTCGACCAGGTTCGCCGCCATGCCGCTACCCATGATGCCCATGCCGAGAAAGCCGATTCGATTCATGTTTCGGACTCTGTGATCACGACGAGCGTTGCGTCGGCTTCGACCTGATCGCCGACTGCGGCCCGCAAAGATGTGACGACCCCATCGAGGGGGGCGCGAAGAGTGTGTTCCATTTTCATCGCCTCCATCACCAGCAGGGTCTGGCCGACGCTTACCTGGTCACCTTCCGCGACCAACACGTCGAGCACCTTCCCCGGCATCGGGGCATGGAGCGATCCCGGCTCGGCGTTGGCAGCAGCTGTCGGGAATCGGGGACGGGCGACCAGATGCGTGTGCCCTGTCGGACCGTCGACGTCGTGTCTGTCTCCGTCGGCGTGGACGCGGAATCGGCGCCGTCTACCCGAGATTTCCAAGGTCACTGTGTCGTCTTCGACGGTGTGAGCGAAGGGAACGGGGCTGTTGGAGCCGATCGTCACTGTGGCCCCATCCCGACTGAACCGGTAGCCAATCGCAATTTCGCCAGCGCTGCCGTCGAACACGGTGATCTGGGGATCGGTCGGGTTGTTGCGCCACCCGGAGGGAAGGGTCTGGAGTACGTCAGCCTCTGAACGGCGAGTCTGATGGGCATGCATGGCAGCAGCCACCGCCGCGTGAGTGGCGTCCTCGGTAGAAGGCAGAGGCGCTCCGAGTTCGGCTGGATCGTGGCGCTCAAGGAATCCTGTGTCGGTTTCGCCAGCGAGGAACTCGGGATGGCGGAGGATCCGGACAAGTAGATCACGGTTGGTCACCGTCCCATGAATCGACGCTGACTGCAGCGCAGCGGCAAGGACGAGAGCTGCTTCGGACCGGGTGGGAGCGTGCGATATCACTTTGGCCAACATCGGGTCGTAGTGGACGGTGATCTCTGATCCGGACTCGACTCCGCTGTCGACTCGCACACCCTCCCCGATTTCGAAACGGGTCAGTCGACCTGCCACCGGCAGGAAGCCCGCAAGGGGGTCCTCCGCATACAGTCGCACCTCGATTGCATGCCCCGTGAGATCGGCGTTCAGGAGGTTGGTGGGGAGTGCCTCCCCCATCGCTATCAGAAGTTGCAGCCTCACCAGATCGAGGCCGGTCACGGCCTCGGTCACAGGGTGTTCGACCTGAAGGCGGGTGTTCATCTCGAGGAATGAGAACTCTCCGTCCGCAAGCAGGAACTCGACTGTTCCGGCTCCGACGTAGTCCACCGCACGGGCAACGGCCACTGCTGCCTCGCCCATTCGTGACCGGAGGTCGGGGTCGACGGCAGGCGATGGCGCCTCCTCGACGATCTTCTGATGACGACGCTGAATGGAGCATTCGCGTTCGTGCAGAGAGACGACGTTGCCGTGAGTGTCACCCAATACCTGTATTTCGACGTGGCGGGGATTGCGGAGGTACTTCTCGAGGAACATCGTGTCATCGCCGAACGCCGCTTCCGCCTCTCTTCCCGCACCTCGAACCGCTGAGACGAGGTCGTCCGGACCGTCGACAATCCGCATGCCCTTACCCCCGCCCCCGGCCGAAGCCTTGACCAGAACCGGATACCCGACTTCTGCTGCTGCCTGGACCATCTCCCTGTCGGCCAGTCCGGTGAGGTCGATCGACTTGAGCGTCGGCACGCCGATCGCGGCGATGAGCTTTTTGGATTCGAGTTTGGAACCCATACGGCGGATAGCGTTCGCAGACGGGCCAATCCAGACCAGGCCGGCGTCGATCACGGCCTGGGCAAAGTCAGCGTTCTCGGCGAGGAATCCGTATCCCGGGTGCACAGCTGCGGCCCCGGATCGCCGCGCTGCTTCGAGCAGCAGGTCGATACGCAGATAGGAATCTGTCGCGGTCGACCCGTCGAGAGCGATTGCCTCGTCTGCTTCCCTTACGAATGGGGCGCCGCGATCAGGGTCCGAGAAAACAGCGACGGTGCGGATGCCCATCGCCCGGCACGTCCGGAAGACCCGCCGCGCGATCTCACCCCGGTTGGCGACGAGAACGGACTGGATCATGCGATGGGTGAAGCTACCACCCGCCAAGGTCCCACGATGCGGGACGATAGCGAACCCCATTTTCACATGCGGAAGACGCCGAATTCGGCGGTTCCTTTTACCTCCGCCGAGTGGGTTGCAGAGAGGGCGATTCCCAACACCGAGCGGGTATCCCGAGGGTCGAACAGCCCATCGTCCCTGACTCGTCCCGTTGAGTGGTAGGCCTGCTCTTCGTATTCGATTTGGGCCTCGATGAGAGCCCGCCTCTGGTCGTCTGCCTCCTCGTCGAAGGGCATTCCGCGGGAGTCTGCCGCTTCTCTGGCAATGATCGACATGACTCCGGCCAGCTGTTTCGGTCCCATCACTGCCACCTTGTGGTTGGGCCACCCGAAGACGAAGCGAGGGTCGTAAGCCCTTCCGGACATTCCGTAGTTGCCTGCCCCATAGGAGACGCCGGCCATGAGAGCGATGTGGGGCACGGTCGAGTTGGCGATGACGTTGATCATCTTGGCTCCGTCCTTGATGATCCCGCCCTGCTCGTACTGCTTGCCGACCATATAGCCCGTCGTGTTGTGAATGAATATCAGGGGCGTGTCGTAACGGTTGGACAACTGGATGAACTCGGCCGCTTTCTTGGCTTCCTCTGAGAAGATGACACCGCGTTGGTTCGCCAGGACACCGACCGGAAAACCGTGGACGGAGCCCCAGCCGGTGATGAGGGAAGTTCCGTACAGCGCCTTGTATTCCTCGAAGCGGGATCCATCGAGGACCCGCGCCAGGACCTCGCGCATATCCATTGGAATTCGGAGATCGGCAGGTATCACGCCCAGTAGGTCGTCGGGGTCGTGGACTGGTTCGTCGGCGCCCATCGTCGGTCCGGGTCCGAGCTTTCTCCAGTTCAGGTGGCCAATGATCTCGCGACCGATTCGGATGGCGTCGATCTCATCTTGTGCGAAGTAATCCGATAGCCCGGAGATTCGCGAGTGCATTTCTGCCCCGCCCAGTTCCTCGTCGGTGGACTCCTCACCGGTCGCCATCGTCACGAGAGGCGGGCCGCCCAGGAACACCTTGGCGCGCTCTTTGACCATGACGGAGTAGTCGGCCATTCCCGGGACGTACGCCCCGCCGGCGGTTGAGCTTCCGAAGACCAGAGCGATGGTGGGAGTCCCCTGGCGGGACATATGGGTCATGTTCCTGAACCACTTCCCGCCTGACAGGAAGACCTCTCCTTGGTCGGGCAGGTCGGCGCCGCCCGACTCGACGAGGTTGATCAGTGGGAGCCGGTTCTGGAGTGCGATCTCCTGGGCCCTGAGCGCCTTGGGAAGGGAGTAGCGGTTTGAGGCGCCAGCTTGGCTTGTCGGATCGTGGGCGGACAGGACGCACTCGACCCCGTTCACGACACCGATACCGGTAACCGCGTTGGCCCCCAGGGGTTTCTCCGACCCCCACGCTGCCAGGGTGGAGAGTTCGAGGAAAGGAGAGTCCCTGTCGAGCAGCAACTCGACTCGTTCTCTCGCCAGCAGTTTGTCTCGGCCTTTGTGGCGATCGATGTACTTCTGACCGCCCCCGAGCCGGGCCGTGGCCTGAAGTTCTTCGAACTCGGCGATCTTGGACTCCATGGCGGCGCGATTCGATCGGTATTCGTCGCTCGAGCGATCTATGTGAGTGGGGAGCGTCTGCATCTATTCGTCCAGCAGGTATACCGGTTCCCGGTAGTAGCGGATCTTGCCGTGACGTTGCTTCTCGGTCAGATAGTCGTGGAGCCAGCGATTCTTGGCGCTCAGGTCGCGCGAATCGGTGAGCATTTCGAGAGGCAGTTCCAGTCTCAACACTCGACCGGATATCAGAAAGCGTGTGACCCCGGCAGGTAGTAACCGGCCTGAACGGGCGGCGAGAAGGACCTGTTCGACTGTGAAGTCCGGGTACTCGACCAAGGCCACGCCGTCCGGGTACCAAGCCGATACTTTTGACAGGTCCCTCTCGAGTGTCCGTGAGACAACCGCCGCTGCCGTGTAAGCGCTAGAAATGGCGGCCAACGCATCGAACCGGTTGGCTCCTCCGTCCGAGGAGGCGACGAGCGCTGGACCTCCGAAGAAACTGACCGACAAGAGCCCACCCGATGAGATGACCCTGTCGCGGGCCTCTTCCGGTTCGCATTCGGTGAACGACACGCCCGCAACGTTGGAGATCGCCTGGCGGAGCACTCCCGCATCGATCGACCTGACGACGTGGTGCCAGGTCTCAAGTCCCAAATTGTCATCGACGGGCACATCTTGGACTACGACGTGCTGGACCCCGAGGGATCGGAGGGCGTCGGTGCGGGTGGCGCCGTCGAGCACCACATAGCGGTCGCCCACCGTGGCCACGATGGGCGGGTTGCGCATGATCCTCTCTTCCTGGATGGAGTCGGCCAGCAGAGACGAGCGGCGCGCATCGGTCGCCTCGTGCGGGACAACCTGGTCGAGAGCGACGAACCGAAGGGGCAGCACGGATTCGGCTGGCTGGGATGCCAAGAGGTTGACCAACTGCTGGGCGACATCTTCGGCTGCCGAGGTCTGAGCATCGCGGGTTGACGCTCCGAGGTGGGGTGTGGCAAGAACCTCAGGGCGCATAGCAAGCGGGTGTTCGATCGCTGGTTCCTCGGACCACACGTCGAGCGCCGCACCGGCAATAGTGCCCGCCTCGATGGCGGCAGCGAGGGCGTCCTCATCCACCACCGACCCACGCGAGGTGTTGATTAGGTAGGCGGTCGGTTTCATCGCAGCCAATACCTCGGCGTTCACCAGACCGTCGTTCTCGGGACGGCCCGGTAGGTGAACCGTCACGAAATCCGACTGGGCTAGTAGGTCGAACAGGTCGAGAGGCTCAACTCCGGCCTCGAGGTAAAGCTCGGGCGTGGGCCGATACTGGTTGGCGACCACTCGCATGCCGAATGCCGAAGCCCGGGATGCGACAGCCTGGCCGATCCGGCCGAAACCGATTATCCCGAGGGTCTTGCCGGCAATGCCGATACCGGCGAGGCGCGACTTCTCCCACTTGCCCGCCTTCATCGAGGCGTCGGCCGGTGCGATGTTCCTCGCTAGAGAGAGAATTTGGCCCATCGTGAGCTCCGCTACCGCCAGGGTGTTGGCGTCCGGGCTGTTGATCACTTCGATGCCGCGGTCGAGTGCGGCTTTTACGTCGATGGTGTCGAGACCTGCTCCTGCTCGGGCTATCACCTTCATTCGGTGGGCGGCAGCGATCACTTCGGCGGTGACTTTCGTCGCCGACCTCACGATGATCGCTTCGTACTCGCCGACGACTTCTATGAGGCGGCTCTGACCGAGCTCGGTTTCGACGTCCACGTCGAAGTGTTCCCTGAGCAGGTCGATGCCGGCCTCGGCGATCGAGTCCGCTACGAGTATTCGGGATCGGCGGTGGGTGACAGTCGCCATCAGGTGAGGCTCCTCCCGCCTCCGACAACGATGACCTGGCCGGTGACGTAGGAGGATTCCGGCGAGCAGAGCCATGCCACAACGTCGGCGATCTCGGACGGCTCGCCCATGCGGCCCAGCGGGATCGCCTCGATCATGCGCGAGAGGACATCGGAAGGGATCGTCTCGACCATCTCTGTTGCAGTGAGACCGGGGGCCACCGCATTGGCTCGTACTTGCGGAGCGAGTCCGATCGCCAGCGCCCTGCTCAAACCCACAACCCCTCCCTTGGACATCGAATAGTTGAACTGACCGAAGTTTCCCAGATAGGCGCGGCTGGCGATGTTCACGATGGCTGCGGGCCGTGCCCACTTGCCTGCCAACCCGTAAGCGAGTCGAAAAGGAGCACCGAGATTCACGTCGAGGACCGCCCGAAAGTCTTCCTCTTCCATGTTGACGAGCCGGGCATCCCGGGTGATGCCAGCGTTGTTGACCAACGCAGCCACCGAATCCACTGAAGACGTCACGGCGGCGATCCCTTCCTCTGTGGTGAGGTCAGCCTGGACCGGCGTAACCGTGGCGAGCCGTTCGAGTTCCAATGCGGTGTCGGCCAGCGTAGGGGACAGGTCTACGACGACGAGATGGTCGAAATCCCTTGCCATCCGGACGGCTATCTCCTTGCCGATACCCCTGGCGGCCCCGGTCACGATGGCGGTTCTCACGAGAGCGCCTTTCCGATCTGAACCCCTCCGAGCTGGATCAGTTCGCCAGTGGGATCAGTCGGTCCCCCCTCCAACAGCCGCTTCGCCCAGACGGCGAGGGTGGTGCCAGGAGTGTCGGCGGCGGCTGCCAGGCAGTTAACGGGAACACCCTGCTTGCGCATCTCGGCGGCCAACGTCCTGGAAGCGGATACCACTCCGGTTGCGGCCATGGCGTCGAGCGGCCCCGATCGTCCGAGGACAGCATCGGCTGAGACAATGAAGACCACCGACGACCCAGCAATGGCGGCATCCTTCGCCACTCTGTACACGGCGGTTAACCCGTCCAAGGTCGACGACCAATCGGGCTGACCGGTGGGACACGCGGCGACGGTTGGATGGCCTGGCGGTGCCTCCTCGAAGCCTGACTGAACGAAGGCGTCGCGTAGGTCGACCGGTAGTAGTAGATGAGATCTCATCGCGCGGTGACGGTACCGGGACAGGCCGTCGCCCGCTTGCCGCGTAAAGTTGGGCTCGGAGGTCGAAGGTCATGTATGACTATGTCGTCGTCGGCGCTGGCTCAGCCGGGTGCGTGGTGGCCGCCCGCCTTTCTGCGGATCCTGAGAAGTCGGTCCTGTTGCTCGAAGCAGGTGGCAAGGATCGCAAGCAGGAGATCGGCATCCCCGCTGCCTTCTCGAAGTTGTTCCACTCAGACTTTGACTGGGATTACCGCACAGTTCCCCAGCCAAATCTCGACGGCAGGGAGATGTTCTGGCCCAGGGGAAAGGGCATCGGAGGGAGTTCGTCGATCAGCGCCATGATGTGGGTGCGCGGTGTTCCTGCCGATTACGACGCCTGGGCAGCAGCGGGCAACGTCGGGTGGGCGTATGAGGATGTGGTTGGCCTGTTCAAGAGGATCGAGGACTCCGAACGGCTCGACCACGACCATGTCGGTGTGGGCGGTCCCGTGCGAGTCGAGAACCAGCGCGACCCCAATCCAGGAACGGACTTGTTTATCGCCGCCTGCCAACGGGCTGGCATTCCGCGCAACCCGAACGCCAATGCTTGGACGAATGAGGGCGTGGACTACACGCAGGTCTTTCAGCGACGTGGTCGGCGGGTTTCCAGCGCAGACGCGTATCTCAAACCCGCCCTGAAGAGGTCGAACCTGACAGTTGAGACGGGTGCTCATGTAACTCGCCTGTCCGTCGAGGACGGACGGGTGACGGGGGTCAGCTACAGCAAGGGCGGTGAATTGCGCACCGTCAGGGTCAGGCGCGAAGTGATTCTGAGCGGGGGGGCTATCAATAGCCCACAGATCCTGATGCTCTCGGGTATCGGTCCCGCCGACCATTCGCGCTCGGTTGGGATCGAGCCCGTGGTTGACCTGCCGGGGGTGGGATCCAATCTGTCAGATCATCTTGCATCCGGTGTGATCATGGGGACCTCGCGGACCGACACCCTGGTGGCGGCGGAATCCATTCCCCAACTCCTCAAGTATTTGGTTGGTCGACGCGGACTGTTGTCGTCCAATGTCGGGGAGGCGCATGCCTTCGTGAAGAGCAACCCCGGTCTGACGGACCCGGACATCGAGTTGATCTTCGCCCCTGTGCCCTTCCTAGACCATGGCGACACAGAGCCGGATGGCCACGGCTATACGATCGGCGCGATCCTGCTCCAACCAGAGTCGCGGGGAACCATTCGCCTCGCATCGAGCGACCCGTTCACAGACCCGCTCATCGATCCTCGCTACCTGAGTACGACCAGGGACACCGAGACGCTC
The DNA here is from genome assembly GCA_041744795.1 of Acidimicrobiia bacterium. Taxonomy (GTDB): domain Bacteria; phylum Actinomycetota; class Acidimicrobiia; order Spongiisociales; family ZC4RG35; genus DATHWB01. The sequence continues at coordinate 20,461 of JBGTKD010000195.1, forward strand.
TTATGGGGTTTCGACAAGGCGATGGAGATCTTCAGGACCGAGCCTCTCGCTTCCTATGTGACCGACCTGATTAGACCCGATGTCACACCAAACTCGCACGAAGAGCGGATGGCTGCCCTCCGACGTTGGTCCGAAACGCTCTATCACCCGGTGGGTACGTGTTCCATGGGGGTCGGCGACGACGCAGTTGTCGACTCCGAGTTGAAGGTGCGAGGAATCGCGGGCCTGAGAGTCGCCGACGCCTCGGTGATCCCGACGCTCAACAGAGGCCACATTCATGCGCCGACGGTGATGATCGGAGAGAAGGCTTCCGATTTAATCCTTTCGACAGCCTGACGCGTCAACCAAGAGTCGGCGGTGGTCGCCTGCTGGTGATTGGGTTGCCGTCCATCCTGATCGGTGATCCGATGACACGAATCGGTCCGGCGACTGGATGGTCGTATTCCACGACCATTTCGTTGTGTTGGACTTGCGGGTCTTCCCACACTTCGGGAAGGGTGAGAACGCGGCCGACCGGCAGGTCAGCCAGGACATCCAGCCAATGGTTGGTCGACTGAGCCGAGAATCTGGGTGCGAGGATCTCGGCGAGTTCGCCAACCGCCGTCATGCGGGCATCGTTGCTCGGGAACTTGGCCGCAAGCTCAGGCAAGTTCAATGCCGAGCAGAGCCGATCGAAGTGGTCATCGGAGATTATCGCCAGGGCAATCAGTCCGTCGGCGGTCTCGAACACCTGGTTGGGGGCGGTGAAGATCGACTCGGTGCCGATACGCGACGGTTGGGCGTCGTGGTGGAGGGCAATGGCGTTCCATCCGCCCTGCACCGCGATCAGGCTGTCTCGCAGGGAGACGTCTACCCGGCGACCGGGCCGACCGGGTTCGGCGAGGGCGGCGCAAACACCGGCGACAAGGTTGGTGGCGGCCACGTAGTCCCCGATGGTGGTGGCGGTCTTCGACGGGGGACCACCTTGGGTACCGGTTATCGAGATCATCCCCGACTCAGCCTGGAACACGATGTCGATCCCGACGCGGGAGGCGTAGGGTCCATCCGCGCCAAAGGCTGAGACGACCCCGTAGACGATCGTCGGGTTGTAAACGCGGACTGCTGCTTCGCCGAGACCCAAGCGCTCGATGGCACCCGCTCTGAGGTTGTGAATGAGCACGTCTGCCTGCTCGACGAGATCCCTCGCCCGTCGGCGACCCGTTTCGGAACGGAAATCGACCACTTCGACCTGCTTGCCACGGTTTACCGACAGGAAGAACACCGATTCACCGTTCTGCCATGGGCCAAATCGTCTTCCGAGATCTCCTTCGGGTGGCTCGATCTTGATGACCTCTGCACCCATGTCGGCCAACATCATTCCGGCATAGGGGGCGGCGATCAGGTTGCCCACCTCGATGACGCGCAAGCCCGATAGGGGAAGGGGCCGAACGGATGCTCGTGAAGGGTCGTTCGCCTCGTTGGCCGGATCGCCGATGGCAGTGATCATGGTGTAACGCCGATCGTAGGACGGGCTGCCTCCTTGCCGCCGGTCTGGTATCAAAGGACTAACGAGAAGGGATCGACCACAATGAGCATCGTCGTCGGATTCATCGACACGCCGGAAGGGCACGCCGCGCTGGAACGGGCCATCGAGGAGTCCAAGCTCCGCAACCAGGGGTTGGTGGTGCTCCACTCGGCCGTTGGAGGCAGCGGTCAGTCTTCTGAGGAGGCCGTTGCCATCGCCGATGCGATCGCCGGAGTCGAGGATCGTCTCGTCGCCGAAGGAGTGGAGTACTCAACACACGACTACGTGCGCGGTAACTCTCCTGCAGAGGACATCATCACAGCCGTTAGGGATCACGGCGGAACTCTGATCGTCATTGGCATCCGGACGCGTTCGGCAACCGGGAAGCTGCTCTTGGGATCGAACGCCCTCGACATCCTCCACGACGCCAACGTGCCAGTGCTCTGCGTCAAAGCGTCCGGCTGACCGTCGGGTTGATCGGCGGTAGCCTCGACGCGCTGTGTCGCTGCCTCCTCCCATCCATTACGAGCCAGATCCGTGGGCTCTTCACCGAACGGTGGTCATAGGCCTGGCGGGTGGCTCAGGCTCGGGCAAGACGACGATCGCCGAGGCATTGGTTGACGCTATCGAGGGGGTCGCCTACGTCCGCCACGACGACTACTACCGGCATCGACCGGAATTGACCTTCGAGGAGCGCACCAAGGTCAACTACGACCATCCGGACTCCTTGGAGACCTCGTTGCTCGTGTCTCATTTGAAGAAACTCCGGGAGGGACAGCCAGTCGACCGTCCGGTTTACGACTTCACAACACACACTCGGGCCGCGGGAACCGTGACTGTGGCGCCCGCGCCGGTGGTGCTTGTCGAGGGGATTCTCGTCCTGGCAGACGAGGACCTGCGGAGTCTTCTCGACTTGAAGATCTACGTCGATACCGATCCCGACCTACGTCTCGCCCGACGGATGAGGCGCGACATCGAAGAGCGGGGCCGGACCCCAGATTCGGTTCTCAACCAGTACTTGACCACTGTCCGTCCTATGCATCTCGAGTTCGTCGAACCCTCCAAGCGCCACGCCGACATGATCATTCCCGGTGGTTTCCGAGTCGGGGCGGTGGCGACTGTCATCGAGATGATCCGCGGGAGATTCTCCATTGCGTGAGCGGTAGCTTCGGCGGTCAACATGCTCCGTCTGCCTGGCGCATAGGGTGGGCAGACCCAAGGAGGGACCGATGATCGCTCCTGCGTTCACCCTGTCAGATCAGGACGGACAGCCCCATTCACTGAAAGATCATTCTGGCCGTCGGTTGATCATCTTCTTCTATCCGAAAGCGATGACCCCCGGATGTACTGGGGAGGCTTGTGACTTTCGTGACTCCTATGACGACTTCGTTGCGGCGGGCTTCGACATCGTCGGCATCAGCCCCGACACGCCGGAGACGAATCTGCGTTTTCGTGATCGTTTTGCACTTCCGTTCCCTTTGCTCTCAGACCCGAAGCACTCCGTGGCCAGCGCCTATGGGGCTTGGGGGACCAAGACGAACTACGGCAAGGAGTACGAGGGTCTCATACGGTCAACCTTTGTGGTTGGTCCCGACCAGACCATGCAACGGGAGTTCCGCAATGTGCGGGCCAAGAACCACGTGGACCGTCTCCGTCGGGAATTGTTGGAAGGCGGCTGACCGTTCGCCGACAAGTGAAGCCTCCGCCGTCGCGTCCGGTTCTACACTCGCCGACGATGATCGCCCAGGAGACAGATCAGGTCCAGGCCCGTCGCTGGCCAAAGGCGAGTCAGGTCCTGTTGGGCCTCGGTGTGGCGAGTGCCGTTGGCACGATGTTCCTCTGGGTTCTCGGGAGCCTGTCCGGTAAGCATGTACCCGAAGTCGGCAGGGTGGTGTTTGGGAACATTCCCACACCCCTCAAGGCAGTGTTCTACGTGGCGACTGCGATGGCGCTAGCCGTCTGTTTCTACCTCTTCGCTTTGCGGGCGAAGAACTGGGAGAGGGGCCAATCCGAGGATCGTACGGGGTTGTGGGGTCGGAGACTGCGGCGCCTCGAGTCCGGGCTGCGCATGAAGACACTCATGCGGGATCGCCAGGCCGGGCTGATGCACTCCATGGTCTATTACGGATTCATCGTCTTGTTCCTCGGCACTGTCACGCTCGAGATCGACCACCTGGCGCCTGCCGGTCTCAAGTTCCTAGAGGGCAACGTCTATCTGGGATATTCCTTCATCCTGGAAGTCGCCGGTCTCGTGTTCCTAGGCGGACTGGTTTGGGCCATGGCCCGGCGATATGTGCAACGTCCGTGGAGACTCCGCTCCAAGACCAAGGCTGAGGATGCCTGGATACTGGCCATGCTCGCCTTCATTGGCGTGAGCGGTTTTCTCACGGAGGCCGCTCGGATCGCAGTGGACGGGCGGCCCGACTTCGAGGTCTGGAGCTTCGTCGGGTATCGCCTCTCGAGTCTGTTCGCCGTGGGTTCGGCCGCCGAATGGCATCAGGTGTTCTGGACGGCTCATGCCGCGGCGTTCGTAGCGTTCCTCGTGATGCTGCCGACTACGAAGCTCCGACACATGGTCACGTCTCCGGCGAACCTTTTCCTTTCCCCCAACGACCGGCCCAAGGGGGCGATGAAACCGATCGCCAATCTGATGGAAGTCGACGACATCGACGTCATAGGGGCTTCGGTCATCGGTGAGTTCACCTGGAAACAGCTCTTCGACACCGATGCCTGCACCGTGTGTGGTAGGTGCACGGCGGTCTGTCCGGCGAACATCACGGGCAAGCCGCTCGACCCGCGGGAGATGGTTCTCAAAACCGGAGAGGTGATGGCTGCCTCTGGGCGTCCTGTGGTCTCGCCGCCTGTCGGTCTGGCTCCCGGAATCGTCATCGAGGGCGACTCGGTCTTCCAGCGGGTCACCGCCGAAGAGGTCTGGTTCTGCACGACGTGTAAGGCGTGTGACGAGATCTGTCCTGTGGACATCGAGATTCTCGACAAGATCCTGGACATGCGTCGCTACCTGTCGCTGATGGAGTCGAATTTCCCGAGCGAGCTGGGCAAGGCATATATGGCCATGGAAAACCAGGGGAATCCGTGGGGTATGGGCCAGCAGAGCAGAGCTGACTGGACCAAGAAGCTCGACTTCGAGGTCCCGATCCTGGGCGAAAACGGGGTGGAGTCTGCCGAGTACCTCTGGTACGTCGGGTGTGCCGGGAGTTTCGACGATCGCAACCAGAACGTGACCGTGTCCCTGGCGAAGTTGCTCCACGAAGCTGGAATCAACTTTGCGATCCTCGGGCCGCGCGAGTCGTGCAACGGCGACCCCGCCCGGCGCTCGGGTAACGAGTACCTGTGGCAGCAACTTGCGCTTCAAAACATCGAGACCTTCGCCGACCTGGGGGTCAAGAAGGTGATCACCCAATGCCCACATTGCTTCAACACCCTCGCCAACGAGTATCCACAGATGGGAGGCGACTACGAAGTCGTTCACCACACTCAGATGTTGGCGGAGTTGCTGGCTCAGAAGCGGGTCAGTCCGGTTGCCGGAACCGGGGGAGGCAAGACCGTGACGTACCACGACCCGTGTTATCTGGGCAGGCACAACGACATCTATTTGGCGCCCCGGGAAGTGGTAGCCGCCTCGGGTGACATCGAGATGGTCGAGATGCGTCGCCATGGCACACGGGGGTTGTGTTGTGGCGCTGGCGGGGCGCGGTTTTGGCTGGAGGAGCACACCGGTAAGAAGGTCAACATTGAGCGGGCGGAGGAAGCTTTGGCGACCGGGGCAACCGAGATTGCAGTCTCGTGCCCATACTGTTTTGTGATGATCGACGACGGCGTCAAGGAACTTGGCAGAGGAGACGATGTTCGTGTCCGCGACCTCGCACAACTGCTGACCGACGGATACGAGGACTAGTCATCTCGCTACCTCTCGCGGATGCCCCTGTATTCCGCTCCCCACGTCCGTAGCTTGACGTCTACGGGCTAACGGAATGCCGAATCGGTGAGCCACCGGGAGTTGCGAATATGACGGTCGACAGGACCTCCCCGTCACCTTCGCTTGTGTCGGTAGCGAACCCACTTCCTCGGCTTGCGAGGGGCATTGGATACAGGGCGGCTGGGGCAGCCGCCCTGTATCGCGTCCGGCTGCTCGCCTCCGGCTGCGAGTTGGGTTCTGCTCTGTAGCCTCACGCTGAATGCGCCGTCTCCTTCTGGCCGTGGTCTTCGTTGCAGTCCTCATGGGATGCAGCCCGTCCTCGGTCCCTGCGACCTCGACGACCTCGACATCTGTGGCGACGACAACCACCACCACAATTCCCACGCCGGCAGAGGCGGCGGCCGCCTTTGTTTCCTGCATGCGAACGGAGGGAATCGACCTGCCTGACATCCCGTTGGACAGCCAGGGCCTGCCCGACCTAGCCGTCGTGGTCGACTCGATGGACACGTCCATTACTGAGGTCAGGGTCGCCCTGGCGAAGTGCGCGCCGATACTCACCTCCGCGCAGGCGATAAACCTGCGATCGGATCCCGAGCTGCTTGCCGTCGTGATCGAGCAACTCCATCGGTTCTCCGACTGCATGCGCGATGGCGGGGTGGAGGGCTTCCCCGATCCGAGGCCCGAGTTCTCTGGCACGGGTTCGCCGTATCCGGAGTCGGTCCCGGTCGATCATCCGCTGTTCGATCAGGCGCTGGGAGTCTGTGAGGAGTTGATTGGATCGGTGAGCCCTTGAGCGATCGGCCTAACGTGAGATGATGAAGATCGGATTCCAGGGCGAGCGGTTCTCCTATTCGGACCAGGCGACTGTCGAATTGTTCCCGGACGGCGACCGGACCGGGTTCGAGACGTTCTCATCGGCATTCGACGCGATTCAGTCAGGCGACGTCGATCGCCTTGTGCTGCCGATCGAGAACTCGACAACCGGCAGCGTTCTGCCGGTGCTCGATCGTCTGCTCCCTGGAAACGTCCACATCGTCGCCGAGCATCTAGTCGAGGTGCGTCACTGCCTCCTGGTCACGCCGGGGACGACCCTCGAGACGATCAAGACCGTTCACTCTCATCCTGAAGCTCTCTCCCAGGCCGAGACTTTCCTCGGTCGTCATGGCTGGACGGCGATGCCAGAACACGACACGGCTGGTGCCGTGCGCCTCGTCGCCGACAGAGCCGACCCATCGGAGGCGGCGCTCGGTCCAGAGAGGGCAGCCGCCCCCAACGGACTCGAAGTACTCGTGCGGGATGTCGTCGACCGGCGACACAACACGACCCGTTTCGTGGTGGTCGCACCGGGAGAGACGCCGATCTCACCCGACGCCAACAAATCGACTGTCGCGTTCACCACGGCCCACACCCCAGGCGCGCTGGCGCTCGCACTCACCGAACTCGGCCTGCGCGGAGCGAACCTCACCCGTATCGAGTCCCGGCCCTCGGAGGATGCTTGGCAGTACAGGTTCTTCGTCGACCTGCGACACGAACCAGGGGCTGGCGGACTGCGAAGCGTCTTCGATCCGCCCCCTGCCACCCTCGGCGACGTGCGCTTCTTAGGGACCTACCTGGCGGTGCGCTGAGCGGCCAGCGAACGTACCAACCGCCTCATTTCCCCGCGGGGAGGAGTCCCGGCTTTCGGTGGCGTCAACTCGGGTATGACCGCAACTGGTTCCAGACCGGTGGCTCTGATGACCAGTCCCAGGTCTTGTTCAGGGCGATGCCGGTTGACTATCAGCGATGGTTCCGGACCGAGCCACGACTCGCACAGCCGTGCCAACCTGACGACACCGACATCGGTTGCCTCGCCAACGATGATCACGTCGTCGACATCGACGACCCGATGCCACTGCGAACCCGGACCACCGTCGAGAATCGTCAGTGAGTGCCGATTGGCCGCACGTTCGATCAGATCGAGACGCGGACGGTCAGTACCTGCAGGGGCAGGGACCAGCGACACGTGTTCCTTCGAATGGATGCGAATCGAAGGGTCCAGGCCCATGCGGAGTCCGAGGGATGGCCCGGCGTGGTCGAGTTCGACGAGCGCGCTGCTCCGGTTGGTTGCGTACGCGAGGGCGAGGGCAACCTCGCTCCGGCCGGGAGCGCCGCGCGTCCCGGTCACCTCGACAACACGGCCCCTATCGGAAGCCACGCTGGTGAAAGCCAACGCCAGCATTCGATCCGGCGACATCGTTGCGTCCACGACTTCCTCGGCTCCCGCCCGAAATAGGAGTCGGGCGCCCGGACTATCGCTGGCCACTCCGATCACTCTTGCCGCTATCGAGCTCAGATCGGTGCGTACCAGCCAGTGAACGTCCGACCCGACAAAGACGACGTCGGCTCTCGGGGCGATTTCCAGGAGTCCTGCCTCGTCGCAACACCGGCCCACCAGACGAACGATCCCCGAGGCCCGGGCCTGTTCGACGAGTCGGGGCTCCCAGCCCGGACCGATGACGGTAGCGATTGACGGTCTCACAGCCTGCGGACAGAGACGATTGATTTAAGTGGGAGGAGCACGCGTCCGGAGGCGGTGGCCACTTCGATGTGGTCTGCGCCGACACCGTCGATCACCCCTGCTGTCTCAGCGTCGCCATGGGCGATCGCGACTGTGTCGCATTGATCCTCCAGATCGATGAGGCGATCTCTGAGGGTGGCGCTGCGTCTCCTCGCGAGGCCCGCCGCCTCTTGCTCGGCTCGTAGAACCCGGTCGAGGTGGTAGCGAATCTGGCGGTCGATCTCGACGAGATCTGGATGGTCGGCGTTCATGTCGCTTCTCCTGAGACGGTACCCTACTTTGTAATACATCGTTAACTAACGTCAACTAGTCTTTTGAATTACTTGTTCGTCTTGGGTCCCCCGGATCTAGCATCGGAGGTGATGACGACGACGCTGACTGCTGTACCCCAGGCCCCGACAGCCCTGCCTGATACCGATTCCGAGACCGACCTCACATGGAAAGTCGTCGTCTGGAACGATCCGGTGAACCTCTTCGACTACGTCATTTACGTGCTGATGGAGTTGTTCGGTCATTCCAAGGAGAAGGCGGAGAAGCTGACGTCTCAGATCCACCACGAAGGCCGAGCCATCGTCAATGACGGCCCGCGCGAGCAGGCCGAGATGGACTGCTATCGATTGCACAGGCAGGGCTTATGGGCGACCGTCGAGAAGTAAACGACATGTTCGTTCCCACCACCGATGGGATCCGCATCACCCTTCCCGCGGGGCTGGTGGAATTCTTGCAGGATGTGCCGACCGCCTTGGACCACGTGGGAAGCACCCCAGACGACCCGGCGGCCGATCGGTTTCGGGTCCCGGTGTATCTCGACGATGGCGAGTCAAACGACGAGTTCTGGCGATGGATGGGTACCGAACTCGACGAGTCGAGGGCGGCCGATCGATCGGCCTTTTCTCTCATTCTCGAATCCGCGGATCAAGGTGTGGTGGCGAGCTTGGGGGAGGCCAGCGGCTTCCTCAGGGTGCTGGTCGAGATACGACTCGCCCTGGCAGCCCGTCTCGGTGTCCAGGTAGAAGCCGACTACCAGAAGCTGGATCACACCGACGCAGTGGTTCTCGACACGCTCGCTGAACTGCAGGTTCTGCTCTTACAGGCGATGTCTTCGTGACCCGACTCGAGGTGGACTCGGTCGCCTCGGGGGGTGAGGGAATCGGGCGAATGGACGGGAAGGTTGTTTTCGTGCCAGGCGCTATCCCTGGCGACGTCGTCGAAGTGGAGCTGATCCTCGACAAGAAGCGCTTCGCCCGGGGTCGGATCACAGAGATCGAGAGCGCTTCGGACGACCGAATCGAAATGCCGTGTCGACACGCTGAGTTGTGTGGCGGATGTAGCTGGCAGATGGTGAAGCGCTCGATACAGATCACCTGGAAACAGCAGGCTGTGGTCGATGCGCTTATCAGGATCGGCCGCATCGACCACATCGAGCCGAGACCGATACTCGCCCCAGGGCCCGACTACGGATATCGCAACAGGCTCGACCTGCACCCGTCAACTGACGGTCCGGGATTTCATCAGATGGGCAGCCATGAGCTGGTCGTGATCGAAGAGTGCCTGCTGGCCGCCCCGCCGGTGGTGGCCCTACTGGATGAAGTCCGAGGGCGGCCGGCATTAGGCGATCTGACGTTGCGAGCTGGGCTGCGTACGGGCGAGGCGGTCATTATCGGAGAGGGGCATGCCCACCCGGACGAGGCCGTGATCACCGAGATCGTCGCGGGCGTGCGGTTCCAGGTCTCCGGGCGGGCGTTCTTCCAGCCGAACACCGACGGAGCCGATGTGCTCGTCGGGCTGGTCTCCGAGGCGACAGGGCCGGCCGGGGGGACATTCGTGGATGTCTTCGCAGGTGTGGGCCTATTAGCGGGGACAGTGGGAGCGGCTTTCGAGCAAGTTGTCGCGGTCGAGTCGAGCAGGCGGGCGGTGTCGGACCTCCGCCAGAATGTTCCCGGTGCCAGGGTGCTGGCTATGCCGGCACTAGTCGGTTTGAAAAAGTTGGAGACGGTGGATGTGCTCGTCGTAGATCCGCCGAGGGAGGGCCTGGGACCGGAGACGGTGGCGGCCCTGGTCTCCGCCGGACCAGAGGTACTCGTGTCGGTGTCCTGTGACGTGGCGACGTTCGCCCGCGATGCCCGCATGCTGATGGACGCAGGCTATGTGTTCGAGTGGATCCAGCCGGTGGACCAGTTTCCCCAGACCCCGCATATCGAGACCGTGGCGCGGTTCGTACGGGGGTAGAGGTGCAGTCTTTCCCCCTCGGGAGCTCGCCGGCCGGTCCATTGATTGATCTGATCGAGGGGGTCGCTTCCGCCCACCGCCCCCCTCGGGAGCTCGCCGGCCGGTCCATTGATTGATCTAATCGACGGGGTCGCTTCCGCTCACCGCCCCCCTCGGCCGGCTTTGCCGGCCGGTCCCCCCAAACTCCCTCGCTGCGCTCGGTCGAGGGGGGACAGACTGCAGTTTCTCCCCCTCGGGAGCTCGCCGCTAGGCGAGCGAGTGTTGGGGGGAGGGCCCGGCACGTAGTGACGGGC
>JBGTKD010000196.1:0-8101 GCA_041744795.1 Acidimicrobiia bacterium
TCGTCGCTTCGTCCTGTCCGAGTACCTCGGCCAGGACGTCGATCGTCACCGGGCTAACGATCGAAGCTGCGGCTTCGATTTCGTCCCTTACTAGTTCACTATCGGCCAACGTCCCACCCTGTTTGGAATGCCGCGCCACGCTACAACCCAGCGAGTGCTCGTGTGCGTCCCATGAATCGACGGTCCGGAAATATTTCCCCGCAGTCCGGGAACCAGATTCCTACGGTCTGCGTCCGAATGCTTCGAGAAGGAGGTGAGCCCATGCTGAAGAATCTGCACACACCCGGCGGGGTTGCCTCCGCGCTCTGCCGGACAGACCTCTAACCGCAACGGTCCCGGCCCTTCCGCCGACCGGCCGTTTGCCCGGTCAACACCACGGAAGTCTGGCGTCTCGCGACGCCCATCAAAGGAGCAAGAAATGTTCGTATCTCAGAACGTCGTGCGTTCGGTCCAGCGGCCCCGCTATCAGCCGCCACCACGACAACACAAACGAAAGCGATAACTGTGTAGGAAAACTGCATGGTTGATTCAGCACAATTCGCTGGAACTAAACGATCTGGTCCCCCAGACTGGAAGATCCAGCCAGAGAAAGGAGGCGTGTCATGTACACGCTCCAGGTGACTGCGATGCTTCTCTTTAGAGACCATCGCTACCCGAAGAAGTGAAAAGACTCCAAGAGCCGGGGGAATCGACTCCGGCAACGAGCGGCGGGCCTGTAGCTCGCCCCGAAGCGGCGGACCACTCCGACACTGCCAAGATGCGGCGGATGTCACGTGAGGTCCGCCGTTCCGCGTTGGCAGGCGCACGGGACATGCTCCCCCTCATCCTTCCCGCGATCCCCTTTGGTCTGCTCATCGGAGTGGCGATTGCAGAGAGTTCGATCCCCAACCTGGCTGGATGGTTCTCCTCATCGCTGATGTTCGCCGGGGCCGCCCAGTTGACGGCCATCACGTTGCTGGCAGAAGGTGCGGGCGCGTTCGCTGCAATTGCCGCCGCCCTCACCGTCAACGCCCGTCACGTCATGTATTCGGCCGCTTTGGTACCCCAGTTTCGCCCTCAACCGAAATGGTTTCGCAGGCTCGGTCCTTACATGCTGTTGGATCAAGTGTTCGCGGTTGTGACTACCCACGTCGGGAGACCCGACAATTGGAGGGCGTACTACCTCGGTGCCGGGACTTTCGCCTGGGTGTTGTGGCAAGTAATCGTCGGCGTCGGGGTCCTGTACAGCCCTTCGGTGAACTTCGACATCTCCTTCGTGATCCCGGCGATATTCCTGAGCCTGCTGGTGCCGGCGTTGGTCCGTCGACCCCCCGCCGCAGCGGCCCTGGTCGCGGTCGGCGTGACCGCCGCCTTCTGGCAGGTACCCAACCGAGGAGGAATGCTGATTGGTGGCCTGGCCGGAATCATCGCCGGCTACCTGGCGGAAGGAGGCGATCAGGAATGACTGCCTGGATCGTCTTCACGGTTGCCGGACTCGGTACCTACCTGTCCCGCTCTTTCTTCATCCTCATCGTTGGTGACCACACGCTGTCTGTTCGAGCAGAACGCGCCTTGCGCAATATCGGCCCCGCTGTGCTGGCTGCCCTGACTGCCTCGCTGCTGACCACCGACGGCCTGGTCGAGTTCGTCACCTCGATCCCCGAAGTCGCCGCTGTGGTCGCTGCTCTCGCCGCCGGGCTGTGGCGCCGAACTTTCGGGGCAGCGTTCCTCGCAGCGATCATTGTGTGGGCCGGCCTCAGCGCGATTCTCTGAGCGAATCAGCCGATTAGCGCCGTCACGATCTCATCGATGCAGGCGTCGGCCAGGGCACGCAGTTCTTCGTCGGTCCGGTCCTGGATTGGGTGGGGGATGAAAACTCGCCTTGGAGCGAGGCCGAGGGCAGCTGCCTGGGCGTCGGCCGCGTCAACAAACTCGTTGGTAGCGACGAATACGCCGGGGATCGAGCGCGTCTCCAGGTCGGCGATGTCGTGCACACTGCACGACGTGCAACTGCCTCAGTCGGCTAGTGCCTCAATGACTGCTCCGCACTCCTCGGCGATCCTGGCTCGCAGGTCGACAGGTGCGGGTTTGGCGAATGTCGGTTTGGCGTAACGACGGACAGTCGCTCCCCTGGCCTCCAGATGAGCCTGGATCTGGTCGAGGAATAAATCTCCGCGCGGCTTGGAGATATCCAGCAGACCGATGGTGACGCCTTCGATCTTGTCGAGACGGCTAGTCAACGGTCGGTCGGTCGGCTGGCGTTCGCCGGTGGGATCCAACAGGATGGTCATGTGATCATCCTGGCATTAGCGGATGACCGCCGTCGTCATCATTGAGCCTATGTCGCCGTTGACCCAGCCGGGAAGGATCGCGCTGAAGAGGCCCGCCGAACCGCCTGCATGCACGAACCAAAGGCCGTCCGGTCGGAACTTGGCTACGTCGCCGCCCGCCATTGACTGGGGGAGGCCCTCACTGATTCCGCCCGCTCCCCGCACCATCTCGGCCCCTGGCCGGGTGAGCAGCCGCATCAGTTCGGTTCGCAGCCGCTGCTTGTCCCATCCGGACTCTCGAAAGACCCGGGCGTGCTCGGGGGAGACCACAACGATGGCGTCGAAGAGGAGCGCCAGTTTGGGGTGCGAGACTCGTTCGAGTTGACCGGCAAAGCTGGCCGCCAGGGACTCGGGAGTACGAGAGAGTTGATCCCAGATCTCTGTCGGACCGTGCCCGGCGAACAGCGTCACGGTCGACTCGTCGCGACCGAACCCTCTTTCCACCGATAGCGGCTCCCACGGTGAGCCCTCCTCGTCCTCGGCGAAACAGAATGTGAGCTTTCCCGGGCTGCCCAAGTTCGCCCGGTCGATTCCTCCCGGAATCGAACCGCCGACGTTGCGAACGACGAGGTTGAGGGCGCGGCCGATGGTTGCATTCGCCCTGTTTCCCGGGCCAAGCGCGTTGACGCCGGAGTTCATGCCGATCTGGCTCCTCACAGGGCCGTTCACGATCACGATCGGACCTGAGAAGTAGGTGGTGGCAGCCAGGCCGTGGATGTTGAACGAGTCGCTGGCGGCGGCTTCGACGGCGCTCAGCACAACCGGCAGATATTCGGGGAGGCACCCGGCCATAACGGCGTTGACCGCAACTTTTTCGACGGTGCACTCGGTGAGATCAGGCGGCATGACGCAGACCACTGCGTTGGGGTGCCTATTTGTTCCCGAGAGCATCCACTCGACTCGGCCCTCGGTGGGAGGGACAAGGGGGAGTCCGTCCGACCAGCCTCGGGCCGCCATCGCTTCGTACGGGTCTTCGGAACTCCCCAACTCGACCCGGCGGGATCGGAGCGTCACGGGCGAGTGCTGGCGCAGCAGTCGCTCGTGGGTGTCTGGATCAAAAATCATGGAGCCGCAACCGGGCCGGGAGGCAGGAAGGTCAGGTCCTAGTCCCGTCACCCGGGAAACCTCTTCCCATCGTTGTCTGTGCCAGCCGGCGGCCGAAGCAACGACGGCGCCGTCAGCCACCCGGTAGAGGGTGGGTGTTGTGTCGGTCTGCAGCTCCCAAGACAATTCCAGTCCGGTGTCGTCGAACACGTCGTCGTGGGGGAACCCCGGATCGTCCTGGCTGGCGATCATCAATCCGGGGATCTGATCGAGAACACCCAGGACCAGATGACAGGTGTCGCAGTCACGTTTGATGACTACGAGAAGACCGTCCGTGAGGGGCAGGGGCATCGACTCTGAAGCTACTGGTTTCAGGGAGTACAGACACGACAAGGTCGAAAGCCCGAAGCGGTCGCCGCGGCGAAGGTGGCGAATTCGACCCGGTGAGCGTCGGTTATCCGCCGGGCGTTCACACAGGTGGGATAACACACGATGTGGGTGGTATCCGAACCGATGAGTCTCACGCGTCGGGCAGCCAGCGATTCGAGCCACTCAGGGTCGGTCCCCTCGTGAGTCAACAACTGACGCTTCTGGTGCGGACCGCCCAGGGAATACTTGCCTATCGACCCGTCGGCCCGCATGACCCGATGACAGGGAATTATCAAGGGGACCGGGTTGGAGGCCATTGTCGAACCGACGGCCCTGGATGCGCCCTCGTTGCCGACTTGGCGGGCGAGCCATGCGTAGGAGCGGACCTGGCCGCGCGGGATTCTTGCTGTCACCTCCAGCACCTGGCGACGAAATGCCGTGACCGAGCGGAAGTCGACGGGCAAGTCGGCGGGTGTGCCCCTTTCGATGGCCCTGGCGATCTTCTTCTCCCATCCCTGCGGCGGCCGAGCGAGCATCATCCGACGTCCGAACCGGCCGAGAAACCGCTTCTCGCTGGCGTCATCTGCGAGGTCTACCGACGACACGCCCAGCGGATTGAACGAGACGACGACTTCTCCGACCGGCGAGTCGAAGAGCCGGTATCCGTCTACGAGTCCCGTCCCGAGGAGCGTTCCAGTGGTGACGGTCTGCGGGGTCGGGCTGCGGAGTGTGGCCAAGGCGTCTTCGATGTTCATGTCTCTTCCTCCAGGATCGAACGCAGCCGGACAAGGCCCCGGCTCACGTCTGCTTTGACGGTTCCTTCGGGTCGCCCGGTGACGACCGCGATCTCAGATGGAGACAACCCGACAACGTGACGCAACACGACGGCCCTGCGCTGGGCTGTTGGAAGCAGACCTAGTCGTCGATCCCAAGCGGTCGCATCAACCGGCTCGGGGTCCTCGACGCCGTGGCGGTCCTCAAGCTCGACCGGTGTGGGTCGCCGAGCGCGGTCTCTGACGTGATTGCGGCCCAGGTTCAGAGCGATCGTCCAGATCCAGGCCCGCAGCTGCATGGACCGGATCCGGTCGGGCTCGTAGTCCCGCAGGGCGCGGAAGGCCCTTATGAGGGCTTCCTGGGCCAGATCCTCGGCGTCGGATCCGTGCAACCGCCGCAGGCCCGCGTAGAGATCGTCGCGCATGGCTTTCACCAGATCGGGAAAGGCTGCATCGAGGTCGTCGGCGAGCCGGTGGCAGAGTTTCTCCATCACGAAGAAGAACACCGTCCGGCACGCACCGGTTGCATCACGGTCCTATCGGATCGCCCGAGTCGCGTTCCCTCACTGCCTGCTGGAACCCGACCTCCTCGGCGCGCTGTTTGAACCAGACTCCTTCCGGGCTGTGTCGGGTTATGCCGTCGAAGACCGTGGCGAACATCTGGGTCTGGGTGAGACCCATCGATTCGATGGCTTGATTGATCATCAGCTTCTGCATCATCAATTGGTTCTTTGGCACCCCGGCGATGCGCTCGGCCAGACCCTGCACGCGGCCATCGAGGTCTACCTCGGGAACGGACTCCAGCACCAAACCCATCTCCGCAGCTTCGACACCCGTAATGAGGTCCCCGGTGAAAAGCATGCGCTTGGCCCGTTCCATTCCGAGGCGATACACCCACATAGCCGTGGTCGGACAACCCCACACCCTGGCGGGCGGATATCCGATCAGCGCATCGTCGGCCATTACGACGATGTCACAGGCCAAGGCGATGTCGGAACCGCCGGCCACGGCATGACCGCGCACCTTGGCGATCGTCGGCTTGTAGGAACGCCACAGCGCCATGAAGTTCTGGGTGTTGCGGAACATCATTTCGAAGTCGACCATCGGATCCCAAGGCATTTGCTGGCTATACGGGGCGTCCGGACGTTCCGCATATTCCTTCAGGTCATAACCTGCACAGAAGGATCTGCCAGATCCGGTGACCACGATCACATGCACTCCCGGGTCGGCCTGGGCCAGCTCTGTGGCCTGGCGTATCTCAGACGGCATGTGATCGTCGATGGCATTGAGGCGATCCGGCCGGTCGAGCGTGATCGTCGCTATTCGGCCGTCGACGTCGTATCGCAGGCTGTGAAAGTTCAATGGACCTCCTTATGAGAAGACAAGGCTGGCGATGCCCAGAATGGCTCCTACTGCGGTCCCGATGAGCCAGATTCGCACAATTTGGCGTTGGCCCACGATGGCGTAGGCGACACCGGCAACGAATACCCCGACGAGAACTGCCGTCAGGGCCATGAGTGCCGCGCCGAGTAGTCGGTTGGGCTCGGTGCAACTAATGAAACAGCCTGTGTAGGAGAAGATGCCGACGAGCCAGGCGGCGAAGGCCCCGAAACCGGCCGCGGTGGCCACACAGACACCAATGATGATTCGCACAGCGGGATGAATTGTCGAGGTGGTCATAGGGCCATTGTGGATGATCGCCCTCGGGTCAGTAATCGGTGGTTGCCCTGATCCTGGAGTCAGGGGCCGTCAGTGTTGGAGAGGGGGATGGATCCATCCGTCCGGTGGAGGTCGTGATGGGAATGGCGTTCCCAATCGGCGGGGTGGCCCTCGTCGACGGCTACCAAATGGCGAGTCGTCGGATTGCCCGAGGTGTCGAAGGCGATCGCCCGGCGGATAGCGTTTCGGGAGGCGTCGTCAATCCGGCGGTGCATGGCAAGATGCTCTTCCCAGGACGCGCACAGAAACACCTCGGTCAGACGGTGCGGGTTGTCTGCGTCGCGGTACAGCCTCCACCGGTATGCACCGGTCCTCAGCCGAACGAACCGGACGGTCTGCATGGCGGCCAGGAAGTCGTCCAGGGATCTTTGGTCGACGTTCCAGGTGTTCGCCACCATGACAGGGCCACCCTCGGTATCGGCGTGAGCCGGTATGGCGGTTGCTTGCTCGAATTCGGGGGACTCAACGTCGTCCAGGGCGGGGATGGCAAAACGGGGGGCTACGAGGCCGAGACCGATCGCCCCGATCGAGAACAGAACATAAGCCCGGCCTGGCCCGATCGCATCGGCCACCACGCCGGCGAGGATCGACCCCACCGGGATGATTCCGGCGAAAGAAAGCGTGTAGAGGCTCATGGCCCGGCCGCGCACCCACCCCGGCGCCATCAGTTGAGCCGTGGCGTTCATGGTGGTTAGCGACCACACCCAGCACACCCCGATGGCCACGAGAGCGCCCATCGCCACACCGATTCCAGGAGCGATACCGAGTAGCACTCCGAACGTCCCGAAGGCTGTCATCGACACAGGAACGGCTCGCGCCCCGAGACCTCGGATGAGTCGGGGGCGGGTAAAAGCTCCCACTAGCGCTCCGAGGCCCATCGACCCGAGCAACAGCCCGTAGGTCCACTCGGATCCACCGAGTTCCTCGGTGCGGCTCGGAAGTACGGCCTGGATCACTGCCGAGCAGATGGCGAACATCGCGGCGAGGAGGAGAACCCGTCGGAAGGGGACCGTGAACCGGGCGAACCGGAGTCCGAGGGCCATCGCCTCTGTCATCGAATGACCGTCAGGATCGCCCGCGACCTCGATTCTGCGACCCACCGTGGCGAGTACCACCACGACTGCCGCATAAGACAGGGCGTTCGCGGCAAAAGCCACCCCGGCACCCAAGGTCGCAAGGATGAGTCCACCGATGGCAGGGCCGATTGCCCGGGCGACGTTGAAGGCGACAGAGTTGAGCGCCACCGCAGAAGCGATCATGCCGCGAGGTACGAGGTCGGGTACGAACGACTGCCACGCTGGCAGATTGAACGCCACGCCCACTCCCAGGAGTAATCCGAGTCCAAGCAGTACTCCGGGCGTGATCCATCCGCTGAATGAGACCCACGCCATCGCCGCCGCCGCCAGGCCCGAAAGACTCTGGGCGACGATCATTACCTTTGTGCGGTCGAACAGGTCGGCGACTGCCCCTGCCAAGACGGCGAGGAAGAGAGTCGGAAGCAGATTGGACGCCACCATTAGCCCAACCCAGGTGGCGGATCCGGTCAACTCCAGCATCAACCACGACCCCGCCACCGCCTGAAGGAACGTGCCGAGGCTGGAGAACAGCGACGCAAACCACAAGGCTCGGAAGGCGGGTACTCGGAGAGGTGCAACTGCTTCGGCCACGGCCAGAGTGTATGGGTCTGGATCGGAGCCTCTTCTATCCTTCCGTGATGGATTGGAGCGGCTTCGTGGATGCGGCGACATCAATCTCCTGGATCGCCTACCTAGGCACGGTGGACGAACGGGGAAAGCCTCATGTGGCCGCTGTCGCGCCCGGCTTCGAGCCAGGTTCGATCTGGTTTGCCACACGTCAGTCGTCTCGCAAGTTCCGCAACCTCAGCCA
>JBGTKD010000197.1:0-4077 GCA_041744795.1 Acidimicrobiia bacterium
TGGGAGGAACCAGGAGGTTGACGTGCCGGAACACGCCACCTCGGGGCTCGTTGAGCATGAGTTGGCGAAGTCGTCCGTCGGTGGCGATCCACCGCGACTGCTCCCAGACTGTGTCACCGGGCGGTACGGCGATCCCGCCGACGATGACGTCGCCCACCTCACCCTCGGAATGACAACCGATCACCTCGATTGGACCGGTCACGAAGTCGAGTTCGCTCACCGCCGGGACGGTACTCGCGGTGGGTCCCGTGGGACTCGAACCCACAACCAACGGGTTAAAAGCCCGCTTTCTTCTGACGAATCAGCGAGACCGCTGGCCGCGTGACGCGAGATATTGATTCACCCAGTTTCGCGAGCTTCGCCACTGGCCATCAGGACCCTTCGCCGCCTGGAGTCTGCCTCTCGCGGCAGCCACTCGAAGTGCGGAAAGACTGATGCGCTTGTCCGCCAGCGCAGCCAGTGGAACCATCCGTGCAGGACCAGCCACGGCGGGGACTACGAACTTGTAGAGGTTGTCGAGGATCGCACGTGCGATGAAATCGCCGAGGGCACCGGGGCCCCGTTGTCCGCCCGCTGGAGCGCTCGCAGGTATGCGGCTCGCTGGTTCTTGTAGATGATCGCTGGCGGGTAGCCCATTCGGACCAGCATGAGATTGAGAACCAGCCTTCCTACGCGACCGTTGCCGTCCAGGAACGGGTGGATGCGCTCGAATTCGCTGTGGCTGACGGCGAGCTCCTCGGCTACCACCAGGGTCCCCGGCGTGATGTCGTTCGCCAGCTTGAGCCAGTCGGCCATGTGTGCCGGGATCTCAACCCAGGAGGGCGGTTTCATCCCGCCTTCGAACTCCGCTATCTCGTGACGTCGAAAGGATCCCGGCGACTCCTCAGGGAGTGCCTCGGGTGGGGGGAGGGCTTCCCAGAGTGGTCCGAGCGCCATTCTGTGGATGTCGCGGACCTCGGTGAGAGCGACGATGTCATTGTGCGAGCGGTGGGGGTCCGCTTGGCCGTAGACCCAATGCGCTGCGTCGGCGTACCCCTTCACCTCGAGATAGTCACTGAGCTGCTTGTTCCCGACAGCCTTGCCTTCGTTCAGGAGCACCTCCACCTGGCGCGGTATCAGCGTGTTGCCCTCTATTGCCGTTGAGTGGTGAGCCTCGGCGTACCAGATGTCACGCCAGATCCCGGCGGCTTCCAGGCGGTTCGGGAGGCCGCCCATACGGTTCCACAACTCGATTGTCTGGCTGTGGAGCCGTTCGTATACGGACTCTCGTGACGGACGCCCGCGGGAGGACATGACCGATGACTGTAGGAAAGTTGTCGAGTTTGGGCGATATCAATTGAACCGAACAGAATTACGCGGTTGTAACTCTGGCTGGGGCCTTGCCCGTCTTGTTCATGGTCGAATCCGCTTGGCGCGCTGGCGACTCGGCGTGTTGGCCTGCTCGGACACTCCGGGAACCGGCGGGTTGGCCCACCTCCGGGGGTCGCCGGGGGTCGTCTCCCTGCAGTTTCGAAGTGGGTCCCGTGGGACTCGAACCCACAACCAACGGGTTAAAAGTGCGCCGGACGCCGTCTCCGTTTGTGACCTCTCGTCGCGTTCTGCGAGGCAGTAGTGGGGTTTCCGAGCCGACTCGGTGTCGGTTCGTGTCCTCTAGTGCAGTCCCAATACCTTCTCGGCGTTTGCAGATTCGTTTGCAGACCGCAGCCTGATCTGGGGCCGTCGCTCAATGGATGCGACCATCGTGTGACTACGAGTCCGGATGGTCTCATGCAGCATCGTGAGTTTCCTTGGCCGGTCGCCGGTCAGTGGCAAACGTCACGGGATGCTGTCTGTCATCGCCACCGGCCTGACCCTCCTCGGCACACTCCTAGTCCTTTGCGGCCTTTACCGCCGGGACCCGGCGGCGCAGCGCAGGGCACGGCAGGGGTGGGGCTGGTTTGCATCTCGCGTCCTCCGCCGAAGTCAGCCTCCCGCCGAGGGCTCGGGCGCGATCAGCCTTGTAGTGACGGTGGCAGGCGAGGGCATGACGCCTCCACTGAAGGCGCAGTCCGAGGCTCCCATTGAGGAGCGCGTTGCTCGTCTAGAAGAGAACATCGAGATTCTCAGCGGCTCGATCCGGTCACAGGCCGAAGCCCGTCGCAAGGGCGGCCAGGAGGTCCGGGCGAGAGTCAAGGCACTTGCTGACGCTGTGGATGGCGAGATCGCCGCCCTCCGGAGACTCGCCGACGAAGCCTCGGTCCCCGAGCGCATGGAGTGGTGGGGCGTAGGGTTCCTCGTGCTGGGTTCCATTCTCGCGCTCATGACTGGCTGACGCCGATCGGTGGCGAAGGGTCGTGGTTCTCCGACACGAAGTTGGCGCGGTCTGGCGAATCGTCAACTAACGGAAGGCGAACCGGTCAGTGGGTCCCGTGGGACTCGAACCCACAACCAACGGGTTAAAAGCCCGCTGCTCTGCCAATTGAGCTAGAGACCCGGTGCTGCATGACAAAGTGCAGGATAAGGCGCGAGAAAACGCCCGACGTTCGTCAGGCTGGAGCCGCCGTGGCGTTCCTTCGGCTTGATGGGCCATCCCTGACTGTCGGACCTAGACCATCGGGTGCACTCTCGACCCGTCTGATGAGGCCCGAGTCCATGAAGGGGCGACGCAGGTGCGCGTCCGGTGGCGTTGGCGCGGTAGGTCCGATTGAGGGACTTCGCCGCTGTGGGATGAGGTGTTCGAGCCTGTACCGGGAGGCAGGGATCTGGACGGGGCTGAGCCGCGCTGGTCGCCGGGGCTCGCCTCACCCTACCTGAACGGATGGTCGGCTGACGCTCTGGGGAGGCGTGCTTTCAGTCGACGGCTGGGCACCCGGAAGACGCGGTCGAGATCCTTCTGGCAAGAGCTTGTGCTGAGGTCCCAAGTCGGTTGCCGCAAGGTCGAGAGCGCGCCGATCTCTTCTGCGGCGTCTAGCTCAGTGTCAGGGCTGGGCCTCGAGTGTTTCGATGAGATTGGCGCTGATCTGGGCGACCTGATCCTGGAGTGTGCGATCGGTGGCCTGTTCAGGTGGTCGCTTCGGGCGGCCCTCGCGATTGAGGAAGAGCCCGGTGTTGGCAGCGAGTTGGTCGTCGGTGGCGGCGACCACGGAGCTGTGGGCCGCTTTATCGATGGGGAAGGCGAGCCGGAGGAGAGGGCGGAGCAGGCGGGTGACAGCTCGGAGGGGTGCGGGGAGCGGCGTGTTGCGCTGCATGTCTGTGTCGGCGCCGCCGGGGTCGACGGCGTGGACGACGACGCCAGTGCCGTCCAGTTCGCGAGCTAGGTGGAGTGTCCATGCCAGGCTGGCCAGTTTGGCGTCGGCGTAAATCTGGAGTCCGTGGTACGGCTGGGGCTCGGTGAACTTCCCGTGCCGAAGGTCGCCGCGCGACGCCGCTCCGGTGCTGACGTTGACAATGCGGGCCGGGGCACTCGTCTTCAGCAGGGGTAGGAGCTCGTTGGTGAGTTGGAAGCCGGCAAGGTGGCTGAGGGCGAGCGTCGCCTCGATGCCGTCAACGGTCTCCCACCGGTCGGTGAACAACCCACCGACATTGTTCACGAGCACGTCGAGCCGGTCGTGGGAGGCGCGTACGCGTCGGGCTAGGTCGCGGATCTGTTCCTGGGAGGACAGGTCGGCGGGTTCGAAAGAGACTTGGTCGTTACCGGTGGCGACGTGGAGGCTTCGGGCGGCGTCATGGCCCTTGTCGGGATCGCGGCCGACGATCGTGACTCGGTGCCCGCGGTCGGCGAGTTGTCGAGCGGTCTCGTAACCGATGCCATCGGTGGCACCGGTGATAAGGATGTTGGCGGGGTGCTGGTTCATGGTGTGCTCTCCGTTCCCAGGTCACGTGCTGGCGGGCGCCCTGTCATTCGGTGCGGGCGACTGGCTGGTCGGTCTGCGCTTGCAGGTTGACGCCGCGAGGGGAGCGCGGCGTGGAGCGCGCCGAGAACGGGGATGGCGGTCACGGCGTGCATCGCGACGAGCCAAAGCGCTGTCGACGTCTGTGCGGCGGCCAGGAAGGGCGGAGCGAGGCTTACGAGGAGCCCGACTGCGCCCGCCGTGAGCA
>JBGTKD010000198.1:0-10906 GCA_041744795.1 Acidimicrobiia bacterium
CTGTCCCAACACCTCATCACATCACCGATCTTCGACGCGCTGTTCGGCTCTGACGTGTTCGAGGCCAACAACCCGGTCGCCCAGGCAATGCAGCGAATGGTAGAGGTCCTCGAAGCTCACAATCTCGACACCGAAACCCGCAACCTCGACGACTTCTACCGCTCAGTACAACGTCGAGTCGAAGGCATCCCACCCTCAGACGGACAGGCCCGCCAGACCATCATCAAGGACCTGTACGGGCGATTCTTCAAGAAGGCTTTCCCCCAGACCGCCGACTCGCTCGGGATCGTCTACACGCCAGTCGAGGTCGTGGACTTCATGATCCGAGCCACCCAAGCCGCCCTCACCGAGCACTTCGACGCATCCCTGACTGACGAGGGTGTCCACATCCTGGACCCTTTCACCGGCACGGGGACGTTCATCACCCGCCTTCTCCAATCCGGATTCATCGGAGCTGACGACCTCAATCGGAAGTACCAGAACGAGATTCACGCCAACGAGTTTCTGCTCCTCGCCTACTACATCGCTGCCGTCAACATCGAAACCACTTACAACCAACTAGTCGCCCAGAGCGAGGAAGACCGCACCCACCATCCATTCCCCGGCATCGTCCTCACCGACACCTTCCAACTCGGGGAAACCGGAGAAGGAACCGGCGCTCTCGACGTATTCCCCATCAACAACGAACGCGCAGATCGTCAACGCCACCTCGACCTACGGGTCATCATCGGAAACCCGCCCTACTCGGCGGGCCAGTCGTCGCAGAACGACAACGCGCCGAACCGCGGTTACCCCAAGCTCGACGGCTCCATCGGCGAAACCTACGCCGCCCGCTCCACAGCAACACTGAAGAACAGTCTGTACGACTCTTACATCCGAGCAATCCGCTGGGCCTCCAACCGGATACTGCACTCCCCCAGCGGCGGCATCGTCACCTACGTCACCAACGGTGGCTACATCGACGGCAACACCGCCGACGGCCTCCGCCTCACCCTCACCGACGAGTTCCACCACATCTACATCTACAACCTCCGCGGCAACCAACGGACGGCTGGGGAGCGTTCACGGCGTGAGGGCGGGAAGATCTTCGGCAGTGGCAGTCGAGCCACCGTCGCCATCATGCTCCTCATCAAGAAACCAGGCGACGTACTAGACCCAGGAGCCTCACTCCACTACCGGGACATAGGCGACTACCTCAGCCGCGAGAGGAAACTGGACATCCTCGCCCGCGACCTCGTCACTGATCCGAAACTCGAGCAGGTGGCCTGGCGCAAACTCACTCCCAACGAACACGGCGACTGGACCAACCAGCGAACCGGCTCATTCACGAACCACCTCCCGGCACACGCGGACGACGGCCATTCAGTCTTTTCACTCCGAACTCGCGGAATATTTACGACCCGCGACGCCTGGAACTGGAACTCCAGCCGCCTAAATCTCGGAGCCAATACCCGACGCATGATCGACCACTACAACGCTCAGGTCGAAGCATTTCGCGACACGCATTCAGGCCTGTCTGGGACCCAGAAGGAAAGGGCCGAGGTAGCAAAGAAATTCGTTGACCTCGACCCGAAGAAATTCAGTTGGGACCGCGCAGACTTCCGGCGGCTGGCCGAGGGCAGGGAGTACTCCCTCGCCGACGCCAACTTCATGGTCGGCACATATCGGCCCTTTCACCGCCGTCACACCAACTCCGCCTATTCGCACAACAACACGATCTACCAGCTCCCGAGGGTCTACCCCACTGACGGCACGGAAAACCTGACCATCGGGGTGCGCGGCCTCGGATTCGAGCAGCCTTTCACAACATTCATGACCGCATCCACACCGGACGTGCAACTGCTTGGCAACGCTGCCAACTTCCCGAGATGGATCTACAACGCTCCAACGAAGAATGCCCCTCAGGGTTCGTTGCTGGAATCGGAACCGACCCGGCATCACAACGTCACCGACCATGCTCTCGGCGAATACCGAGCTCTCGACCCCGAGATCACCAAGGACGACATCTTCTTCTATGTCTACGGCATCCTCCACTCTCCCGATTACCGGGAGACGTACGCCGCCGACCTGAAGAAGTCGCTACCGCACATCCCGCAGGTAGACACGGCGGCCGACTTCTGGGAGTTCAGCCGAGCAGGCCGAGAGCTAGCCCACCTCCACACGGAGTACGAGGAGCTGGAACCTTGGCCTGGCCTCGACTACGAGATCGCCGAGAGTCTGGACATGGCACCCGAGGAGCTGTACGGGGTCACCAAGATGCGCTACGCCAACGACGACAAGACCGCCATCGTCTACAACGATCACATCAAGATCACGAACATCCCCGAGCGTGTACACGAGTACCAACTTGGTGCCCGTTCGGCCCTGGATTGGGTGCTGGAAACGAACCGCATTCGCACCGACAAGAAATCGGGGATCACCAACGACCCCAATGACTGGGGACTCGAACACGGCAACCCGACCTATATCTTCGACCTTGTGGGACAGGTAGTGACCGTCTCGATGAGGACGCTGGACATCGTCGATGGCCTACCCCGCCTGAGCCTGGACGGTTCGTAATAGCCATTGGGAAACGCCTGGTGGAGTAACCGATGAACGCCGACACGGCACGGGTGCGCACGACCCGAGGATCCTTACCTGTGGGTCCCGTGCGGTCGACGTGTCGGATCACCGGAGCATCCAGGTTCGATGCCCGTCCGGATCCGACGCCTCTCGCAGTCCGGCTAGCGCTTCGCCGGGCGCGCAGTTATGCCCGGTAATTCAAAAGTTGGTCCCGGGTCGAGCCCGAGTATAACGATCCAGTTGGTGAGTTCAGCGAAGGTGAGCGGGAGGCGTCCGTGAATCTTGCGACTGAGGTACGGCTTGCGGCTGGACTCTTCTAGTAGGAGCGCCAAGTACTCGGCTGGATGACGATCGCCGGCCTTCTCCCTTAGCGCTCGAACAATTCGGTGCTGGATGAGGGCTGCATAACGGATTCCCTCGTCGCCGCCGACCGTCGCAGTCCACTCAGGTTCATCGACTTTGCCGAAGTCGGCCGGTTTTACGAGGTAGGTGGCTGGTTTAAAAGCGGCGTCCATGTTCAGGGAGTTGTCGGGGTCGCATCGTATCGTACGCGGAAATATCGCGTAGCTCAAAGAAACTAACTGCCGGCGGTACCGATTTCTTCACGGTCCGCTGAATGACAAAGAACTCAACCCGCAAACTTCAGGACGGAACCATCCGCACGATCTTGACTTTGGACGCTGCCGCGCGCCGCCTTGAGAATCGAAGTGATCCAAGCGCGGCGTGGCTGGCGAACTATCGGCCAGCAGCCGTTCCTACCTCTGAGTGGGACGGCCCCATCGGCGCGTTCGTTCGCCTCCATGCCGCTCGCTTAGCCGACATTCCGCCTCAGGCCTACGCCAAATATGTCCGGGACCTGGCCCAAATCACGCTCTACGCCCAAGGACGCGGAGACGATCTAGACATCGAGAAAATCCTTCACCCGGACACGGTCGAGAGCTTCGTCTGGCAGTTGAAGGCATCCGACGGGACAAGAGCAACCGTCCGAGCTGCCCTCCGACAGATCGGACCTCAGCTCACACGCAAGGCACCGTGGAAACCGATCGACAAGCCGGTCAGACGTCGCAAAAAGGCCCGCCCATACACCGAAAGCGAGATGCAGACGATCGTCCGTGATATTCGACGCCAGGCGACCAGTGATCTTGGACTGGCGGGGAGGGGGCTCGTTGCTCTCGGTGCTGGTGCGGGCATCGTCCCTCCCACAAACCTGACGATACGTGGTCCGCATGTGGAGGATCGCGACGGATACGTGGCCATCCGTGAACCGGAACAGGATCGGCTAGTCGTGGTCCGCTACGAGTTCGAAGAGGAAGTGTTGGAACTCGCCGCCCTTGCAGGCGATAGGCCGCTGCTGGGGACCAACACCGGAAAGAACGCTGGGAACTCGCTCGCCTCGCAACTCGTCATAGACGGCGGCCGCCTGAAAGTCGATACCCGCCGCCTCCAATCCACCTGGCGATTGGCGGTGCTCAACGCTGTGCACTTCGGCGACGTTCTCGATGCCGTCGGAGTGAAGCTGCCGGGTGCCTTCGACGACTTCGCACCAGATCTCAAGCGACGCGGCGAGATCGAGGTTGCACGGCTACTACGAGGTGGATCGTGATCGCTCGTCGTGATCTTCCACGTCAACGACGCTGTCGAGTCAACGGGCCGACAACGGTGCGAATCGGAACCCTTGAAAGGGCTGCCCTCCTGGTGCGGAGAAGTGGTGTGGTTCCCGTCTTGGAAGCCCACTTCCCACACCGAAGTGACCGTGCCAACAATCTCTCATGGGAACTGCTCTGCGTTGCACTCATGGCTAACGCGCTCGTGCCAGACCACCAGGCAAGCCACCTGGATGTGACCAGGATCATCAACGGAATGCCCCAGTCGATGCGAGCACAACTCGGATCTCCTGACTTCATCAACGTCACGGACAAGTACTCGATGGTGCAAAAGCGGATCGCCATGGTCGCCGTCGCGCTCGAATCAGGGTGGACGCACACAAATGAGGACGGCACTACCGAGAACATCAACCAGCATTGGTGGATGGCACAGGTGCTGAACGCTCCGAACCCTCCAGAACTGCTCGAAGGAAGCGCGGTCGGAATGGACGGTACCGCCATCGAATCCTGGGGCCGCCTCCACAGCGGCGTCGAGACTCTCGACCTCGATGGCAACTACGACGAGAACAACCGGGCGGCTGTCGTACACCAGGAGAATGTCAAAGCGCTCGAGAAGACTGGCCGCAGCGCCCGAGTTTTAGGCATCGGACCCGACGGCCGGAAGATCTATACGAAGGATACAGGCGCTCGGGCGGGATACCGCACCGCCACGGCCTCCCAGCCCTCCGGACCGTACAACGGAAGAGAGGGCCATCTCCTAATCGCTCTGCCCGTCATTGCGTCTACCGATGGCTACTCATACACGACACTCGGCCCGCCTATTCCCTCCGTCATCGTCGGTGCAGCCATCGTTCCCGCCGGCACCAATCGCGGCCTCACAGGCCTGGCGCTGATCGCAGACGCGAAAGAGAACGGGTACGGATCTGATGTCATTGTCGATCCCGGATACTCCACCGCTGAGTACTTCACGCTCACCAACCGTATCGCCTTCGACACCCCCACCACGTTTCGCCCCGTGGGCAGCCAATGCGCCGTGAAGAACGGGCCCGGTGGCACCAAGATCATTTGCGGCATGCCCTACTCCGAACACACACCACGGAAACTTCAGGACATCCCGCAGCCCGGACACAACCTGGACAAGGAAGGCCGCGCGAAGTCGAGTGAGCGCTTCACCGAACGTGCCAAGTACTACCGATACACGACAAATGGAACAACTAGTAGCGGCAACCAAAGATGGCGGAACCCCATTGGCGAACGCCTACGCTCGAATGACGACCCAGGCAGTCTCCGACTCCCCATCCACTATCCAATGATCACCCGCGATAAGCAGGGCTGTTGTGCTCGATCCATAACATCTCGGCCAAAAGAGTTCCCGTTTGCCCAAGAGACCCACCCGTTCACAGTCGCATGGCACGGGTCGTATGCGCGTCGCAACCAGACCGAAACTGTCAACGGACTCCTGAAAGGCGGATACGTCGACATTTCCCGGGGCTTCATCAAGCAACTCAGCAGCCGCAACATCAACTTTTACCTCGCTTTCACGTTCGCGGGAGTCAACGCCCACATCATGCAAAATTGGAACGATCATCCCGAAACCGTGAGCGTCGACCTGGTCGACGAACCCATGAAGCGTTTGCGGATTGTCGACACCGTTCCGATCGTCCCGCCCGATGACCCGAGAAAGCGCCGCAGCATCGAGGCGCAAATCGCGCAGCACCGACCACAGATCGGTCGCGACTTCAATCTCCTCGAGTAGCGCACTCTTCTCCCCAGCCACCGCTCACCCGCCAGGGTGAATTCGTCGCGTCGTGACATGCCTCGGACACCGCCGGAACGCACGCAAACCCAATCCCCCGTCGCGGGACCCGCGGTCGACCGGAAAAAAACACCGATCGGGCCCCCTAAACCGCAAAACGCGGTCCGATCGGCCCGATCGGCGAACACACCGTGTCCGCAGTTGCGAACACGCCTGGGTGGAGGTGCGGGGAGTTGAACCCCGGTCCGCTAAGTCTTCCACGACGGCATCTCCGAGCGCAGCCATCTGTAAGTTCTCGGTGGCTCGGACGCCGATGGCTCGTACCCGATCACCAAAGCCGGAATTGTCTTAGGCCGCTGGTCCCGGCCTCCAGCGGCAGCGTCCCGCATTACGGCGCCTGGGTCCGGCGGGGCGGGCACCCTCCGGTCAGACGGGCTACTACCGAGTATTAATCAGGCAGCGGCCAGTGCGAAGTTGTCTTCAGCACTTATTGTTTGGTTGGCGGTTTGTTGACGAGGCTCCGACCGTCCCCGGCTCGCTTCCGTCGCTTCGACACTCAACGTCGAAACCAGTACACCCCCTATGCGTAACACCAGTGTACCGAGAAAGACTCTCGTACTGAAAGCCATTTGTGTAACAATGACCGCTCACAGTGGACCTATCTCACGCAGAGTGACCACAAGGAGAATTTTGAGAACACGAAAATTCCTAATCGTCACAGTTCTGGCACTGATGTTCGGGGGAACCTCCGCCGTTGCCTGGGCGGTTGAGCACGACGACACCACGCCCGAGGCCAACACCAGTTTCTGGGCCGACGTCACGATCGGAGCCGAGACTGCGTACATCAATTACCACGTCTGCAGCCTCAACGCAGAGACCGGCGGATGCGGAGACCTCCAGGAGATCGAGGTCTTCCGCAACGAGGCGGGCGAACTCAATCACGGCTCATTCGTGTCGGCCTTCGCTAAGGGTTTCGAGGGTCCCGGTAAGGGATGCATCCTTCGCTACATCGCCCAGTCAGACTGGGGCCAGAAAGGCTCTGAGCACCCGGACCTGAACGTGGCGGCAACCTTCTGCTCGTTCAATTCCAAGCGCGGCGGAGACGACGTCGAAGGCGAAGACGCCGACAACGGCAAGCCCGCATGGGCCGGTAACGGCAAGCCCGACTTCGCCGGAAGCGAGACGGCCGGTGGTCCCCCTTCGTGGGCGGGCACCAAGGGCGGACCGAAAGCCAGTACGGACTCAGATAGCTGAGGTCACATTTCAGCCAGGGATAGTGAAGGCGGGCCGGAAGGCCCGCCTTCACTCATTCTCGTCTTCGAGAGCGAACCGCCCGATCCATCTCCCGCTGCTGCTGTTTGTCCCGCAGCGCATGTCTCTTGTCGTGCGTGCGCTTCCCCCGCCCGAGCCCCAACTCGAGCTTGGCTTTGCCTTCTTTGAAGTAAATCCGCAGCGGCACCAGCGTTAGACCCCGCTCGGCGAGCTTGCCCGCGATCTGGTCGATCTCCCGCCGGTTCAACAGCAGCTTCCTCGTGCGTTCCGGCGCGTGGCCCCCGTCGCGGGAGAATCCGTGCGGTCCTATGTAGAGGCCAACAAGGTAAACCTCGCCGTCTTTGACGTGGGCAAACGAGTCCTTGATCGTGGCCTTGCCGTCCCGCAGGCTCTTGACCTCTGAGCCGTGGAGGACCATTCCCGCCTCGTACGTGTCGAGGATCTCGAAGTCGTGACGAGCCTTGCGGTTCGAGGCGACGACTTTCAGACCGTCCGACTTCTTCTTAGCCACGCAGATATCCGAGAGGGTCAACGTGCTTGCCGTTCACGTGGACCTCGAAGTGAAGGTGGTCTCCGGTGCAATAGCCGGTACATCCAACGAATCCGATGCGCTCGCCTGCTGCAACCTTGTAGCCGACGGGCACCGTGATTCTGGACTGATGGGCATACAAAGTGGCCAGTCCCCCACCGTGGTCGATGACAACCGTGTTCCCGTATCCACCTCGCACTCCTGAGATGATCACGGTCCCAGATTCGGCGGCGTATATGGGCGTGCCGCCGATCGCCGCGAGGTCGATGCCGGTATGCATGCGACGCGTGCCGAAGATCGGGTGAACTCGCCAGCCGTAATAGGAGCTGATCCAACCAGTGACCGGCCACCTCAACACGCCGGGGGCCACGCCGTCGCTACGCGACGCCGCGGCGATCTCAGCCTTGATTCGGGCAGCCTCTTCCTCCAAACCGCCCTTGTGCTGCTCGGCGGCAGCTATGTCGTTGCGGATGCTCGACAGCAGCGCCTGGACATTCGCTAGCTCGGCCTCAGCCGAAGCACGTAGGGCTTCGACCGCTTCGAGTTCCTGTTCCAGCACCAAGCGCTCAGCGTCAAGTTCCAGAAGGATCGTTTCGGCCTCCGAGCGGTTCATCTCGACTGCGACCCTTTGGCGGTCCTCTTCAGCGCGAAGGAACTCGAAGCTATTGAGAAGGTTCTCCGAATTCGATGCAACCCCATCGGCATAGGTGAGCCCGACCGCGAGATCGCCGATCGTCTCGAACCCCAGCACCGTCGCACCGACGGGCATAGCCGCGTTCATGTAGAGCTCCACCGCCTGGAGTGAGAGCGAACGGGCAGTCACATCGATGGCTTGTTTGGTCTCCAAGAGCTGCAACTCGATCGAACGGAGCTGAGCTTGGAGTTCTGTCACCCGCTCTTCCTGGGCTGCGATCTCAGCCTGTTTGGCCGCGACGTTGGCCTCGGCCACACCCAGCGCCGCGTGGGCAACTTCTAGCTGGCCGCGGGCAGCGGTGAGCTGTTCACCGACCCTGGCGCTCTCCGCCCGGTTCTTGTTGATCTGGGCGGCGAGGGATTCGATCTCCTGTTGTACGTCTGAAAGTTCCTCATGAGCCGTGTGGGCTCCTGCTGGAATTACCAAGGAGACGGCAATTAGCGCCACCGCGCCGAGAGTGAGGTACCGCCTCATGTGGCGGCTGGCTTCGACTCCGCTTCCCGCAGGTACTTACGCAGACCCAAAAGGGATCCGAGCACACCGGCGGCTGCCCCGAACAGGATGAAGACGATCCCCCAGCGCAGGAAGAAGACGTCTTCGATATTGAATCGCAGGAGCTGGATCGAATCGCCAACACCACGCAGGTTCTGCGAAGCGATCCAGACGGTAAGAACGGCGAGGCCCGCACCGAGGATGCCCTCGATCAGCCCTTCCAGAAGGAACGGCACTCGGATGAACCAATTCGATGCACCGACCAACTTCATGATCGACACCTCATCACGGCGGGCGTAAATGGCCATACGGATGGTATTCGCGATCAGTATGACCGCGGAGGCGCCAAGGACAAGCGCAAGGCCCAACCCCAGGAAGTTGAGGACGCTGCTCAGACTCGACAACTGGTCGATCTGTTCACCGAACGAGCGAACCTCGCGCACGGCCGGGAGGGTACGAAGCTGGAAGACGACGTCGCGGTACAGGTCAATGCTGGTCAGCTCTATGCGGTAAGAGGCAGGGAGGATCGATGGATCGATCGACTCGACAAAGTCTGGGCGATCGGAAAAGAGGGTCTGGAACTCAACGAAAGCCTCGGCTTTATCGACATAACGGATGTTCTGGATCTGTTCCCACTGTCCGACTTCTGTCATAAGAGCGCGCTGGCCGGAAGGATCGAGGCCTCCCTGGTCTGGGTCGTTGAGGAAAGCCACGACATGCGTGCCCTCCTGCCATGCGAGGGTGTTGATCCTCAGTAGTTCGTTCAGGACAAGGGCTCCGAAGGCGAGGGTCAACGAGATGAACACCGCGAGGACGGCACCGGTGACAACCAACGCGTTGCGACGGAGATTGATGAACGCTTCCCGAGCGAGGAATGCGAAGCGGCTCATTCCTCTTCCTCTTGCTCTCGAGCCTCGACGACCGCTGCCAGATTTTCGTACTCGGTTTGAACATCGAGACCTTCGACGGCAGGGAGTTCGGTTGTGGCCCGCATGGCCGACTCGTAGCGCCCGGACCGGTCGTCGCGGATCACCTGACCTCGTTCGATAGCCACAACTCGGCGCTGCATCGCATCGACGATGGCGTGGTCATGGGTTGCCATCACGATGGTGGTGCCCGTCCGGTTGATCCGGTCCAGAAGCTTCATGATGCCGACCGACGTGGCCGGATCCAGGGTTCCGGTCGGCTCGTCTGCCACGAGGATCGGAGGTCGGTTGACGAAGGCCCTTGCTACCGACACGCGCTGCTGCTCGCCACCCGAAAGCTGACGGGGGTAGCGGTCGCCCTTGTCAGAGAGGCCAACCAAGTCCAGCACCTGTTCCACCTGCGGGCGGATCACCGAGCGGGGCCGGCCCAGCACCTCAAGTGCGAACGCGACGTTCTCTGAGACCGTCTTGTTCGGCAGAAGCTTGAAATCCTGGAACACGGTGCCAATCGAACGCCGAAGGAACGGGATCTTCCAGCGGGGCATGGTGGTGATGTCCTTGCCCGCCACCCAGATGGTGCCGCGGGTGATCGGCTCCTGGCGAAGCATCAAACGGATCAGTGTGGACTTGCCCGACCCGGAGGGTCCGACGAGGAACACGAACTCGCCGCGTTGGATGTCGAGGTTGACATCGTGGGCGGCCACCGTGCCACCTTCGTACACCTTGGTGACGTTTTGAAGTCGAATCACGAAGCATTCCTTCGCGCGCCGAATAACGCGCTATCGGATGGGGAGACCTGTCGGGAAAGGCTACCAGCGCTGCAATGTTTTCCCGATCTTGCCGATTTGAAAGGGGCTTGAGCTCGCGAAAGCGCGGGTACGGAAGTGGTCGACGGGGTCGCTTCGCTCACCGCCCCCCTCGGCCGGCTACGCCGGCCGGTCCCCCCAACGTCGCTGCGCTCCTGGGTGGACAAATTGGCGGAACAGTCTCTCCCCCTCGGGAGCTCGCCGTTTGGGCGAGCAAGTGTTGGGGGGCGGTCCCGGAGGGAACGAAAAAGAAACAGGCCGGCCG
>JBGTKD010000199.1:0-60509 GCA_041744795.1 Acidimicrobiia bacterium
TGATGGCTGAAAGCCGTATCGAAACGTGGCGGCTCCCCGACGGTTGGCGCCCTGAGCCGATCTTCGCGCTCGGCGCGATCAGTCAATACGTCGGGGCGGCCATTGCCGTCATCTTGTTTGCGACGATCCCGGCGCCCACAGTCGCTTTTCTTCGGGTGTTGGGTGCCGGTGTGATCCTCGTTCTGGTTCGACGCTCGTGGCAGCGCCAGTGGGATCGGGAGGCCCTGATCCGGGCCGGGCTCTTCGGTTCGTTCCTCGCGGCGATGAATCTGAGCATCTACCTGGCCATAGAGCGGCTTCCGCTCGGCAATGCAGCCGCCATCGAGTTCCTCGGCCCGGTGGCGGTGGCTGCGCTCAGTGCCCGTAGCCCGCGAAGGCGGAGTGCCTTGGTGCTTGCCCTGGCAGGGGTGATTCTCATCGCGGGGGTGTCGCCAGAAGGAACGCTCCCCGGCGTCGCCTTTGCCCTTCTGGCCGCTGGGTTTTGGGCGGGATACATCGTGTTTGGTGCTCGTGTCGCTCATTCAGGATCAGGCGTGGACGGCCTGGGGGTGGGCATGCTGATTGGCGCCTTGGTCATCGCCCCGGTAGCCGCGGGCGGCCTCGGTGCGGCTATCGCATTCCCCTTACTGGGTGCGGCCGCCATCGCCACCGGTCTCCTGTCCAACGCCATTCCCTATGCCATCGACCAGGTTGTCCTTGTCCGAATCGACCGGGGACGATTCGCCGTGCTCCAGTCGCTGCTGCCGGTCGTTGCCACCCTTGTGGGGCTACTCGCGCTCGGTCAGTTCCCGAGTCTGGGGGAGGCGATCGGTATCGCCGCCGTGACCGTGGCGATCGCCCTCTCCCGATGAGGCGGTGGTTCTGCGACCGCCTCCTGCATCGAATCGAGATCAGTCGAGACCCGTGGCGTGTAGGCCGGCAGCGTCGATGGTGGCGCGCTGCCCAGTTGCCAGTCGGGCGGCGTCGGCAGGGTCGATCCGCACGAATGGACACCGACGCTTGTACAGCAGGTTGCCCACGATCGCCCCGAGCACAAGGATGTGGTCGAATTCCGTCAGAACGACAGCGGCAGGTGCGATCGAGAGCCGGATCAGCTCGGCAAACACACTCGAACTGGACGACGAGCCGCGCCCGATGGCCATCACAACGACCTTCCCCGTGACCACCTGGCCTTGCTGGGGGTGGTGGACGTCGATAATCACGCCGGACTCCCGGTCGACTCCCCCCCAGAACGACAGCGGCTCGTCGAGGACCAGCACTTCGCCGGCCGCATCGCCTTCGAAGAGAACCGAAGCTGGGATATCGATCACGATATCCAGCCAGATTCGCCATGGACCGCCCTTCCGGCGACTGCCGACTCGATGCAATCCTCGAGCGAGCCGAAGACGACATCGACGCCGAGATTGCCAGGGGCGTAATACGCCCACTTGGCCGAGTTCGTCATGACGGCTCCGTTCAGTTTGCGGAGAATGGGTGTCACATAGGTGCAGGTGTCTACGACGATGTCGACGCCTGCCTCCTCGAGTCTTTGGACCAGACCTTCCGAACGCGCTGTTGCGTACGTTTCCCGACCGGTGGAGACGTAGAAGTCGATGCGAGCGTCGATCGCGCGGTCGCCGAGGATCTGCACGGTGCGACGCATCTCGGAGATTGAGAAGTGAGGGGTGCCGATGCTCACCCCGACGAGGGGCGCTTCGCTGCGAGTCGTCAGGCCTCGGAGGGCCTCTATCGCCATCTGTCGAGTGAAGTGAAGCTCTGGGAGTTTCGTCGACCCTCCGAGGGCCGCAACGCGATCGGGAGCCTCAGGGGTGAGGCCCACCGCATGAAACATGGCCATCGTGCCGGTGGTCGCCCCGGCGGCTCCCAACGCCTTCAGGTGGTCTTCGGTTGTGTCGTCAGGCAGGCCCACGATGGCGGAAATGCCGTCCATCAGCTTGCCGATCAGCAGCCCCACGGCTGGGTAAAGCACCTCTGATCGATCCGCGGCGAAGAGTTCGGTGACGTCTACGACATTGTCGGCGTACCGGTTCTCGGCCCGATGGAGTCCGGCGTCCGGTACCCGCCCGACGATGGCGGCCGCAATGTCGAAGAAATCGCCATAGCGTTCAGTGCGGGCGCCCAGCACCGAGTTGGCGAAGACGATGGCGTTCGACTCAGCCCACGCCACATGCTCTCCGAGGCCGGGTCTCACCGGCAGGTGGTACGGCGCGCACGTCCAGGTCGGAGTGCAACCCATCTCGACGTAGGCATCCATCATCCGTCGTGCCTCAGCCCGGACGGTGTCATCTCCCCGATACAACTCGGGATGAAGGAGATCCAACGACGACACATTGAGAGTGGAAGGGACCGACACGCGCCCTCCTCGGTCACGAAGGAACTCGGCGAACTCGACACCTGCGAGCCCGTGATGCAGGCAGGCGTCGATGTGGGCGGAGGTCACATCGATGAGCCGGGTGGCACCCACCATCTCGCCGTAGGCCACGACGATCTCCATGGCGTGCCTGGACGCCTCGCCCAATTCCCCCCGTTGTGCGGCCCGATCACGGGCGTCGAGACGGAGTTCGCTCATTCGTCGGCCGGCGTCGGTGTGTGACCCCAGAGACGTGTGGCCCCGACTTCTGCGGCGATCAGCGCCGCACCCTCTTCACATTTCATAATCCATTGTCCTATAGGTTGGGCGCCGTGCGCTGCAATCGGTTCGGCCCCTGGTGTCCGAGATCCGGATGTGCCGGGTGGGTCTGAGGAACGTCGGCCGCCGTCGTTCTGGCGGGAGAGTGAGCCCGTCTGTACCCTGACCTCGCCCCAGGTGATGCCTGGGGCTCTTTGGGAGAGGTGGCCGAGTGGTCGAAGGCGCTCGCCTGCTAAGCGAGTAGGGGGTTTAAAGCCTCCTCGAGGGTTCAAATCCCTCCCTCTCCGCCCACCCGCCATCTCGCGGGGCTCGACTCTTCGTACCCACGGAATCCGAACTTCAGGCCTCGACGCGTTCGAGGTTGAGGCCGAGAGATTGGAAGGTTTCGAGAGGCTTGTTGTAGCCGCGCTCGAGGTGGTTGACTCCGCCGATGCGGGAGGCGCCCTCGGCGACCGCAGCGGCGATCACGCCTGAGAATCCTGCCCTGACGTCGGGGATTTCGACATTTGCGCCGCGCAGTTTCGATACGCCCCGCACCACCGCAGAGTGCACCGAGTTGGTGTCGTGGAAGCGACAGGCCGGTCCCCCGAGACAGGTGTCGAATAGCTCGACCTCTCCGCCCATCGCCCGAACGACGGAAGCCGGATACCGGACTCGATCTTCGAAGACGGTCTCGTGGAGCACCGACATTCCGTCGGCCTGGGTCATCAGGACCAGCAGAGGTGACTGCCAGTCCGTCATGAACCCTGGATGGGTGTCGGTGTGGACCGCAACCGGGTTAAGGCCGCTCGACGAGGCTGTGATCCAGTCGTCATTGACGTCCAGCACGGCTCCCATCCGGCTGAGAGTTGTGATTGCTGTCACCAGACGGTCCTGGCTGCATCCCGCCACCCGCACGTTGCCGCCGGTGATCAGACCCGCCACCAGATACGAGAAGGCCTCCAATCGGTCCCCTTGCAGGCGAGTGTGTGCACCTCGCAGGGTGGGGACCCCTTCGATTACGAATTGGCGGCCCGGCCGTTGCTCCAGCCGGGCGCCCATCCGTTGTAAGAACAGGGCCAACTCGACGATCTCCGGTTCGGTGGCGGCATTGGACAGCACTGTCCGTCCCTCGGCTACGGCCGCCGCCAGTAACACCGTCTCGGTTGCCATGACCGACGGATAGGGCAGTTCGATCTGAGCGCCCTTCAAACCGTGAGATCGAGCATGGATCCCTTCGTCGCTCTCCTCGATTTCCGCCCCCATCGCGCGTAGGGCGCTGACGTGGAAGTCCACCGGTCGACGACCGATCCGGTCCCCGCCTGGCAGAGGAACGAAGACTTCGTGGCGGAGATGGAGCAGCGGTCCGAGCATGAGAATGGGAATACGGTTCAGTCCCGTGTACTCGACCGACACCTCTGAGCCGATCTCGTCTGCAGGATGAATCTCGATGCGGTCGTCGGTCCGTTCAACGCCTACTCCAAGTGACCGCAGGATTGCTTCAGTGATGTGGACGTCGCCGACGTCGGGGATGTTCTCGATCACCGACGGAGTCGACCCCATCACCGCAGCCACCATGTGCTTTGTGACGGCGTTCTTTGACCCCGCCACTTTCACCTCACCGCGCAACGGACCGGACGGCTCGACCAGCCAGGCGGGGGAGTGTTCGTCGTTGCTCACGATCACATTGTATGGACGGCGGCGCCGGTTCCAGCCCTCAGATGGATCAACGATCTGCGATCCAGTCTTCGACTAGTTCGCCCAGGACCGTGAGAGGGACCGACCCGTTGGTTAACACGACATCGTGGAAGCCTGGGTAGGAGAACCGGTCGGCCATCTCGCGGCGAGCCTTCTCGCGCAACCGGTAGATCTCGCGCTGGCCGATCTTATAGGCCAGGGCCTGGCCGGGCATTGCGATGTAGCGGTCGACTTCTCCGGCGATCGACTCACCGCTGACCGGGGCGTGGTCTGCGAAGAAGTCGATCGCTTGGGCCCGAGTCCACCCCAGATTGTGGATCCCGGTGTCGACCACCAAGCGGATCGCCCGCCAGGCATCTGAACTCACCATGCCGAGGCGGTCGATAGGTCCCGAGTAGAGGCCAATCTCGTCCGCCAGCCGCTCGGCATACAGGCCCCAGCCCTCGGCGTGGGCGATGTTGGCGCTGTAATTCCGGAAGCGGGGGATACCGGTTAGCTCCGCGGCCAGCGTGCGGTCGAAATGGTGGCCCGGGATGGCTTCGTGATGGGCGATCGCTTCGCCGTCGAAGCGGGTGCGGGTCTCCGGGCGATAGGTGTTCAGGTAGTAGGTCCCTGGCCGGGACCCGTCGGGCGAGCCGACGCCGTAATAGGCGCCCGGCATCGCTGGGGCCAGGGCATCCGGTACCGGTTCGACCACGCATGGACCTTTCGGCATGACCCCAAACCACTCCGGGACAGCTGCCCATGCCCGTTCGATCGTGGATCTGGCGTGTTGGAGCATCTCCTCAGCGGTGTCATAACGGAGATCGGGGTCGTCTCGCAGTTGGGTGATCACCTCCGCCGGATCGGAAATCCCGAAGGCCTCCTCGCCGATGGTGGCGAACTCGTCTCGCAACACCCCTGTTGCTTCTTCCATCCCGATCCTGTGGATCTCGGCGGCGTCCAGGTCGAGGGAAGTGAACACCTCAATCAAGGTCTCATAGCGCTTCTGTCCATCGGGTAGATGGAGCAGACCTGGTTGGTCGTCTGAGCGGGCCACCGGTCCGGCGGTCTCGGCCAAGAATTCACGATGTCGGGCGAAGGCAGGGCGCACTCCCTCCAACACAGCATGGCGCAGGTTCTCACGCCACTCCGCTTCGCCTGCCCAGCCGTGTGGCGTTCCGATCGCCATCATCGGATCGGACTCGATCGGGGCTCTGACCAGCGCGTCCAGCTGTCCGAGTACGCGTTCGAGGTTCGTTCCGGTGGGGGTGAGCCCGGCGGCCAGGTCGATGCGCTGTCGCTGCTCGACTTTGGTCAGGTACGCGGGAATCGAACGCACGCGTTCGAGCAACATCTCGGCGTGTTCGGGCTCGGCGGCTGTGTTGCGACTGAGGCCGCTCGGCAACACCGTCTGAACTCCGAGGAACGGACTTATAGCGGCCTCGTAGAGACCCGAGTCGATCAACCCGACAAGGCCCTTGACAGTCACGATGAGAATGTCACGGGTCAACGCGTCGGCCCGGTCCAACGGACCGAGGGCCCTCACCCGGTCACCAATGTCCCGCAGTTTGGATGCGACTTCGGCCGACTCTTCGTGGGTTGTCGGCCCGAGTTGGTCATCGAAACGGTGGTCGCCATAGATGGTGGCGGATATCGGTGAAGACTCCATCCACACATCCCAGTAGAGCTCGGAAAGCGAGGCAATGGTGTCCGGCATGTCGACTCCTTGGGGCTAGAGCGATCGTCACCCTAAAGCTGATGCCTCAGCTATTCGAAGCGAGGGGTATCGGCCTGGCGCAGGCCCTACGAGGTGATGTGAGGCAGCCACCACCATCAAAGACAGTCTGCCTCATTCCAGATCGATCACGCCATCCGTACGTTGGCCGTTCATCGTCGGCAGGAGGACTCGTGGTAACAGGGTTTTGGAACAGGCACGCATGGAAATTTCTGCTGGGTCTGGTTGCCGTCATCGGCTTGTTCGGCATCGGTGATGTCATCTTGGGTCTCGACGCCGACCCGGGAATTCCTTTGGCAGTCACTGGCATGACCATCGATGAGATCAGAGCGTCGGGTGGCACTTTGACCCACCTGACAGACCTGCTGGTGAGAGCCGGTGGGGTTCACCTCATGGTTATGAGTGCGGTTTGGGCCGCCCTGATCCTGGTCCCGTTCCGTAGGGGTGAAAAGTGGGCCTGGTACGTGATGTGGACGTTCCCTCTCTGGGCGGCTTCGGTGGCGGTGACCTTCCTGTTCGTAGATCTACAGCCGGACACTCCGCCTGCACCCCCGGCGATTTCGAGCTGGATTTTCCTGGCGGCGACTGCTGGCCTGCTGTGGGCCTCGTCGGGTAGCTTCGTTCGCTCGCAGGCGGATGATCACTCCATATCCGGGTGATCACCGACATGTTCGAGATCGGTAGGAGCCCCAGCCTGGTCTAAACTGGTGTGGTTCGCGTGATGTGAAGTCGCCGATATCGCCTCGCTAGCGTGGACTCCACACATGCGCCCGTAGCTCAATTGGATAGAGCGTCTGATTACGGATCAGGAGGTTAGGGGTTCAAGTCCCTTCGGGCGTGCTGAGCGAAACCCCCGTTCCGACGGGGGTTTCGGCGCGTCTGGTTGTCCAATAACCCAGAGGGTTGGCCGGCCGGCGGGGGGTGACGTTGGGTTTGGGCCTCGGCAGCAGCGTCCGCTCAAGGAACCTTGGCGACGCGCTGAATGAGGTGTGTCTCCTCATAAGGCACCAGCTGAGGAAGAAGGTCCCAGGTTTCGCGCATTCGCCCGGTCAGGCGACGAAGCCCCTTGACACGTCAGGCTTCAGGGTGTGTGCACGATGCCGATGTAGACACATGATCTTTCACGAGTCGCTTGAACTTCATGCGAGCGAGGCGGCGATTTTGGATGGCAACTACGACGTCTGTCTCGTCCACTACCGCTCGGGTAAGCACCGCAACGGTGACCGACGAGCGCGGGGCTGTCGTTGGGGTGGTGGGAGTCTCGATGGAGGTCACCGCCACCAGGCAGGCCGAAGCTGAGATGAAAAGCCGTCAGCAGCTGATCGCGGCCGCGTTCGAGTCTTCGCCGATCGGTACATCCATCGCGTCCCCTGATCTGACGATCGTGTCGGCCAATCCTGCTTACGCGGCCTTTCTCGGTTATCCAGTGGGCGACCTGATCGGCAGGAACGTCCGGGAGTTCACGCATCCTGAAGACCTCGACGCCACCAAAGACGCCCTCAGTGGATTGGTCGGCGGTGGAGCGACCAGCAACGTAATCGACAAGCGATACATACGTTCTGACGGCCAGATCGTGTGGGGTCGTCTCCATGTCAGCTGGATCTATGACGAGGACGGCCGGGTCACCCATGCGCTAGGACAAGTCGTCGACATCACCGAGGTCAAGCATTCCGAAGACCAGATCCGCTTCCAGGCTTCGGTGCTTGACCAGGTTCATCACGCGGTGTCGGCAACCGACATGACCGGAGCCATCACATACTGGAACAAGAGAGCCGAGACTTTGTTCGGTTGGACTGAATCCGAAGTAATCGGCCGCAGCCTCAAGGGAATCGTGC
This sequence comes from Acidimicrobiia bacterium, assembly GCA_041744795.1. Lineage (GTDB taxonomy): Bacteria > Actinomycetota > Acidimicrobiia > Spongiisociales > ZC4RG35 > DATHWB01. Next base: position 7,859 of record JBGTKD010000199.1, read on the forward strand.
TCACCGAGACAGCATCAGAGTTCCTGGCAACCCTCTACGCCGCGCTGGCCGAACATGGGATGTGGGAGGGCGAAGTGACGCTCGCGCGAAAGGATGGCTCAACCTTCCCCGCCTGGGCGAGCGACACCGTCATCCGTGACGCCCAAGGCAAGCCGGTCGGTTTCGTGGCTGTGAACATCGACATGACCGACATCAAAACGGCGGAACAGCTCGCCCGAAATCAAGCGGACCTCAACCGGACCCTGCTCGAGTCGGTCAGCGTGCCCATCGCCATCATCGATAAAGACGGGGATCTGATCGTCACGAATCCCTCGTGGGAGCGGATCACTCATGCCAAGCCGAGCCGCGCTGGATACCTTCCGGCATGCCTCGCCGAGCACGCCTCACCAGGGGAGTTGATGGATGGCATCGCAGGCGTGATCGACGGCACGACCGATCGGTTTGTCATCGAGTACCCCTGTTATGAAGCAGGTGACGAAAGCTGGTTTCGGACCGTTGTGGTTGGGGCTGAGAGCGGGGCGGTGATCTCGCACTGGGACATCACCGACGAACGGATCGCCAGAGCGACGCTCGAAGACAGGATCCGGGCAAATGACGCCTTCATAGCATCGGTCTCCCACGAGCTGCGGACTCCGCTCACTGCAGTGCTGGGCCTCTCAGAGATGCTCCGGTCGGGAACCGTCCCGATTGAGGATGCTGGAGAAATGATCTCTCTGATCGCAGACCAGGCCCAAGAGGTCTCGTTGATCGTTGAGGACCTGCTGGTCTCAGGCCGCCTTGAAAGCAACACTCTGACTGTACATCCCAGCACTTTCGACGTGGCAGATGAGACGATCAAAGTGATCCAGCCGGGGATCCACACAGGAAACACTGACATCGAGGTGGCGTTCACGACGGGGGCGGTGTTCGCGTTCGCCGATCCGCTCAGGGTCCGCCAGATTCTTCGCAACCTCATCACCAACGCGCATCGACATGGCCGCCCGCCGGTCACGATCACCGGGTCCATGAGCGGAGGCCGATGTGTCGTGAAGGTCACGGATCGCGGACATGGCATCCCGAGAGATGCCGAGGTGAGATTGTTCGACCCATACGCCCGATTTGGGCCGACTGGCGGCCAACCCCTATCGGTTGGTCTGGGACTCCATGTAGCGCGTCGCCTGGCACGTTTGATGGATGGCGAGCTCACCTACCAGAGACAAGACCTCGAAACCATCTTCGAGCTGACCCTCCCAGGACCGTAAGCCGTCACCAATCTCCACGATTGACACATGCCGAACCTGACGCGGTCGATGACTATCGCTCAGAACATCAGATTGTGCCGCTCGACCAGGGGCATCGTGGCCTCAAAGTCGACGGCACACCCATAGCTGGCTGCCATCTCCGCCAGGGTCTCCGGTTCGGGGAAGTCAGTGAGTGAGTCAAGAGCCCGGAAGAGGTCGTCCAATCCTGCGGGCGAGATCAACTCGAGTATTCGGGCTGTGGTGTCGCCAGCATTCCAGAAGGTGTGCCACTCCCCGCGTGGCTTGAACAGAAGATCTCCGGGCCTGGCAACGGCCTCGTGACCGCCGAGAATCGCGCCTACCTCGCCTTCGATTATGAAAGAGAACTCGTCTTCTCGACTGTGGTGGTGCATTGGAGCGGCGAGGGCTCGGGGAGGAAGGACGTGCTCGACCACGGCGAACCGCCCCTCAGTGTCCCCGGCGGACACAAGGAACCGATCCTGAGGCCCGCCCGGGGACCCCATCAGCTCTCCTTCCGAAGCCCTTATCAATCGGGGTTGGCGTGACGTGGTCATATTTCTCCTTGGTGAGTGGGTGGCCATTTCAAGACGGAGATCGCGATTCGCCATGATCCGTCCGGCCCGCGGCGAGAGAGGTTGACACCCTGTCCGACGCTGATCGCCAGGTCGTTGGTGGCCAGGATCCGTGTTGAAGCCGGACGAACCGCCTCTTGATTCGGCGAGAATGTCCGGGCCGTGAAGGCAGCAGGCGATTCGGGATGCTCCTGATCGCTTACGAGGATCCCGTTGGGCTCGAAAAGCGAGATGACTCGCTCAGCATCTGAGAGGATGAAGGCATCCTCGAGGAGGGCCTCCAGCTCTTCCGGTGTGCGTGCTCCGTCACTCAACAAACTTCCTCCGCCCCGACGACTATCGGATCTCCAAAGTAGATCTCGGGGTGGGGGCGCGTCGATACCAGCTTTCTGGCAGTTTCCTGGGGCTGAGCGCTCCTTATGATCTTCTTCGTGCAGAGTCGAGAGCGTGTCATCACTCGTGTCCGCGAGCTGAGCAACAGAGGCCTCGACCTCGTTGGGTTCTGGAGCGAATGCACCGAAGTGATCACACCCGTGATGCCCCACTATCTCGGACCTTGTTGGTTCACGGTCGACCCGGCGTCACTGATGATCACCAGTCACTATCAGGAGGGGTTACCCGAGATTCCATCCGAATGGCTGGCCGAGGAGTACTACGGCGATGATTTCAACAAGATGGTGGATGTCGCCCGATCCGAAAGCGGGGTGGGCACTCTTCTCGAGGCGACGGGCGGTGACCCCACACTTAGTGCCCGCTATCACGAGCAGATGGTGCCGTTCGGCTGCGACCAAGAGATGCTCGTAGGGCTCCGCACCACAAGAGACGAGATTTGGGGCTGTCTTGGCTTGTACAGGGAAATGGGTCAGCCCCAGTTCGGGCCCGATGACTTTTCCTTCGTCCGAGAGCTCTCACCTCATCTGGCAGAAGGCGCCCGGCGCGCTCTCCTGTTCGCCGAGGCCACCGACCCGGATGACCCAGAACCTCCCGGGCTGGTGGTCATCGATGACAATTGGGAGGTCGAGTCGGTGACGCCTGCCGCCGCCAGGTGGCTTGCCGACTTCCCTGACGGGGATTGGGGCAGGGGAATCCTCCCGTCGGCCGTCAGTTCGGTAGCGGGGCAAGCTCGTCGGACCGCCGAGCGCGATGATCCCGGCCAGGTCGCCTACGCACGTGTGCTCTCTCGGAGTGGTCGCTGGATCGTCTTGCACGGAGCCTCTTTGGTGTCGGGCGATCGCCCGCGGGTCGCCGTGATCATTGAGCTGGCCCATCCGGCGCGGATAGCTCCGCTTCTGATGGCGGCGTACGGGCTCAGCGAGCGGGAACAGGATGTGACCAGACTTGTCTTGCAGGGTTGTTCGACCACCGAAATCGCCGATCGGCTCTATATCTCGGTCAACACGGTCCAACAGCACCTAAAAAGCATCTTCGAAAAGACTTCGGTCAGGAGTAGGCGCGATCTGGTGGGCAAGGTCTTCTTTGCCCATTACGAACCTCGGGTCCGTGACAACGAAGGACGGGCTGTAGCCGGGGATCCGCTGCGGGGTGGCCCTTCACCCATGGCTTAGTAACTACCCCGGCGTCGACGACGGCTGAGTACTGAGCGCTGATCAAGGGGGATTGCGAGATTGCCCCCGGTAACCAAGAACAGCTGAGCGGTGACAAAGGCATCAGCCAGGGCGTGGTGGGCGGTCCCGGGCGGAACTCCGAACCGATCCGCGGCCATCGAGAGAGTCTCGGAGCTGTTCCATGCCCGTCCCATCCGCGAGTCGGTTTCTCGCACTAGATCGCGGACGTCGATCGTTCGTCGCTGCCAGGACCGCAGTCGCCCTCCGTAGGCCGCGGCCAGGAACGAGGTCTCCACCCACGCCGACCAGACCACCAGTGGGTGGTTGTCGAGAATTGCCTCCAGCTCGGCGAGCGTCTGTGAACGGGGAGCGGCTTGAGCCAGATCGATAGGACGCAGATGGTGGATGCGTACCACCTCGGTTGGGATCGGCATGTTCGATTGCATCACCCTGTAGGTGCTCTGGTCCAGCCGCACCCTCCCATCGACAATGGGGATCGCCCCAAACGAGAGGATCACGTCGTGGCGTGGATCGAGACCGGTCGTCTCAAGATCCAGAGCGATGGGATAGCTCGACCGTTCCCTTCGTCGGGTTCGGCTCATCGGCCGAGGATCCGCGGGGCGAGTTGGTTGCTCAGATCTGTCTGGATGTCACGCACGATGCGAAACGCCTGCTTCAAGGCTGCGCGGTCGATCGGGCCTAGGCCCTCGGGGTCGATCAAGTTGCTGGGCCGCTCACCGGCGGTCCATTGCCCCACCTGGTTTCGCAGCCGGAGGTCCTGTAGGAACCCGAAAGCCTCTTCCAGACCATCGGCGTGGTCGGGCGAGAGGGTGCCAGCACCGGCCGCCGCCTGCAGGCGAGCGGGTGTATCCAACTCGAAAGCACCCGCCCGCAGCGAGTAGATGCGAGCCAACTCGGTGATCGGCAAGAGCCCACCCAGCTTGAGGTCCAACACTCCCGCTTGCCCGTTTGCGTCGTGGGCGAGGAGGCCGCCGAGTATTCCCAACGGGGGCCGGACCTCTAGTGCCAGGCGCTCCAACCTGCGGAGAAAGTCGGGTTGGCGGCTGGCGGCGTCGGCTGCTTCTGTGAACAACGCTCCGACGGTGAGGTCTCCTGACACAGCCCGGACGTCGAACGCGATACCGGTCAGGAATGCCGCCACCCTGTCCGGTTCGGTCATCCAGTCCGCCATCCGTCGTCGCCACCACGTCTCCGTCCCCCGCCAGCCATCCTCACTGGCCATCACCTTCGACGAGCATCTCGGTATCCCCGCCGCTTCGAGTCCGGCTACCACCAACCTGGCCAGTTCCAAGAAATAGTCGTCGTGCTCCTCTTCGGCGTCGGAGAAGATCAGCGCATGGTCCTGGTCCGTTAACAGCGCCTGCTCCCGCCGGCCAGCTGAGCCGAGGGCAAGCCACGCGAAGTCCACAGGCGCAGTGCCTAGCGTTTCCTGTCCGAGTTCGAGCAATCGCGTAGTTAGCGCATCGATCAACACCGAGACGACCTTGGACACGTGGCCAGCGTCGACGCCGCCCTGTACGAGGGTGGCGATCGCGTTAGGTACTTCCTTTGCAGCCTCCGCCAATCGTTCGACCGAGTTCGCCTGTTGGATCTCCGAGCGCAACCGGGAGGAGTTGCGCCGTTCCAGGTCGAGAAGGTCAAGGTCCCTGAGCATGGCGACCACCGCGCCGCTGCCGTCCACTACCGGCAGGTGGTGAACACCCGACTCGAGCATCTTGAGGAGAGCCTCTGAGACGAGCGACGAGCGGGAGATGGTGAGCGCGGCCCTAGTCGTAACTAGTTCGATCGTCGCCTGGGTACTGGCTCCGGCTGCAACCACTCGGGACCGAAAGTCGCGGTCCGTCACGATGCCTGGCCCGTCCGGCAGTTCGATCACAGCGGCTGACGCGGCCGCTGCATTCATCCGCTTGGCCACAGTTTCGATCGTCTCGTGGGGCTGAGCGAAGACGAGCGGCCCCCGAGCGATGTGCTCGACATAGGGCTGGGCTGAGTTCGGGTGCTGAGGCGCTCGGCGCGACCGCAGGGTCCGGACGAGAAACTGAATGCCGGTCGGCGCTCCCAGGATGTCGATTGCCACTGTGCGATCGAACAGGTAGCACAGGGCGTCCTCGGCCACGCGCACCGTGTGTTGCGGCGAAGAGCCCGCAAGCAGGGAGGGGAAGCCGAACGCCTCCCCCTTCTCGAGGCGGTCAATAACGCTGTCACCATCGACCAACTCGACCTCTCCGCGTCTTAGGACAAACAAGAAGTCGGATGGTTTGCCTCCCTGCTCGAGCACAACGGAGCCGGTCGGAAAGAAGTCGACGATCACCGACGCCGCCACCTCGGCCAGCACATCGTCGGGAAGGCCCCGGAACGGGGCGTGCGCACTTAGAAAGCGCTCGACCTCCAGCATGATCGTCAGCCTATCGGTCCCAATCGACGGTCAAGGGGCGGTCGGCTGACCAGTCAGGAACGACTGGATCCAGGCAGCGAGCAGAGCCCGATCGGGCGCATCGCCCAGGGTTGCCAGGCCCGCGTCGACTACTTCGGCCGCTATCACGTTCCCGCGGCGACGCTCCATCTGCGTTCGGGCGAAGGCGGGCACGAACTCAGGGTGGCCCTGGATGCCGATCACGTGGTCGCCGTAGGCCAACATCGAAACCGGACAGTGCTCGGTGGTGGCCAGTACCCGGATTCCGGGAGGCGGCTCGACGATTTGGTCGGCGTGACTGTGCACCACTCGAAAGCGCGTCACCTTGGGGTCCATCCAAGGCTCGGAATCCAAGACAGCTACCTCACGGATGCCGATTCCCCACCCTTGGGCGGCTCGTGCCACTTTCCCGCCCAGCGCTTGGCCGATCATCTGGTGGCCGAAGCAGATACCCACGAGCTTTCGCCTCTCGTCGATCAATTCTCGCACGAGGCTCTCCAGCCGACGGATCCATGGCTCGTCGTCGTACACAGAACGGGTCGAACCGGTGATGATCCAGCCGTCGCACTCTTGGCCGGATACAGGGAACTGGTCCGCGGTCAGATCGTAGGGAACGAGCTCCACCTGGGGATAGGCGGCCAGGAGGTCGTCGAACATGTCCAGATAATCGCCCGCAAGGGGGGCCAACTCTGGGGGGACGTGGTCGCAGATCAGCAGCCCAATACGCATGTCAGCGCTCGGCGATGAACACGGATTTGTATTCCGAGTAGTGGTCGAGGGCGGCCATCCCCTGCTCCCGGCCAATACCGGACTGTTTCATCCCGCCGAACGGAGCCTCTATGTGAACTGACGACGAGGTGTTGATCGACAGCATCCCGGTCTCGACCGCTCGTGCCACTCGTAGTGCCCGCCCGATGTCCCGGGTCCACAAGGAACCGGACAGGCCGTACATCGAGTCATTAGCCAGCCGGATCGCTTCGTCTTCGTCGCCGAACGCGCCGACAGCCACCACTGGCCCGAAGATCTCCTCCTGCATGATCCGCATTTCGGGGCGCACTCCTGCGAATACCGCCGGGGTTAGGAATGACCCGGGGCCAGCGGTTCTTTCTCCTCCCCACACAAGACGCGCCCCCTCCTCCTCGCCGACTCGTAGGTAGTGCTCGACCGAGTCGCGGTGGGCCGGTGTGATGAGCGGGCCCATTTCGGTCGACTCGTCGCGGGTGTCGCCCACCATCAGTGTTTGTGCCCGCGCCGTGAATCTCTCTAGGAATTCGTCGTAGATCGATTGCTCCACAAGGATTCGGCTGCGGGCGCAGCAGTCCTGGCCGGCGTTGTCATACACGGCGAAGATGGACGACTCCACGCATACGTCCAGGTCAGCGTCCGCGAACACGATGGAAGCCGACTTGCCGCCGAGTTCGAGCGACACGCGTTTGATCCCGTCGGCGGCCAGTCGCATCACGCCTGCCCCAACTTCAGTGGAGCCGGTGAAGGAGATCTTGCGCACTAGCGGGTGTTTCACCAGTAGGTCGCCCACCTCGGACCCCTTGCCCGGTACGACAGCGAGCGCTCCAGCAGGCAGGCCAGCCTCGGTGGCAAGTTCGGCCAGCGCCAGGGCCGTCAGCGGTGTCACTTCGGCCGGCTTCAGCACGACAGAGTTGCCCATGGCGAGCGCTGGCGCCACCTTCCAGGCGGCGATCAGCATGGGGAAGTTCCAGGGCGTGATAGCGACACACACCCCCAGCGGTTCGCGGAAGGTCAGAAGGGTGCCAGCCGCCTGGGATGGGATGGTTTGGCCGTGCACCTTGTCGACGGCGCCCGCGTAGTAGTCGAAGACGGACGCGACCGCCCCGATTTCGCCGCGGGCCGCCACGATCGGCTTACCGGCGTTTGACGACTCGAGGGACGCGAGCCGGTCCTGGTCGCGCCGAATGAGGTCGGCAATCCTCCGCAATACGTCCCGCCGCTCCCGCACCGGTGCCCGGCGCCACAGTCCGGACTCGAATGTGCGGTGGGCGGCCTGGATTGCGCGTTCGATAGTCTCCGGCCCTGATCGGGCCACTCGTGCCACTTCTTGGCCGGTGGCGGGATCGTTGATGACGGTCTCGCCTGCCTCCTCGCCAGCGTGGTGGCTTCCTTCTATGAATGCTCCGAGCACTCGAGATCTCACTCTGCGGTGACGTAGGCAGCGGTTATCCCTCCGTCGACCACGAAGTCTGCGCCCGTCACATACGAAGAGTCGTCAGATGCGAGCCACAGGGCCGCCTTGGCCATTTCGGCGGCCTCACCGAAACGGCCCATCGGGATGTGCACCAGACGGCGCTGACGCTTTTCCTCACTGTCGAGGAACTTCATGAGCAGTTCAGTGTTCAGCGGGCCGGGGCAGAGTGAGTTCACCCGGATGTTCTCCCGAGCGTGGATGACCGCCAACTCTCTCGTCATCGCTAGTACCGCGCCCTTCGAGGCTGTGTAGGCGATCTGCGGCGTGGCCGCCCCGAGGATTGCAACAAACGAGGCGGTGTTGATGATCGACCCTCCCCCTGCTCTGCGTAGAGCAGGGATCCCATACTTGCATCCAAGGAAGACCCCCTTGGCGTTGATGGCGAGCGTCAGATCCCAGATGTCCTCGGCGGTGCCGACCGCGTCGTCGTCGGCGGAATGCATGATCCCGGCGTTGTTGAACATCACGTCGAGCTTGCCGAAGGAGGCCTCTGCTGTTTCGACCATTACTCGACAGTCGGCATCTCGGGAGACGTCGGCCTGGACCGCCACGGCTCGCCCTCCCGCCGTTTCGACGGCTTCTGCCGTGGCGGTTGCGGTCTCGTGGCGAACGTCCACAGCAACCACGGAGGCCCCTTCGGCGGCGAACAGTAGAGAGGCCTCCCGCCCGATTCCCGAGCCTGCCCCCGTGATCAGCGCGACCTTGCCCGCAAGTCTCATATCCATCAAATCCGCTCGAAGTATCGCCAGCGTTCCCAATCGGTTACCGCGTTGTCGTAAGCAGCCGCCTCGTCTTCGAAGAAGTGAAGGTAGTGCTCCTTGACCGCCTCCCCGAATGCCTCCGCTACGAAGTCGCTGGCTGCGAACAGGTCGACGGCCTCTCTCAGGGTATGCGGCACGCGCGGGAGGTCGGCGGCCTGGTAAACGTCGCCGGAGAACATTGCGGGCGGCTCTATCTGATTGGCAATCCCGTCCAGGCCGGCAGCCATCGCCGCGGCGTAAGCCAAATAGGGGTTGGCGTCGGCGCCCGGAATCCGGCATTCGATCCGCAGCGAGGGCCCGTCGCCCACCACCCGAAAGCCAGCGGTGCGGTTGTCGTAGCTCCAGGCGATGCGCACGGGAGCCCACGACGCGTTCTGAAACCGCTTGTAGGAGTTCACCGTGGGGGCGAAGAACACCATCAGCTCTGGCAGGTGAGCCATCCATCCGCCGAGGAACCAGCGGAACTCATTTGAGGCAGCCACATCGCCCAGCATCTCGTCGCCTGCGAAGGCGTTCTGTTCGTTCTCCCATAGGGAGAGATGGAGATGACAGCTTGACCCCGCCTCGGAGGCGTGCGGCTTTGCCATGAACGTGACGCTCACGCCCTGGATCTCCGCGATCTCCTTCATGGCGAGCTTCATGATGGTGTGGCGGTCCGCCATGGGGAGTAGGTCGGTGTAGCGGATGTTCATCTCGTGCTGGCCACGACCCCACTCGCCTTTCGAGCTCTCGACTGGGATCCCGGAACGGGCGAGGTGGCGCCGGACTGCGCCGTTGTACCCCTCCTCCCGTGTGCCCTGCAGCAAGTGGTAATCCTCGATGTACCACCCGGCCGGGGTGAGGTCGTGATAGTTGCGCTCTGCGGCGGCCCGATAGCTGTCTTGGTAGAGGAAGTACTCGAGCTCCGATGCCCCTTTCGGCGAGTAGCCATGCTCGGCTGCCCGCGCCAGTTGGTGGCGGAGGATCGATCTTGGGGCTACGTCTACTGGGTGCGCCTCGTCGCCCAGGTCGCACAGCACCAGCGCTGTGCGATCGAGCCAGTCGGCTATTCGCAGGGTTGCCAAATCGGGCACCATGTGGAAGTCGCCGTAGCCCAACTCCCAGTTCGCGTAGCGGTAGCCGGGCACCGGTTCCATCTCCATGTCGACAGTCAGGAGGTAGTTGCAGCCATGGGTGCCGTGGTCAGACACCTCATCGAGGAAAAAGGAGGCGTCGAAGCGCTTGCCGTGCACTCGTCCGTAGTGATCGGTGAAGCCGACTACGACGGTATCGATGGTTTCAGCCGCGACCAGTTCGCTCAACTCGGCGAGACTCAACATCCCTTTCGGGTTTCCCATGCATCCTCCTGTGATGGGCCTCCCGGGCTAGCCCGGGAGGCCTGCGTCGATCCTTCTCAGCGGAGTTCTTGCTCTGCCCGTCTTACGAGCGCGTGCTCCTCCTCGGGGGACTGCGCCACCAGGCGGTGACGGCTGAATCCCCAGTAGTAGGCGAACATGATTAGCACGAAAATGCCAGTCCCAATTACGCCCGGACGGTTCTCAGCGATGGCGAGGGTTGCCACCAGGGTGATCAGGGAAATCACGACTCCGACGACTGCTCCCGGGACGCCCAGAGGGCTCGTGTAGGGCCGATCCAGGTCGGGGCGGGTTCGCTTCAGCTGGATGTAGGTGATCATCACCAACGAGTACGAGATCACCGCGCCGAAGACGGCCATCGTTAGGAGCGATGCCCCGACGATGCCCCCTCCGAAGAACTGGATCACGACTGCGACGCCGAACCCCACAACCGCACCCAGCAGCAGCGCCCTGTGGGGGGTCTTGCGGCTGGAGGTCACGGAGATGCCTCGGGGGATGTACCCCGATCGGGACGCTGCGAACAGCACCCGGCCGTAGGCATAGATAATCGAATGGAACGAAGCGATCAGCCCGGTGAGCGCAATGAAGGTCAGCGCCTGACTGGCGAAGCCCTCACCGAATACGGCCCGGAATCCCGCTTCCAGTGGTGCGCCGGATAAGCCGATCTCTAGCGCTCCTCCCGCCACACCCGAGTTCAGGACCAGCGTCAGGACCGACAGAATGAGCAGGGTGACGATGCCCCAAATCAGTGCCTTCGGCATGTCCTTCACTACATCATGGGACTCCTCGGCCGCCAGGGGCAGCTGTTCGATCGCCAAATAGAACCAAATGGCGAATGGCAACGCTGCAAATATTCCGAACCAGCCCTTGGGCAGGAATTCGGATGCCCCGGCCCGTGCTGTGTCGGCGGGGATGTTGGTGAGCAGCGCGGGGTCGAAGGCACCCGACACGAGTGCCCCGATGTAGAACACCGCCAGGATTGCCATCGAGGCGAGGGTTACGACCAGCGCCACCTTGAAGGTGAGCTCGGTTCCCCACACGTTGATCCCTACGAAGATGCCGTAGAAGATCAGCCACCAGACGATGTTGGCTCCCGAGTCACCGAAGACACCCGACAGGTCGAGCAACGAGTTGGCGTATCCGGAGATGCCCACAACGATCACCGCAGGCGTAATCACGTACTCCACCATGTCCGTCACGCTGTTGAAGTAAGCGAGGCCCGGTCCGTAGGCGTTGCGGGTGAAGCCGTAGAAGCCTCCCGCATGAGGAAGCGCAGTCGACATCTCGGCAATCGACAGCACCATGCACACAAACATCACCGCGATGAACACGGTTGCTATGAGCAGGCCGCCGAAACCGCCTGCATCTAGACCGAAGTTCCATCCGAAGAAGTCGCCGGAGATGACCGCTCCCACTCCGAGCGCCCACAACAGCACCCATCCGGCGCTCTTCTCTAACTGGCGATTCTCCAGATACGACTTGTCGACGTTGTCGTATGTGGCGCCTTTGACTCTGATCTTCCCGTCACTGCCTTGAGTCATTTCGTCCTCTCTCCTGTCACACTTGGGTGGCGCGTTGCGCCATGACTAGAACGGCGGGGTCACGGTGGGCTGCGCGACGGGCGACGGCCAGCGAAGCCCTCACGACTCCCTCTTGCGGCCACACCTGACATGCCTGTCCTCCGCCTTGCATGTGTGTCCGTACGTCGACCTGCGGGTCGCTCCGCGAGCAGATGGCTCTCTCGGTCGGGCACACGCCCAGTATTCCGGTTGGCCTATTCCCTGCGGCCCCGGCGCCCGGGAATGATTGGCTCATTCCGGGCCGGGAGAGGTTCCGTGAGGGTTTCCGGCCGGTCGGACTGTACAACTGGGATCGCAGCCGTGTCGGGCGGTTGGCCAGTGAATATTTCGGCGCTGATGGGTCACCGACCAGCGCGTCCTACTCCGAACGGCGAGAAGTCCGCGGTCATGGGGAGTGGCGGCGAACCCGGTGCACGCTGCACGTTTGAACCTCGCTCCGTGTCGGCCGCAGCTACATTCCACCGCCCCTAGCCGAAAGAGTCATATGACTAGTGACGTAACCACGCTTGAGTCACATGCTGCCTGGGTTCTGTTGGCTGCGTTTGCCATTTCCCTCGCTTACGAACTTTGGCGGTCCACGGCGAAAGCTGGCACTTCGCGGCACGACTCGATGAGGGTGTTCATTACTCAGGGCATCGTGATCTACGTTGTTGGGGCGGTAGTCGTCGGCCTCTTGCTGGCAGGAGTGGCCGGGGCGGCTTGGATAGGACTCGTCACCGCAGTCGGTGGAATCCTCGTGTCTGTCTTCTATTACAACCCGGTTGTGATGCCCGAGCGGCAACCGGAACTGATCGATTGGGTCGAGGATCTGGTGTTCACCGGCCTGTTGTTTGTTGCCGCCGCGCTGCTGGCCTACGAAGTTCTCGGCAAGTCCCTCGTCTGAGGTTCCTCACCGCACCCCTGCTCTGCCTGCCGCGACACGCCAAAAGTGGTCATCGCCGTCGGCTGTCTCGGCTGCCTCGTACGCCGCCTTGGACTCTTCCGGGGTCAGCACACTCACCAGACAGAACTCGTTTCCGAAAGGATCCTGCATCACCGCCCAGTCGATCCGCGGCGTCTCGTTTTCATATGAGCGGGGCCGTGGATAGATGCTGGGGTTCTTCTTCAGGTGCCCACCGATGGCAACGATCTGAGCGACTGCGGAATCGACATCGGCGACCCATATGTCTACGTGTGACCTGTTGGCCTCGGGCCCTTTCGGGGTCGAGACCAAGTGAAGGATGACTTCGTGGCGCCAAGGATCGCTCTGACCGAGATAAGAGAAGCGGCCGCGGAAGGCCGAGGATATGACCGGGAGGCCGGTTACCTCGGACCAGAAAGCTTCTGCGACGGCGAGGTCATTCACGTCGATCACTTGGCAGCGAAGTTTTCCGATTCCCACTGTGGCTCCCTCCGGCTGGCACGCCAAGCATACTCACATTGCGAGTATCATGGTTACAAATGATTTCTGCTTCTCCCACCACCTACGGACTCCTCGGAATGCTGTCGGTACGGCCTTGGACAGGCTACGAACTGACTAGACAGGTGCGCCGAAGCCTTCGTTTCGCTTGGCCGCTGTCAGAGGGACACCTCTATCGGGAACAGACCCGACTCGTAGCGCTTGGCTGGGCGACGGTGAAGAAGGAGCGATCTGGAGGCCGACAGCGCAACCGGTACGCGATCACCGCGGCTGGGCGCTCGGCGCTCGTCGAGTGGCTCGCCACGGAACCGGAGGAGCCGCACTTTCAGATCGAAGGAATCCTTCGAACCTTTTTTGCGGATCAGAGCAGTCCGCAGCATCTCGCCAACTCAATGCGATCGACCGCCACCATGGCGCGTTCGATGGGCGAAGAGTTGGCCGGATTTGTTCTGGAGTACCTGGAGGAAGGCGGTCCGTTGTCGATGCTCGAGCAAGGGGTGGGAGGACCCGATGACGAGCGTCTCGAGTTCCACGGTCGACCGGTGTTCCCCGAACGGCTGCACGTGGTTGCTCTCACCGTCGATGTGTTGACCCAACTCTTAGAAACCCTCGAACACTTTTTCGTCGAAGCTGCGGAAACCGTCGACGCCTGGCCTGACACCACCGACGTTTCGCTTACCTCTGCCACGCGCAGCCGTCTCGAGCGAATAGTGACCCGTGCCGGCCGCAGTCCCGAGTCCGATTCGCCATAATCGGGAGGTCGAGGACGGGAACTACGAGCAAGTCGACAGAAACTCCTGACGCTTTCACCCTCTTCGCCTTCGCTGGAGCGGTTCTGCTCGGAGGCGGGAACTTTCTAGCTGTTCGGTTCAGCAACACCGAACTGCCCCCGTTCTGGGGCGCCGGCCTGAGATTTTCGATCGCCGGTCTCTTGTTCATCGGCATTGTGGCGGTCTTCCGACTCCCACTGCCACGGGGCACTCAACTGCGTCTGACTCTGGTTTACGGGCTTTTCACATTCACGTTTTCCTATGCCCTCATGTACTGGGCACTGGTGACTGTTACCGCGGGAATGGCAGCCGTGATCCTTGCTTCGGTCCCCCTCGTGACGCCGCTCTTGGCAGCTGTCGAGCGGCTGGAACCGCTGAACCGCAGGGCGCTCGCGGGCGCGTTCATTGCGCTGGGCGGAATCGTTTGGATGACAGTCGGTCCGGAAGGCCTGGTTCTGCCGCTGGCGGGCCTCCTGGCGATCACCGTGGCCGCCTTCACCATCTCCCAGAGCGTGATCCTCAGCAAACGGGTTGCCGCCAATCACCCTGCGGTAACCAACGCGGTGGGAATGACGGCAGGCGCCGCAACACTCATGGTCATCTCGGCTGTGGCTGGTGAAACCTGGGCGATCCCACAAGAAACTCAGGCAAGGTGGGCCCTGATATACCTCGTCACGTTCGGCTCCGTGGGCCTGTTCGTCCTGATGCTCATGGTGATGCGTCGCTGGACCGCTTCAGCCACGGCCTACAGCTTCGTGCTTTTCCCTGTCGTGACGATGCTGCTGGAAGCCTGGCTGACCGATGAACCACTCACCGCGCGCGGCTTGACCGGTGCCGTTGTTGTGATGGCCGGGGTGTGGTTCGGGGCGCTTGCACCCTCGGCCCGTTCCCCTGTGCCGCCGGCTGGAGAAATCGAGTCTGCGCCCGTTCGCTAATCAGCCGAGTTGGGCGGTCGTGCTTTCCAGCCTGCGAGCGAGTTCCTGAATGACTGCCATTGCCACTGCCGGGTTGCGTTCCACGAACGGCACGAGATCCCACTTGGCGACGCGAAAGGCTCGGGTCTCGGTCTTTGCGTAGACGCCAGCTGACCGAGGGGTGCCCGAGTCGGCGAAAAGGGCCATCTCGCCGATGTGGGCACCGCTTCCCATGGTCGTCACGACGTTGTCACCCCGTCTGACCTCGACCTCTCCGTCGAGGACGATCCACATCGTCATCGCCTCTGTGGTGCCCTCCTGGACGATCGTCTCTCCAGGAGCGAAATCCCTGACGGAGGCGAAGGATGCCAACCGCTGGGCGTCGTCTTTCGACAACGCGCCCAGGAACGGCGACGACTCGATTAGTGCGAGGATCTCATCCGACATTTAATGCCCTTTCCGGTGTGACAGGCACGATACCGAGCGCGTCGGTCAGGTGCAGAGACCGTCCTCTGTCACGCCACGTCCGCACAAGGTGGTGACTTCGACGGACTTGATGCCGAACGTTTCGTCGTCTGGCTGTCCGAACACGTGGACGCGGAACCCGCGAACCGAGTCATCGCCGATCCCGATGACGTCGAAGGTCACTTCACCTAGGTCTCCCACCGTCGGCGCAACAGTCAGGACGATGTTGGAGGCGGGTTCGTCGGAGGCGAATGTCTCGGCCACGATCAGACCGATGTCGAGCATCGTTTCGGCTACGGGTGAGTCGCCAAGAGTCGCCAACACCGAGGCAGTCTGGTCATCGGTCGCACCGATGTATCCGATGAAGCTGAAGTGGACCCATCCTTGGGTTCCCTCGTAGTCGACTTCGATCCAGAAGGAGTCACCGAGGTCGCGGGTGTTTCCCAGCGCGACGAGTGACTCGAACAGGTTCGGAATCTCGGCCACGATCGTCTGATCTGCCCCCGGTGCCTGTCGCAGGTTCAGCACGTCGTCGTGGGCCACACCGATCACCGCAACAACATCGCCCTCAGCCGGACCGAAGTCGACCGATTCGCCCGGAAGGTCGGTCGGTTGGGTGGTAGTCGTGGTCGTCTCGGTCGTGGTCGTCGTCGGTGCCGTGGTGGTCGTGCCAGCCGTGGTTGTGGTTGTCGTGGCTTCGGTATCTGCGCCGCCACAGGCAGCCAGAACAAGCAACAACGCGGTCAAAGGTACGAGTTTGCTCATGAGATTCTCCCTGTCTTCTAGGAGTGAGACGAAATGCAGTCCACTCAGGTTCCCGTCAGCTGTCGCCCTTCATTAGGCAACGGGAAACTCGACGGTGAAGACAGTCCACCCGTCTTCCACATTCAAGGCAACGGTGCCGTCCATGGCCTCGGTCAGGGTCCGGACGACCGACAGACCCAGCCCGAGGGCGTCAGGCTGCCCCGCCCGGTCATGGGCACTGAAGAAGGGCTCAAAGATCGTCTCCACAAGATGCTCGGGGACTCCATCACCATCGTCCGATACGCGGATGGCCACCGATTCGGCGGTCACGACGCTCTCGACGCGGATGTTGGATCCGCCGTACCGGACAGCATTGCTAACGAGGTTCCGAAGCACCTGTCGCAAGCGGAGCGGGTCGGCTCTGACCGCTGGAGTACTAGTGATCACATGCTCGATGCTCACATCGGGGTTTGGGCGATGGTGACCAAGGACCTCGCGAATCTCAGAAGCGACATCTACCGCTTGCATTTGCACAGCAAGCGCCCCCATCTCGGCTCGGGCGGCTACGAGGAGATCGTCGACGATGGCGGCCATATCGGTGGCCTGGCGACGAATCTCGGAGGCGAACTGGGCGAGTTCGCTTGGCTCGAGGGCCTTGGTGTCCTCAAGCAGGCTGGCGAAACCGAGCACCGACGTGAGCGGGGTTCGGAGCTCGTGGCTGACCGAAGCGATCAAGCGGTCCTTGGATCGGGCGAACTCGGCGGCCTGCCTGGCTGCCTCGCGCAGTTCGGTGATGTCGATATGCATGACAACAGCGGCGTCGAGGGGCATGACCGAGCGTGATACTTCGACACGAAACCACATGTGGGAGCACTGGTACACATGGCTGAACTTCTCCACGTCGCCACCCAGGACCCGTCGAATTCCCTCACCGACGATGGAAGCGTCATCGACGGGAGAACGGTCACATACCTCCAAGTAGTTGACTCCCACACCCACCTTGGTCAGGTCGGCGTCCTGTTCGATCGCGTTTTGGCGCCACACCTCGTTGACGGCCGTTATCGAGCCGTCCAAATCGAGCACCGCCGCAGGGAATTGGACGGACTCCAATATCGAGGTGGCCATCGCAGTCTGGACCGCAGCCTGGTCTTCGGCTCTCCGGAGATCGGTCAAGTCCACCACCACACCGAGAAATCCCACAGGGACACCGTCGGATCCCTTGAACAAAGTGTTCGTGACGAAGGTCGGGAAGGTAGAGCCATCCTTTCTCTGACACAGGTACTCGCCCTCCCAAGATCCGGTCTCCTGCATCGAGGCCATAATCTCGGCGCCTCGTTCCAACTCGGACTCGGCGGGGGTGAGTTCGAGGATCGGCCGTCCGATGGCTTCGGTCTCTGACCAGCCGAACAGGGCCTCGGCCACCCGGTTCCAGTAGACAACGGTTCCGCTGGTGTCCGTGGTGATCACGGCATTGCTGACCTGGTCGAGCATCGACGCCTGCCATCGAACTCGCCGCTCGTTTTCCAGTTGGGCTGTGACGTCTGTCAAGGCGCCATAGAGGACCGTCACGCCGCGATTGTCGGTGACTCCTCGCATTCTCATCCGGACTGTGATCGGGGTTCCGTCCAAGCGCCTCATCGCGACGTCCTCGTCTTCGATTGCTTCCCCCGCCCGGATTCTGTTCACCAGGTCGAGTCGTACGGCAGGATTCTCGTAAAGACCTCTAACGCCGGTAGCTCTGAGATCTTCGACTGAATCGGCTCCGAATATCGACACCAGCGCGTTGTTGGCTTCCAGGAGTCCGCCTTCTGGGGTGGTCCGGAACAGGCCGACAGGAGCCTCGGTGACTATCTCGGAGTACCACTGCCTAGTACGCGACACCTCGCGCTCTGCACGCCAGTTGGACACCGCGTAGCGAAGCGTGCGGCCGATCCACGACGCCACGATCTCACTCTTGATCAGGTGATCGTGCGCTCCGCTCTCGAGTGCTATCAGATCGAGGGCGGAGTCACTCACCGTGGTGATGAAGATCATCGGTCCTGAGGCCACGGAATGAAGTTCATGTATGAGGTCCAACCCGGAGCCGCCCGGTAGTTGGTGACCGATGAGAATCACATCGTGGACCCTTGCGAGAATGGCCGCACGACCCTGTTGGACGTTGCGTACTTCGTCGACTGTCACCTCGATCCCCGGCGCAGCTAACAGCTCTTTGCTCAGACGCTCCAGGTCTTCGCTGTCGTCGACTATCAGCACCCGCAGTCGGTCCGGCGTCTTGCCGGATGGAGCCGATCCGATCCAGGAGGTGAGCTGTGCTCCGGCCGCATTGAGCCATCGCTCGCGGCGGTCCAGCGCCAGATACAGAAGCCCGCCGGTGATGATGACAAACCCGATTCCCTTCACGATCGAGAACCTCATGTCGAGAGCGCCCGCCCCGATCACCGCCACAAAAAAGTCTGACGTGACTATCCACAGAAGGCTGATGACGATGTACCCGAGGGCGATATTCAGAGGGGACAAACGCAACCAGAAGCTCCCACCAGAAGCTTCCCCCGCTCCGAGGCGCACCTCGCCGGGCAGCGATGCAGGTTCCTGGGTTGGTTCCTCGGGAAGCGTCATGGGGCAAGCCTAAGAGACATGGTCAACTCTGGCGGATCGTGCGGAGCATTCCAGAGAGAATGTCGCCATCTCCTGTCTCGGTTAGAGGAATGCTGAACTCCACCTTGGAACAGATCCCATCGTCTGCATGAAGGCCAGGAAAGTCCCGGTCGCGGCGATGGACTCTTCTCGGCTGGCGACTCAGCGGTAGTCGGTCACGTACTCCCGGAGGGCCTTCGTCTCGTCGACGAGTTCTCCCATTCGATGTTTGACCAAATCACCGATACTCACCACGCCGACTAGCCGACCATCGACGGTCACAGGCATGTGCCGGAACCGTCCGTGCGTCATCTGGTCCATTACGTCTTCGATGTCGTCTTCGGGGGTGCAGGTTTCGACTTTGCGTGTCATGAGTTCGGCGACAGACATCTCCAGCAAGTTGGGTCCATGGTCGACCATCGCCCGTACGAGGTCCCGCTCGGAAATGATCCCGACGACCGTGTCACCGTCATCGCTGACTACGAGCGCTCCGATGTTGTGCGTTTTCAGATGGACCAGAGTGGTGTGGATGTTGTCGTCGGACGTGACCTTGGCGACGTCCTCGCCCTTCGATGACAGGATGTTCTTTACGCGCATGTCGGCTCCTTGCGCGTCCGGGATGGCCGTTGCCGGACGCGTCGGTGAGTAGCCGCCGGTCCACCGGGACGATTCGCCGTCGGCCCCTCACGTTGAATCTACGTGACAGATTGTGCGAGTGACGTCTTAGCGGTGTGTCACTCGATCCTCGTAGGGTCAGCCGACAGGATGTCTGCACAGTCCTCTCATCCGACCATCATCGAAGATGTGACCGACGAATTGACTCCAGAAGAGTGGCTCATTCCTGAGGATGAGGAACCCTTTGAGCACCCGCCCTGGAGGCGCAGGACGATCACAGCGGTGGGTGTTCTGGTGGCCGCTGCGATGCTCGCGGTGCCCGTGTGGAACGTCATAGATGGGGCGACGCCTCGTTTTTCCGACAGTGGTCTCGAGCTGTGCGGCTTCGATTACTGCGTCGTCCAGGAGGGGGTGAGGGAGGCGGGTCAAGGCCTAACGATGAGCCGGCTGGCCAACACGTTTCTCGCAGAGGACGATGCAGGCCAACTTGTCGACGTCCTGGTGGGATATCTCGGCGTGGAACCGGTCACAGTCGAGGTGGTCGAGAGGCTCGATGGCCGGATAGCCGGTCAGTACCAGTCGGCGACCCGCCATATTCTCCTCGAGCGGCCCGTACGTGCCTGGATCGTCCTGCACGAGGTGGCCCATACGGTCTCCTCCGGACACGGCGACGATTTCATCGAAACGCTGGTCGATCTTGCCCGTTGGATGGAGGCAACCGAACAGTGATGGGACGCTTGGAGTAGCCTCGCCCCGCACATGGCTACAGGTACTCACGACGCGATTCCTGACAACCGCAACGACGCGATAGTCGTATCGGTCAATGGTGAACTGGTTCCACGCGACCAAGCGAAGATCTCGGTGTTCGACTCCGGATATCTGGTGGGTGACGGGATTTGGGAGGCGGTTCGCCTTCATCGGGGGGTTCTGGTCTTTCTCGACGAGCACCTAGACCGGATGTGGGCTGCCGCGGCCACTGTCGCAATCGACATCAGAATGTCACGGGAGGAACTGACTGCCGAACTGCGACGGGTGTTGGATGCCAACGGCATGAACGACGGAGTGCACGTGAGATTCATGATCACCCGCGGGATCAAGAAGACGCCCTCCCAAGACCCGCGCCTCACTGTCTCCGGTCCCAACCTGGTGATCATCCCGGAGTACAAGGTCGCCCAGCCCGCAGAGGCTGGAATCAAGCTCTTCACGTCCACGATCCGTCGGGGTGGCCCGGAGATGCTTGACCCGCGGCTCAACTGCCACTCCAAACTTCATGAAGTGATGGCGCTGATTCAGGCGCTCGAGGCCGGTGCAGACGAGGCGCTGATGCTCGACCCTCATGGCAACGTCGCCACCTGCAATTCGACCAACTTCTTCATCGTGAAAGACAGCGAGTTGTGGACCTCAACCGGTTCCTACTGCCTGCACGGCATTACGCGGGGAAAGGTTCTCGAGGTGGCCGCCCGGGCAGGCATCCCGAGTTTTCAGCGTGACTTCTCACTGTTCGATGTCTACTCGGCCGATGAAGCGTTCGTGACAGGGACCTTTGGTGGGCTCACACCGGTAACCAATGTTGACGGCAGACACATCGGAACCGGAGACCGGACCATGACTGATCGTCTCAGGGGTCTTTACCGCGAGGCGGTTGAGTCGGCTGTGGCCGCCTCCTCGTGACAGTCCGGATCTGTCTCTGGAGTGGGCCCCGGAACATCTCCACCGCCCTCATGTACTCCTTCGCACAGAGAAGCGACACGACTGTTGTCGACGAGCCTCTGTACGGGCATTACCTGCGGGTCACTCCCGCCGACGCCTACCACCCTGGGGCCGGAGAGGTCCTTACGTCGATGGAGACCGACGGGGAGAGCGTCGTTCGTGAGGTGATACTCGGCGATTACCGCACACCTGTTGTGTTCTTTAAGCAGATGACCCATCATCTGGTCGATCTGGACCGCGGGTTTCTCGACCAGACCGTGAATGTCTTTTTGACTCGCGACCCGCACGACATGCTCCGCTCATATGGTGCGGTTGTCGAGAAACCGACCTTGTCAGACACCGGCTACCCGCACAGCGCGGCACTGTTCGCCGAACTCAGCGACCGAGGCCAGGATCCGGCGGTCATCGACTCCACCCGCACCCTCGCTCATCCTGAGTCAGTTTTGCGAGCACTGTGCGACAGGATCGGTATCCCTTTCGAACCCTCGATGCTCTCCTGGGAAGCGGGACCCCGCCCCGAGGACGGGGTGTGGGCTCCCCACTGGTACTCGTCGGTCCACCGTTCTACTGGGTTCGGTTCGCCACGCGCCAAATCCGATCCCTTCCCAGAGCAACTGCGTCCGCTGTTGGAGGAATGCCTTCCCTTTTACGAATTGCTCGCGGAACACGCGCTAACTCCCGATATCCCTTAGCCCAGCTCGGCGTCTCGCTCATGGTCTAGCCTTCGCACATGGATCGGGCAGCTGTCTGGGAGTTCATGGAGCGGTTCGTGGACATGGCGGCGGGTGCGGCCACACTCTTTACGTTGGCAGTTGCCGACAGGTCAGGGTTGATGAAGGTTCTCGGGACCTCCGAACCGCTCACCGTCGAGGGGGCGGCCGATACGGCGGGACTCGATAAACGCTACGTCCAGGAGATTCTCTCCCAACTCGCCGCGTCTGGTGTCTTGGACTACGACCCCGTGACGAAAACGTTTGTCCTTCCTCCAGAGCGGGCGACTGTTATCGCAGACGATTCGAGCCCGTATGCGATGACAGGTTGGCTGGACATGTTGCCAACCGCCGGGAACTTCATCGATGAGGTGGCTGACGCGACACGTCACGGTGGCGGCGTATCGGCCTCGCATTATCCAGATCGCATGGTTCATGCCGTAGACCGAGCGAACGCTCCCAGCACCAGGATTCTGCTCACCAGAAAGTGGCTTCCCACGATGCCCGACGTCGTAGAGAAACTGGAACGAGGTGCGCGAGTCGCCGACGTCGGGTGTGGTTCGGGGACGGCATTGTTGACGATGGCCTCCGCCTTCCCCGCCTCGGAATTCGTCGGATACGACGTCGACCCGCGCGCGGTAGAAGCAGCCCGAGCCGCGACGGCTGAGACCGCACTCTCGAATGTCAGTTTCGAAGAGCTTGGGGCGGGGGAGATACCGCTGGGTTTCGATCTGATAACGACTTTTGATGTAGTGCATGACCTGGCCGAACCGCTGGCAGCGGTGACCCGGTTCCGGGAGGCATTGAACGAGGACGGCACATTCCTGATGATGGAACCCTCCGTGGCGGCCCGCCTCGAGGACAACGTAGAACCCCGAGCTGCCCTCCTCTACGGGGTGAGCCTCTTGTTCTGCATGACCCAATCATTGGCTGTCGGGGGCGCCGGTTTGGGCACCGCCTGGGGCCCGGAAAGAGCGGAGGCACTGTGTCGGGAGGCGGGGTTTACGCATTTCCGCCGTCTGCCCGTGGAGAATCCGTTTAGCGCTTTCTTCGAAGTCCGTGCTTGAGTCTTAGTTTCGATAGGGGGATTCTTATGACTCGGAAAGTCCTGCTGCTCGTCGTTACCGCTCTGGTCGTTTCCGCGTGTGGGGCGGGCGACACCGCAGAAAACGGAGATACAACAACGACCTCGGCTCCCGCGACGGCCACTACCGAGGCCTCTGCGACCACTACCCAGCCGCCGACCACGACCACAGTGGCTCCAGGGTCGGGCGGCGACCTTGCCTCAATTCGCGCGGCGCTGTCCCAGAGTGCAGAGATCACGTCGGGTCGCATCGAAGGCCTGATCGAGATCACAGGCGCGGTCGACGGCGGACTGACGATGGACATGTCCCTTCCTTTCAGTGGCACCTTCGACAAGGTGACCGGCAACTCGACGTTCTTGATCGATCTCTCTGGCTTTGCCGAGGCGGGATCAGAGGAGATCCCCGCAGAGTTCGCCGACCTGTTCGGGGAGATGGAGGTGCGGACTATCGACGGCCTCTCGTACGTCCGGTTCCCGTTGTTCACGATGCTGCTCGGCTCCGGAACAGCGTGGGTGAGTTCGCCCGCTGATGAGGGCGAGGACTTGACTGGTGATTTCACGTTCACCCACCCCGGCAATCCCGCCGAAATCCTGGATTCGCTCGAAGAAGTCGACGCGGAAGTGACTGAATTGGGTAGTGAGACGGTCAACGGGGTGCAGACGACCCGCTACCGGGTGATCTTCGACTCCTCCGAGCTTTACGCCCAGGCAACCCCCGAAGAGTTGGCTGAACTCGAGGATCAAGGTCTCATTCCGAATGGGACATTCCCCGTTGACATGTGGATCAGCGGTGAGGGTCTGATCGTCCGGTACGTGATGGACATCGATGGGACCGCAATCAGTAGTTCCCCAGGCGATGAGTTCGAACGGATGGTGGTGACCTACGACTTGTTCGATATCAATCAGCCGGTTCAGATTGTCCCCCCAGATCCCTCGGAGGTCACCGACATCGAAGAGCTGGGAGCGGGCTTCTTCGGCTTCGACGGCTGACGAGCGAGGAGTCTGTTCTAACCCGTGTGGACCTGGCATGAAACTGATCTGGCGTCCGGTCGGGGGGCTCCAGCAGAGGCACGTGCCTGGCTGGGCTTCACATTCGGACTGCGCGGCCCGGTGGCAATTGACATCGAGGTTGTCACCTCGGAACTGATCCTGGCGATCCTTGAGACGGGATCGCTGGGAGACAACGAAGTTATCGGCCTCTCCGCTGATCGCCCCCCGGGAGCCGTGCACATCGAGGTAAGCGCGCCCTCTGGTTTCGAACTTCCCGCCGACTGCACTGGTCTTCTCGACGATCGGACTTCCGCCTGGGGGGATGTGACCGAAGACGGTTTGCGAACCGTCTGGTTCGAAGCATCGATCCCATCCGCTTCCTTTGAATTGGAAGTTGTCGATGACGGCGACCTGATTGAGCGGATGAGAGTCGATGAGCGAGCCGGGGCGGAATTTGTCGCCCGACACGAGCCTCTCGTCCGTCGTCTTGTCGCCCGATACCGGAGGTCGGGAGCCGAGGCAGAGGATCTGTTCCAGGTGGGGAGCGAGGCGCTAGTTGGTGCCGCCCATCGCTTCGACCCTGGTCGGGGGTTGTTCGAGAGATTTGCGGCGAGGACGATCTCGGGGACTCTCAAAAAGCATTTTCGTGACCTGGGTTGGGCCGTCAAACCTCCTCGGCGGCTCCAGGAGGCCGTGCTTGAGATGCAGTCCTCAGAGCAGGAACTTGGTCAACGTTTGGGTCGAGCACCGACCTCCGCAGAACTGGCTAGCGAGATCGGCTGGTCGACGGACGAGGTCGCTAGGGCGCGACAGGCCGCTCAGGTGTATGACGCACAGCCGATTGACGACCTGGAGCGCCATCCCGGGTTCATCGACGCGGCTGTGGCGCGAGCGGCTGGCTGGGCGATCGTGGACCTTGCCATGGGTGCACTCCCAGAGCGTGAGCGCGAGATTGTCAGGCTCCGTTACTTCGAGGATCTGAGCCAACGTCAGATCGCTGAGCGCATGGGCGTATCCCAGATGCATGTGAGCCGGCTGTTGCGGGCTTCGATCGAGGAGATGCGTCAGACAGCGGGAGTGTCGTCCAGCGACCAATGACCTGGCACTTCGCTACTGCTGACCGGAAACCCTCGCGAGCGCGATTCCCGTCTGTTACCGCGATCGGCCACCATGGAGGTTCGGACTTACCAGGAGCACCATGGCCCACTATCAATGCCGAATCTCTACCCCGATGTCGGTCGCAGATGCCTTTGACTTCATGGCGGAGGTCCGCAATTTCGAGCGATGGGATCCTGGAGTCGTGTCCGCTGTCCAGGTAGACGGAGAAGGCCCCGGCCCTGAGGCGAAGTACGACTTGTTGACCTCGAATAACGGGCGGGAGACACTCTTTCGGTACGAGGTGACCGAGTACCGTCCCCCTGATCGTTTCACGATCGTCGGAAAGAAGATGCCGTTCACTTCCGTCGACGTCATCGAGGTGGATACAGACGATGGGCAGACGATCCTCACTTACGACGCGGTCCTGACCGTGCCCTTCCCGCTTTCGCTGGGCGACCGGTGGTTGCAAGGCGTCTTCGATCGCATCGGCGATGCAGCCGCCAGCGGTCTTGCCAGGGAACTGGGCGGAGAGTGGCTTCGATGAGCTCGGCCGACTTGATCGACCGGGCCATCGAGGTTCCGGTCGTCACTTCGTTCACCAGTATCGGATACTCGTTGCGCAAGCGGATCGACAGTTGGACTCCGCTGGGCCACTACGACTTGCGGGACCGCGTGGTGGCTATAACGGGTCCGACGTCGGGTCTCGGGGAGGCTGCGGCAGAGTGGTTCGCACGGCTAGGAGCCACGCTGGTTTTGGTGGCCCGGAACGAGGCGAAGGTGAACAGCCTGGCCGAGCGACTCAAGAACGACTCGGGCAACGACACCATTTCGACAGTCATCGCCGACATGGGGGACCGGTCGGCCGTTCGGGCAGCCGCCGAGGTCATATCGACCCGTCACTCCCGGCTCGACGCCCTTGTGCATAACGCCGGTGCTCTCTTGAACGAGCGCCGCACCCAGCCCGACGGACTAGAGACGACTGTGGCAGTGCATGTCGTCGGCCCCTTCCTCATGACGGGCCTTTTGCTCGACCGGCTCGGACCTGGTTCGCGGGTTGTCACGGTCTCATCGGGCGGCATGTACACAGCCCCTCTGACCGTCGCCGGGCTCGAAATGTCTGAGGACGAGTACAACGGGTCAACTCAATACGCATTGGCCAAGCGGGCTCAGGTGACTCTCAATGAGATTTGGGCCGGGCACGTTCCCGATGTTCGATTCCACGCCATGCATCCCGGATGGGCCGACACGCCGGGGGTGGCGGACTCGCTCCCCGTGTTTCGTCGACTGGTGGGACCCCTCCTGCGTAGTCCCCGCCAAGGAGCGGACACCATGGTGTGGCTCACAGCAGATGACTCCACGCCTTTGGAGTCCAGCGGCAAGTTCTGGCTGGACCGCCGGGTCAGGGACATTCACAAGCTTTCTTCAACACGGAAGTCCGATACCCCGGAGCGTCGCCAGCGGCTATGGGAGACGGTCGCTGACCGGGCAGGCTGGGCTTTTCCGTGACGCAGCTACTCGAGCTCGACGATGCCGGAATCATCGAGCAGTACCTGGCCGACGAGCGACCACCGCACGCAACCCGGCCGTGGGTGACGATGGGGATGATCTCTTCCCTCGACGGAAGCGTGACAGTCGACGGCCGGTCGACCGGTCTTGGAGGCCCGCCCGACCGAGCCGTGTTCCGAGCGTTGCGGGCGGTTTCTGACGTGGTTCTGGTCGGTGCTGAGACGCTGCGAACCGAACGCTACCGAGCAGTTTCATTGCCAGAGCACCTCGTCGGTTGGCGGCGCTCCTTTGGGATGGCCGACAACCCGCAAATAGCCGTCGTATCCCGCAGCCTCGACCTGGAACTCACCGAAAGTCTCGCGGATTCCCGTCCCTTAATTCTCACCTGTGACTCGGCTCCGATCGAAAAGAGGCAGGCATTGGCAGAGGTCGCCGAAGTCGTCTTGTCGGGGACTGACGACGTTGTGCCCGAGCTGGCGCTGGCTCGCTTGCAGGAACGGGGGATGGGACGGGTGATCCTCGAAGGTGGACCGTCTCTCAACGGTCAGATGATTGACCTCATCGACGAGGCCTGTGTCACCATCGCGCCCCTCGTGGCCGGGGGTGCCGCGACCCGGATCGTCGCTGGCGCGCCAGACTCACGGCGGCTGGACCTCATGCGGGTAATCCACAGCGATGGCTTCCTGCTGCTCAGGTATCTGGTCCGCTGAATGCTTGCTCGTTTCACATGATTGCTTGCATTTGCTAGCATAGCCCCACTATGACCGCAGCAGCATTCTTTGACCTGGATCGCACACTCATCTCCGGTGCGTCCGCATTCCCGTTCGCCGTCGAGGCCTGGCGAGCAGGTCTCGCCACCAATCGGGAGATCGCCAGATGGGGCTTTGCAGCCGTCACCTTCCTCCTGGCGGGGGACAAGGGTGGGGACCTTTCGGACAACACTCGCGCCGAATTCCTCGGAAAGGTGGCCGGTGTGAGCATCGACCAACTTGATTCGATTGCCCGTGAAATGCTCACCAACCTCGTGAACGACATCCGACCTGAGTCCAAGAAGCTGCTTGCGATGCACCACGATGCGGGCCGAGAGACCTGGATCGTGTCTGCGTCGCCGCAGGCGATCGTCGAACCGCTTGCCAGCGCTCTCGGCATGGACGGGGCGATCGGAACGCGAGGAAAGATCATCGATGGCCACTACACCGCGGAACTGGACGGGCCGTTCGTCTACGGGGAAGGCAAGGCCACTGCTATTCGGTCCCTAGCCGGGGAGCGCGGATACGATCTCGAGAAGTCCTACGCCTACAGCGACTCGATCTCAGATCTTCCAATGCTCGAGACGGTGGGCCATCCCGTTGCGGTGAACCCCGACGGAGAACTCGAGCGTGTTGCCTACGAGCGGGGCTGGCCAATCGTCATCTTCGCTCGCAGGACCAAGCGGGCGATCGCCTTGGGTTCGGCAGCCACCGTCGCCACCGGCGGAATGGCTGCCACCTACTTTCTAGGTCGTCACCACGCCCGAAGTCGGCGTCGATTCCCCTGGCTCACATCACTGCGCCCAGACTAAGAACATCACCCGGTCCGCCATCAGCCAGGTGACAGGCTCACTGCTTGGCGTATATCTCGTCTATGACGCCGCCGTACAAGTCTGAGACCACCTGGCGCTTCACCTTCAATGTGGGGGTCAACTCACCGCCCTCGATCGAGAAGTCGGCGGGAAGAATGCGGAATGTTCTGATGGACTCAGCCTTGGAAACCGCGCTGTTGGCATCGTCCACGGCGACCTGCACTGCCGCCCGCAAGTCGTCGTCGTCAAGATTGTCCTGCAATGAGCCGGTCTTGTCATTGGCTTCCGCCCAGCGGGGGTATTCGTCGGGGTCGATCGTCACCAAACTGGCGATGAAAGGCTGGTTGTCTCCGACGACCATTGCTTGGCTGATGAGGGGATGGGCGCGAAGTCGGTCTTCGAGGACGGCCGGCGCGACGTTCTTGCCGCCCGCCGTGACGATGATTTCCTTTTTGCGTCCGGTGATCCGCAGGAAGCCCTGGTCGTCCAGTTCGCCGATGTCACCCGAGTGGAACCATCCGTCGCGTATCGATTCGTTCGTCGCGTCCGGGTTGTTCCAGTAGCCACCAAGCACGTGGCGTCCCCTGATCAGGACCTCCCCGTCCTCGGCGATTCTGAGGGACACACCCGGAATGGGTAGTCCGACCGAACCGATCGAAATGGCATCTGGCCGGTTGACCGTGGAGCCGGCCGACGTCTCGGTGAGACCGTACCCCTCCAGCACGGTGATCCCAATGCCGCTGTAGAAGTGTCCAAGCCGCGAACCAAGAGCTGCCCCACCGGAGATGGCGTACTGGCAGCGACCGCCGAAGACGTCGCGCAACTTGGTGTAGACGAGTTTGTCGAACAAGCCATGGAGGACCTTGGTCTTGAGAGAGACCTTGCCCGCCTGGGACTGTTCCGAGAAGTCGATCGCCGTGTTGACAGCCGCGTCGAAAATCTTTCCCTTGCCATCGCCGTGCGCCTTCTGATAAGCCCCGTTGTATATCTTCTCGAACACACGAGGCACGGCGAACATCCACGTGGGACGGACCATCTGGAGTTCCTCGAGGAGCACAGGCACGCCGTTGGAATAGTTGATCTTGGCGCCCTCATTGACCGAGGCAACCTGAATCAACCTGGCGAAAATGTGAGCGAGTGGTAGGAACATGAGCGTCGATGCGCCGGGATTCATGACGTTGTCTGTGATCGACTGCACCTGCCGGGTGATCCATACGAAGTTGTCGACGCTGAGGATGACTCCCTTGGGACGGCCCGTCGTACCTGAGGTGTAGACCAGGGTGGCGAGTTCAGCTTGACCTACCGATCGAGCTCGTTCCATCACGTCCGCATCGGAGATGCCTGCTCCCGCCTCGACGAGGGCATCCATTCCGCCGGAGTCGAGGCTGTAGACGAACTCGCAGGTGCCGAGATCACCTGCCCGCTCCAAGTACACCTTCTTCAGGTCGTCGTTGGCACAGATGATCGCCCTCGCCTCAGAGTCGCTCACGATCCATTCGACCTGTTCGGCCGACGACGTCTCGTAGATCGTCACTGTTGCCAGACCTGCCGTCCAGATGGCGTAGTCGAGCACCGTGAACTCGTAGCGGGTCGGAGAAAACAGGCATACTCGGTCGCCTTTCTCGAGACCCAGAGCCATGAGACCGGCTGCCACACGCCGCACCTGGGAGGCGAACTCGGAATATGTCACTTCCTCGAACGGCCCATCTCCGACCCGGTAGGCGGCAATAGCGTGGTCCGGCAGCGCCTTCTCGTTGGCCCACAACTGGGTGGTTAGGTTCTCGGCCGGGTCGACGCTGACCTCGCCGGGAGCGGTGAATTCTTTCAAGGTGTCCTCCTAGGAGCAGTGCCACAAGGGTACAGGGCTGACGCATGGCGTTGGCCGGGATCAGAGCTCGATCGTCATGCCGTCGAAGGCGACTTCGAATCCGGCCTCGTGAACGAAGCGATTCTCCGCAGACGACGGATCGCACAACGGGTTGGTGTGATTGAGGTGCGTCAGCACGACCCGTGTTCCCACCCCGGCGAACTTGCTAATCGTTTCGCGCACGAGGGGGTGCGGGAAGTCCTTGATAGACCGCCCAGGTATCTCATCGGGGGACCAGAACGTGGCGTCTAGGAAGGCAACGGCGTGGCCAGCCACCACCTCGACTGCAGACGGCCATGTCTCCCAGCTGTCGATGTCCGGCAACCACAGGGCGCGTCGTCCGATCGATATGGCAACCGTGTCGCTGAATTCGCCGCGATGCGGTACGGGGATCAGCTCGATCTCGTTTCCGGCCCAAATCGATTCCGAGGTGGCCACCAGTCGGCCGTCGTCGATCAACGCGCTCCATGGAGCGTTCGAAGCCAAGAACGAATACATCGATTCAGTCGTGAAAAGTCGAGTGGCATCGGAGGCTGCCACTTCCTTCCCAAAGTGGACTAGCCCGGCGTAGTGCCCAACGTGGGCATGGGTGAGGGCGACGGCGTCGGGCAAAGAACGCCGATTCCACCATTGGACCCGGAAATCCGGGGAGACATCGCACAGCAGAGCCTGGTTGTCCTCCTCTACGAGCAGCGAAGGACCGGTCCTTTCCGGTATCGATCCCTCCCGGGCGGCTTCGTCTAGAGGATCGCTGCTGGCGGCCTGCGGAAGCGCCCCGTCTTGGCCGGAGCCGAGGATCGTCAGCCGCATCCGGGACGCCCGGTCATGTACCGGTGAAGTCGGGCGGCCGCTTCTCCAGGAAAGAGGTCACCGCCTCGGTCAGATCTTTAGAAGCTAGAAACGCCGCATTCCACAGCGCCATATGCTTGAGGGCGCTCTCCGTTGACATTCCCTGCTGGAGACGCAGTACTTCCTTGGCGCCTTGGACGACAAGAGGCGAGTTTGCGGCGATCTCGTTTGCCACCTCACCGGCGTGGGCGTGGACATCGTCGACGGTGCGGTTTACCAGGCCCACCCTTTCGGCCTCGTCGGCGTCGAAGTCTCGGCCTGTGAATAGAAGCTCGGCGACATGGCCCGGTCCGATGATGCGGGGTAGACGTTGAACCGTCCCGACATCGGCCACCAGACCCATGGGCGTCTCCCTGATTCCGAAGGTGGCATCCCTTGACGAGAAACGAATGTCACAAGCTGTGATCAGGTCGATTCCCGCCCCCAGGCAGTAGCCGTGAACCGCGGCGATCACCGGAATGGGTGCTCGCTCGAAGGCTGTCATGGTGTCTTGCAGGCGCAGGATGTCGCGTCGCACGTTGCCACTGCGCGCGGCGTGGGAGGCTCCCTTCCCGGTGAAAGATCCGAGCATGGCGAGATCGATGCCCACAGTGAAAGCAGGCCCCCTCCCGGCGACAACTAGGCACCGGACTCGTTCGTCGCTGGTGAGCTCTCTCACAGCGTCGGGAATGTCGGCCCACATGTCCTCGGACATGGCGTTGAGCTTTGCTGGTCGGTTCAGCCACAGCCAGCCAACTGCTCCTTGGACCTCGGTTTCAACATGTGTGTGACCCATAGGTGGCAAGGATACGCCCGAGATCGCCGACCGGTTCTCGCCCGTTGAATGGGTGGCGTACCCTCGGCGGATGGAACTTCTTGAAGCGCTCTACACGACACGGGCCATGCGACGAACAACGACCGATCCGATACCGGACGAGGTGTTGGCGGGCATGCTCGATGCGGCTGTCCGCGCACCGTCGGGAGGCAACTCTCAGAACTGGCGGTTCGTGGCTGTTACCGACCAGACCACCAAGGATCTTCTTGGTCCGGTGTACCGCGACGCCTGGAACGAGCTCAACTCCGCCGTCTACGCAGGAGTCCGCGAGCAGGCCGCTGACAAAGGCGATAACCAGTCGCTCCGCATGCTCAAATCGAGTGACTGGCTGGCAGACAACTTCGAGGCTGTGCCGATGTGGTTGATGGTCTTTTCGCGCAACGATCCGAGCGGGGCGTCGATCTATCCGGCCGTGTGGAACGCAATGCTGGCAGCGCGTGGTCACGGTGTCGGGACATGCCTGACGACGATTCTCGGCGTGTTTCAGCAGCCCGCCACGTTCAAGATCCTGGGAGTCCCGGACGACAAGGGCTGGATCATGAATGCAGCTGTTTCCGTTGGATACCCCACCGGCCGATGGGGACTGGCCAAACGAAAGCCTGCCCATGAAGTGGCGTACGCCGAGCGTTGGGGTGAGCCGCTCGGCTTCACCATCGATCAGTCCCTCTGGCAGGAACCGTCCGACTGACACGAGCGCGGCCAGGCGACGACTGGTGAGTCAACCGAGAACGGCTAGGACCTCGTCCAGGTCTGCGTGATCTCCCGCGAAGTCCTCGAAATCAGCGTATAGAAGCTCGTCGCCTGGACCAATCACCAGCGTGGCACCAAGTTGGAAGGGTCTCCTGCCCGAATTGTGCTGGCGGTGGCCTCCCAGGGTCGACCGGATGCCGGAGACGAGCTGTTTGGGGGACACCAGACTCAGCCCCCGCATCTTCTTAGTGCCGGCAACCTCGGCAGCTGATCCGTCCTGATCCAGAAGCACGGGAAACGGCACCTGCTCATCCTCGATGAAGGCTTTGGCGTAGCGCTTCCCCCCGGTTCCGATCGCAGTTACTCCCACGCCCTTCGCCACGAACTCGGCGTACCTCTCGCGGACCTGACCGGCCCGCTCTCGACAAGTCAGTCAGCCGAAATGGCGTAGAAACAAGATGACGTGGGGACTCTCTGCCCAAAGGTCACCGAGCGTGACCTCATTCTCATCCGGATCGATGACAACCGTCTTGCCCAGTTTCGCCACATCGAAGGTCATGCGCGGAGCGTAGTAGCTAGAACAACGTTGGCCGGAAGAGGCGGTCGTGGGTGCTCAGGGCGAAACGGTCAGTCATTCCTGACACGTAGTCGATTGCCCGTGTGAGGTCGTCGGTGTCGTCGACCCTGTATGACTCGGGAATCTCATCCGGGTGCTCGACGTAGTAGTCCGTGAGGTTGCGGATGACGACGATGGCCCGTTGCTTCTGTGCTTCAGCCTCGGGGCTTAGATAGACGTTGGAGAACATGAAGTCTCGTAGCTCGTTCATCACGTCGAGGGTCGGCTGGTCCATCGTGACCACTCCCGCTTCTGAGGAAGTCAGAACCACCGCGTCGATCATTGATCCGATCCACTGGCGAGAGCTGTCGCCGAACCGGCGAACGGCACGATCAGGCAGGTCGACAAACGAGATGACGCCGGCACGAAGGGCATCGGCTACGTCGTGGGTCAGGTACGCGATGCGGTCAGCGAAACGGCACAGGTCCCCCTCTGGGGTGCTCGGAGGCGGATCGATCTTCCAAGAGTGCGCCCGCACCCCGTCGAGAACTTCCCAGGTCAGGTTTAGCGGCTCGAGGACCGACAGCACTCTGACCCCTTGAGCCGAGTGCAGCCACTCGCCTTCGACATAGGGGGTCAGCGCGTCCTCTCCGGTGTGACCGAAAGGGGAATGTCCGACGTCATGGGCCAGGCAGATCGCCTCCGTTAGCGCCTCGTTGAGACCCAACGCCACCGCCATCGCTCTTCCGACCTGGGTGACATGGACGGTGTGTGTGAGCCGGGTCACGTAGTGGTCGCCCTCAGGGTTCAAAAAGACCTGGGTCTTGTGCTTCAACCTTCGAAAAGCCTTCGAGTGGATGATCCGGTCGCGGTCGCGCTCAAACACGGTTCGGTACTCGTCGTGTGGCTCATCCACGCCACGTCCCCGCGACTGGTTGGACTTGGTCGCCAACGGAGAGAGGTCCCGATGCTCGCGCTCTTCTCGTTCTGCTCGAAGAACCCGGTGCAGGTTCGCGCTCATCCGAGGGGGTTAAGCGCCACTTCGAGCTGGTACAGCACGAAGACGAAGAGTGCCACGGCGGCCAGCAGGCCGATGATGATCAGGCCCCGTTCCCAAGTCTTCATCCGGAGGAAGGCCGCGATTGGACCTGTCTCGGGTCGTCCGCTGATGATCCGCCTACGCAAGCGTCCCGAGGTCATGTCGACTAGCAACACCACTGCCACGGTGATGAAGAGGACGGTTCCTGCTCGGGAGAAGTCACGGAAACGCAACTGTGAGACGAGTTCGGCACCGATGCCTCCTGCGCCGACGATACCCAGCACCGCAGATGCGCGGATGTTGACCTCGAACCGGTAGAGCCAATAGGCGACGATGTTCGGCATGACCTGGGGAACGATGGCGAATCGCATCCGCTGGATCCAGGTTCCGCCTGCGGACGCGACGGCCTGAACAGGTCCGGGGTCGATGCCTTCGATGACTTCCGAGGACAGCTTTCCGAGGGTGCCGATGGAGTGGATGCCAATAGCGAGTGTGCCGGTCCATGGTCCGAGGCCGGTCACGGGGATTAGAACCATGGCCACGAGGAGTTCCGGGACGGCGCGTATGGCGTTCAGCACCTGGCGCACACTGTTCGACATCCATGCTGGAGTGACGTTCTTGGCGGCGAGGAACGCCAGCGGAAAAGAGAAGAAGGCGCCTATCAGCGTGCCGATCCACGCGATGTACAAGGACTCCATCATCTTCGGCACGGCGCGCTGGAGCGCTTCGGCGCTCATGTCCGGAGGGATCAACTGGCTGATGATCGTCCAGATGTCGTTTGGAGCGTTGAGCACTCGTTCGACCGACAGGTTCAATCCCATTGCTGACCAAATCGCAGGGACCACGATGGCGACTGCGACCGCCCACCGGAACAGTTGAGGTCCAAGTGGCCGGGCGGGCCGAGGGGTTTTCTCTACGTTTCGATTCGCCACGGTCGTCATACGAGCCTCCGTCGCAGCGCGACGCTGACCTGTTCGATCGCGAACACGATCACGAAGATGAGGATCACGATTGCCAGCACCCGGTCGAACTGGAAGAACGACCTTTGTGCTTCCAGCACGCGGCCTATTCCACCGGCTCCGGCGAGACCGATGACGACAGAGGCTCGGATGTTGATCTCAAAGATGTACAGGGCGTATGCCACGTAATTGGGCAGCACCTGGGGGAGGACCGCCGATCGCACTGCAGGGAAATGCGCTGCTCCCGTCGATCGGGCAGCTTCGAGCGGTCCGACATCGACGGCGTCGATCGTCTCTGAGAACAGCTTGCCCATGATGCCGAGTGAGAAGAACACAAGAGCCAGGGCACCGGCGAGAGGTCCGACGCCTAGTGCGGCCACGAAGAGCAGTGCCCAGAAGAGGTCCGGAACCGTGCGGATCAGGCTCATGATCCCCTTGTCGATCAGGTACACGACGTTGCTCGGCGCGGTGATCTTGGAGGCCATAAAGGCCACGGGTAGGGCGAACCCGCACCCGATCACGCTGGCCACGATCGAGATTCGGAAGGTTTCGATGAGGGGATTGGCACGGGTCGAAGAACCGAACTCCCACGTCGGTGGCCACCACCAGGTTCCTTCACCGACCGCCCAGGCGAAGTCCGGCGGCCAGAAGTTGGGGACGTTGACGATGTTGCGGAAATCTCTGATCAGGTTGGTGAGGCTGAATCCCACCTCCGCACCTGCGAAAAAGCTTCCAAAGATCACTGCGGCGACGACCCCGAGAACGGGGATCTTTCCGACCGCGCCGAGGGTGGAGGCCAGACCTATGAGGCCGACGGCCAGACTCACAACCACGAAAACACCCACGCCAAATTCGGGTTCGGCCCCTCTGGACAGGCTGCTGAGCGGCGTGAAGACGTCGAAGCTGTTGGCTGCTGGCAGGGCGATGACACCCGCGCCGATCCACGCCAGTGCCCCGTTGATGGCTGCAAAAGGCCGTGCGCCCCGCGCTCGCAGAATCCAGCCAACAGCTAGCCCGGTGACAGCCCATGCCCCGCCTACCGAAAGGGCCAGCAGTACGCCAAGTGTCTCAGGAACGTCCGAGACGATGGCGGCTGTGAGAAGACAGGAGGCCAGCACCGCCGTGCCTAGAACGGCCTCTTCGAGCGACGAGAGTTCCAGCTTGGCGATGCGGAAGCTCAAAAGGACTCCGCCAGCCGCCAGGACACCCCAGATGATTCCGGATGCGGTTAGTGCGGTCATCCCTCCCGCAACGAGCAAAACCAAACCGGCGAGGAGACCGGGAAGGAGGGTGTAAGCCCTGAGAGGTGGGACAGGGCGCGTTGGCGCCTCCGCCACCTGAGTCACAGCTCGGCGCCTTCGAGTAGATCGTCGGGCGTGACGGCTCGGCCGTAGATATCTCGGAAGGTGTCTTCTCCGACATCGGCGATCTGGCCGTCGTAGACGAGTTCGCCGTCGCGCAGACCGATCAGGCGCTGTCCGTAGCTGCGGGCCAGGTCCAGGAAGTGGAGATTGATGATTGTCGTGATCTTCAGCTCGCGGTTGATCCGCCGGAGGTCGCGCATGACTGTGTGTGAGGTGACAGGGTCGAGCGAGGCGACCGGCTCGTCTGCCAGGACGACAGTTGGTTCCTGGGCCAGTGCCCTGGCGATTCCGACCCGCTGCTGCTGGCCGCCCGAAAGGTCCGAGGCTCGCACGTAGGCCTTTTCAACGATCTCGACCCGCTCCAGCGCCTGCAATGCGATCTCTCGCTCACTGGCTGGCCAGAGGGCGAGAAGGGAGCGCCAGCGCGGCACTTTGGATATTCGTCCCATGAGCACGTTGTTAATGACCGATGTTCGATTGACCAGGTTGAAGGTCTGAAAGATCATCCCGATGTGGGAGCGGAGCTCCCTCAGGGTCTTGGCGTCTGCCCCGCGAACCTCGACGCCGTCGACCTTGACCGATCCGGCAGTGATTGGAACGAAGCCGTTGATAGCTCGAAGAAGAGTCGACTTTCCCGCTCCAGAGAGTCCGACAATGACGACCAGCTCGCCGGTCTCAATCGTCAAGGAGACGTTCTTCAGGGCCTTCAGACCGCCCGGATAGGTGACGTCGACATTCTCGAACTCGATCATTTCTCTCCTCTGACGAGATTCAGGGGCCGCCGTGTCCGGCGGCCCCTGAAAGACCGGGTGTTACCCCGAAGCGTCACCCGCTGTAGCCGAGTTCCGCGATTGCTTCTTCGATGGCCCGCAGCGACTGGTGCGTGGTCTCATCTGCACGGATCAGA
The DNA here is from genome assembly GCA_041744795.1 of Acidimicrobiia bacterium. Taxonomy (GTDB): domain Bacteria; phylum Actinomycetota; class Acidimicrobiia; order Spongiisociales; family ZC4RG35; genus DATHWB01. The sequence continues at coordinate 44,833 of JBGTKD010000199.1, forward strand.
TCCGTCCACGAGTACAGGGCGTCCATCACTTCGGCACCTTCTTCGGTGGCGATGAAATCGGCCATCGCCTGGAAGAGGGCCTCCTTCAGGCTCTCGGGTAGGTCCCCCCTTATGGCGATCACATCGTTGGCGATACGCGAGGTCACGTTGAACACGATGACCTTTTCACCGACGTCGGGCTTTTCCTCGCGGATTGCGCGGCGTGCGTCGTCGAACGACACGCCGATGTCGGCGCTTCCGTCGTAGACCGCCGTGACTGCGCCGTCGTGGCCGCCGGCGAAGATCGAGGTGTACTGGTCATCCGTGATGCCTGCGCGGATCAGTTCGAGCGTGGGGAAGATGAAACCGGAGGTCGACGTCTCCGTCGTCCAGGCGATCGACTTGTCAATCACGACCTCGAGATCCACAGGCTCAGGACAAATCAGACCTGCAGAGGTCGCATCGTCGCGGGTCCCGTCGGGGTTCCAACCCACCTGCAGAGCCGGCGTGTCGCTCGGTCCTACTGCGATGACGGTGCCGTCGGCCTCGTACCAATAGGCGCCTTCGATTGGGTCAGCACCACAGATGCTCGGGTCGTTCGTGAACCACTGGCCGTGATAGGTCGAGTCGCCGAAACGTACCGACTGGGCGAGCAACTCGAGGTTGCCGTATTGCTGGTTGGCAAGCACGTACCCGGCCGGTCCGAACGCACCGAGGTCGGCCTGTCCGGTTCCGAGCGCCACACCGAGACCGGTGTAGTCGGTGGTGACGATGCCCTCAACATTGATGCCGAGAGCCTCGGAGAGCACCCTGGCAAACGTGTCGACATCGTCCTGGAGCTCTGCGACTTCCTGGCTCGGGACGAAGCCAAAGATGAGGGTGTCCGGCCAGTCGGCCCGGGGGTCAGCTTCTGTAGTCGTCGTTTCTTCGGCTGCCGTGGTAGTGGTCTCCGCGGCGGTAGTGGTCGTCGTGTCATCAGCGGTGTCTCCACCGCAGGCTGCCACGACCATCGCAAGTACTGCGAGCAGGGCTAGCAAGCGCTTGGTCATTGGTTTCTTCCTTTGCTTTGGGAAAGCGGGGTGACGCGCACTCATCAAGGGCATCTACCCCACGCCACGTCAGGGTAAGGGAAACGGGTGTCGGTACTCAAAACGATCGGTGAACGGTTTTCGCGCCCCCTGTGGCTTCTACGACCCGCCGGAAGTCATTCCAGTTTTCAACATCTACCGCCCCTGGCAGCGGATCGTTCCATGGACGGACGTAGCGGCACACGACGGATTCGGGTCGCCCGGCTACCAGACCAGGAAGAACGTGAGGTCCGTCGTCGAGGAAAATGTCGCAGTCGACTTCCCATTTGTCCTCGGTTATGTGGACTTCGCTGGTGGGCAACTTCTTCTCGGCTACCCACGCCAGAGTGTCATCGATTGCGAAGTGGGGCTTGGTGGTGACGATGACGATCTCGTGGTCGACCGCCAGCTCATCGAGAGCGTCCACCGCACCAGGGAAGGTGTCGAGATGACGAAAGAGACTCGCCCCGTCCAAGGCCGCTGCCCATCGCCAGAACTCGCCCATGTGCCGGAAGTGCGTCAGGTCCGGAATGTGGTTCCAACGAGTAACCGACTCGGCAGTCAGCGCTGTTCCGTACTGCTCGTTGTAGAAGCGGGTCCATCCGCCGTTGAAGTCGGCCACCACTCCGTCAAGGTCGATTCCTAGTCGCATCCGGTTGAGGGTACGGATCAGACCGTTTGGACCCAACTGACGACTTCGGGCATACGCCTTCGCAGGATGGACGAGGCAACGACCAACGAGGCGGCGTAGAAGATGACACCCCATACGATCGCGAATCCGTTCGCGAACCATGGCGAAAGCCCAGCATCGAATGCGACGGTCAGAACCGCCACCGACGAGGGGATGACGAGAAGCAGGCCGATCACGAAGAATGACACCGCCTGGGCTCCGATTGCCAAGCATCCCTGTTCTGAAGCCTGAGCGAAAACATCCGTCCCTTCCCGTGGCAGGCGCAGTGGGGAGACGACGGAGACGATGTTGCCTACAGCGAGTTGACAGCCGATAGCCGCGACCATCAGACCGGGCACGTATATGAGATTCGCCCAGCCACCGCTGATCCACGCGAGAAGAAGCGCGAGGGCGACCGTCTCGATCATCAGGGCCCAGGTGGCTGCGAGGTTCTTGCCCCAGAGGAGGGTTCGGGGTTTGACCGGCAGCACGAACAGGAAGCTCGCTGCGTTGCGCTCCCAGCCGAAGACGTTGAGGGCGATCGGCAGTCCGACGAACAACACCAGTGCCGGTGCGAGGAGCGGCAGCCACTCACGGGAAGCAAGCAGTCCGAAGCCGCCCGATCCCACCAGCACAGAACTGGCGGCCAGGGCGATGAAGATGACTGCCCCGGTCCACACCAACCTCTGGCGTGGGTCCCGCACGTAGAACCGCAGTTCCTTTCGGGCCAGAACTCGGCCCGCTGTCCAGCGTCCCCGTGCGGCGAGTCCGCGATCAGACCTGGCCCGCGAACGAGATGGTGTGGAATCCGGAGTGGTGAGCATCCAGTTGAGCAGCCGCTGCCATGCCCAGCCGAGCGCGGCTATCCAGGCCATGGCTACCAGCGCCCAACCGATGACTCCGAGAGGCGAGCCCATCTCCGCCGATGTCACTACTCGCTGAGCTGCAACTGGTGGAAGGAACGCCCAGACGCCGTCTAACGGGTTGGCCAGGACCGCTCCTTCCAGCCCGAGACGACCGGTGGTTCCACGGATACTGGACTGAGCCAAGAAACCCGAAAGACCGATCCCCAAGACCATGAGGAGTGCGATATCCCTCCCCTGCCGCATCTTGAAGATGGCCGAGATCAGCGTCGTGAAGACCTGTCCGGAAAAGATGATCACTCCGAGTAGGAGAAGAGCCGAGAGAACCGCAGCCGGGAACACATGGGAGAACTCGACGATGCTCGCGCCGAGCACGATCACCGGGATGACGACACTCGGGGCTATGAGGGCCGAAGCGGCCAGACCGGCGACCAACTGACCAGGTCCGACCGGCGCAAAGGCGAACTGAGCGGGGTCGAGGTTCTCGTCCAGCGGGAAGATCACCACAGGCAGCGCTACCCAGACGAGCCAGAAGACGAGCGCCCCCCACAGCGTGAACTGGAGACGGGCATCGGTTCCGAGAGACTCCATGGCCCCCCTGAACTGGGCGACGAGGATCCAGGAGACGTACCCGAGAAGCAGGATCAGCGAAGGGAACCCGATTCTTCGCTGCCAGTCCTTGCGCAACCCGTTCCACAGCAGACGCAACTTCAACCAGGCGAGTCGTGCAACCACGAGATCGCTCCCCGGTCGTCATCGCCGCCAACTGCCGCGATGAATGCGTCCTCGATCGTGTCTGCCCCATAGCGAGCGCAGAGTTCGGCTTGCGTTCCCTCGCTCTCGAGCCTGCCAGCGATCATGATTCCGACCCTCGTGCACAGCCGTTCCACCAGGTTCATTTCGTGACCTGAGAAGACGACGGTTGCTCCTCCCTCGGTGTAGCGGACCAGCAGTCGTTGGATGAGTCTTGCGCTTAGGGCGTCAACACCCTCGAACGGTTCGTCTAAAAAGAGGACATCGGGCCGGTGGATGATCGCCGCGGCCAGGGCGACCTTCTTGCGCATACCCCGGGAGTAATCCCCGACGAGCTTGCCTGCTTCGTTCTCCAGGTCGAGGAGGTCGAGCAACTCGTTGCGACGAGAAATCGCCTCATCCCGCTTGAGCCCGTGCATCGCAGCGGTGAAGTCGAGTAGCTCTGCGCCTGTGAGGCGCTCGTAGAGGTTGAACTCTTCGGGGAGGACTCCGATGCGCCGCTTTACCTCCACAGGATCTTTCCACGTATCGAACTCGCCGATGCCCGCCCGTCCCGCCGTCGGTCGCAGCAACCCGACGATCATCTTGATCGTGGTGGTCTTGCCTGCCCCGTTCTGTCCGAGCAGGCCGTAGAACTCCCCTGGTTGGATCGTCAGATCTATCCCAGCAACAGCCGTGGACTTTCCGAACTTGCGGACGAGGCCCCTGGCCCACACGGCGGGGGCGGTCGTCGTGTTTGTCTCGTCGTGTTCGGCCGTCGTCATCGTCACCGCCATCCATCGGCACCGGACTTCTGTCTCTGAACTGGCAAGGTAGGGGTTTGGCGGACCTACTGTTGTACCGCCAGCCCGGATCATCCGTCACACTCGCCCGGTACTCTCGCTGTCGTGGACTACCAGGCTCTCTACCGGCGATACCGCCCCCAGACCTTTGACGACGTCATCGGTCAGACGCACGTAACCACCACCCTGGCGCGCGAGGTGGTCGATGGTCACGTGGCGCACGCCTATCTCTTCGCCGGACCCCGCGGGACCGGTAAGACGTCAACTGCTCGCATTCTTGCCAAGGCGCTCAACTGCGAGAAGCGCAATCCCGATGGCAGCCCAGACAACGAATGCGGCTCCTGCATAGCGATTACGGAGGGGTCCTCCTTCGACGTCATGGAACTGGACGCCGCTAGCCACAACAGCGTCGAGGACATTCGAGAGATGCGCGTGAGTGTCTCGACGGTGGCATCTGCGGCCAGCGGGCGCCGGGTGTTCATCCTCGATGAGGCTCACATGCTGTCAAAGGCGGCGGGCAACGCCCTCCTCAAAACCCTTGAGGAACCACCCGCCCACGTTCACTTCGTCCTGGCCACGACCGAGCCTTACAAGCTGTTGGACACGATCAGGAGTCGCTCCCAACGGTTCGATTTCCATTCTGTGTCGATCGAGAGCCTCGCCGCTCACCTTTCCAAGGTGGCGGACCTCGAAGGTTTCAAGACGGAGCCTTCCGCGCTGGTGGCTGTAGCTCGCCACGCCAGCGGTTCGGTCAGGGACTCACTGTCGCTCCTCGAGCAAGTCGCCGCCCTCGGAGACGGCACAGTCGACCTAACCGGGGTAGGCAGGGCCCTGGGTCTGGCCGATGCGGAAGCCTTCGAGGCCTTGACCACGGCCGTGGCAGAACAGGACGCCAAGGCGGGTCTTGAACTTGTCGCTCGCATGGCCTCCCAGGGCGTGGATCTGCGACGGTTCGCTTCTGAGGCTGTCGGCTTTTTCCGAGGGGTATTCCTCGCTCACTATGCCCCGAACCTGGCAGAGGTGGCCGACGAGCCTGCCGATGTCCTTGAGTCTTGGCGAAGGGCTGCTTCGCGCCTGCCGGCAGGTGAAGTCGTTCGGGCGGTTGACCTTCTCGGCGACGCGCTCGTCAAGTTGCGAGAGGGAAGAGAGGAGCGGCTCATGCTCGAACTCGCGATGATCAAGCTCACTCGTCCCGAGACTTCGCTGGACCCCGCTGCCATGCTCACGCGCCTCGACCGCCTCGAACGCCTGTCCAAACAGCAGGCCATGGGGGCGGCTGGCACGACTGGCGTTGTCCCGGCGATGACGCCCGCTCCCGCTCCTGTTGAAGCACCTCCTTCCTCGAACCCGGAACCGGAGACGGTGTCGGATCAGGTAGTCGACGAGGAAGAAGAGTCTGCTGTCCAGGCCGCTCGCCCCTTGGTAGGCGAGCCTGTCGCGCCGCCACCGCCTGCCAAGGTGTCGATGGAGTCTTTCCGGTCTATCTGGCCGGGGTTGTTTGGGGGCCTGCGCGAGCTGTTGGGTGCTCGTCGGTGGGCGTTATTCCGGGAGACCGAACCTGGCGGGGTAGAAGGCTCGACATTGATCATCCATGTGCGCCACGACTTCCACCTCGAGTCGCTGCGGGGCGATCCCGCAGTAGCTGCAGTCGTCGCGACCAAAGCGGGGGACCTTCTCGGTGGCGCGGTCTCGGTCGAGTTCCGTCCGGCGGACGGCGTTGTCATCGCTGACGACGAGTCGGATGGCGACGACAACGAGGTAGTGCCGGACAAGGACTCCATGGCCGAGGCGTCGTCTGACTCCACGGACCCGTTCAAGCTCGTCGCTGACGAACTCGGTGGCATAGTCATCGAGGAATTCGACGAATCCTGATTAGTCGGGCGACCGGGTCGTCACGGATACCTCATGTCACCCCGGTACGATCGGGTCTCGCAGCCCACGAGGATCCACATGAACCGTCCACCCAACATGCAGCAGCTCATGAAGCAGGCCCAGCAGATGCAAGAGCAGATGATGGCCGCCCAGGCAGAGCTCAACGAGATGACCTTCGAGGGCACAGCCGGCGGTGGGGTCGTGAAAGCGACGGTGCGGGGATCGAATGAACTCGTCGCCATTGAAATCGCGACGGAGGTCATAGATCCCACCGATCCTGAGATGCTCGAGGATCTCGTCGTGGCTGCGGTCAACAGCGCTATGCGTTCTGCCGCAGAGGCCGTCGAATCCCAGATGGGTGATCTGACGGGGGGACTTGGCGGGCTGGGCGGCCTGCTCGGCTGATGTACGAAGGCCCACTTCAACGACTGGTGGACGAGCTGTCCCGACTCCCAGGCATTGGCGGGAAGTCGGCCCAGCGCATCGCGTTCCACCTGCTCAGCATCCATGAGGTCGACGCTCGCCGTCTGGGACAGGCCGTCCTCGACATGCGAGACCAAGTCGGCCACTGCCTCCGGTGCTTCAACGTCACAGTTTCTGAAGAGTGCACGATCTGTCGCGATCCACGGCGCGACACCTCGACCGTTTGTGTCGTGGAGCGCCCCCAAGACATCATCGTGGTTGAAAAGACCCAGGAGTACCGGGGGATTTATCACGTGCTCGGAGGCTCGCTCTCTCCGATCAACGGCATCGGACCTGACCAGTTGCGTATCCCTGAACTACGACAGCGAATATCGACAGAGACCGTCAACGAACTCATCATCGCCACGAACCCGACCATGGAAGGTGACGCAACCGCAATGTACCTCGCCAAGGAGTTCAAGCCGCGCGGCATCAAGGTCAGCCGACTCGCCAGTGGCCTCCCAGTCGGCGGCGACCTCGATTACGCAGACGAGTTGACTCTCGGTCGTGCTCTTGTCGGCCGCATGGAGATGTAGCTCACTCAATGCGGGTATTGCTGATCGAGCCGTATATGGGGGGCTCTCACCGCGCCTGGGCCGATGGTTACGCACAGGCTTCGGCCCACGAAGTCACCCTCGTGACTCTGGAGGCGCGTTGGTGGACTTGGCGGATGAGGGGCTCAGCGGTGATTCTCGCCGAGAAGGTGGCCGAGTTGGCTGGCAACGGATACCGGCCCGACGTGGTCCTTGTCTCCGACATGGTCGACGTCGCTGCCCTGCGCACGTTTCTCCACTCGTCGATCGGCCGTCCGCCACTCGCCCTCTACTTCCACGAGTCCCAGTTCACCTATCCGGACAGTCCACAGATGTCGGCCGACCTGTCTTATCCGTTCTTGAACTGGACCTCGGCCGTTGCCGCCGATGCCGTGTTCTTCAACAGTTCCTATCACCGGGACGTCTTTTTCGAGGAACTGCCACGCCTGTTGAAGGGCTTCCCCGACTACACCCACACCCACCTCATCGACTCGGTCGCCGACCGGACCGCCGTCCTCCCGGTGGGTGTGGACCTGTCCTGGATAACTAGAGACGGCTTCCGAACTAGTCCGCCCATCGTGTTGTGGAATCACAGGTGGGAATATGACAAGGACCCTGAGACCTTTGCCGACGCCGTTAGGGCGGTGGCTGCCACACACGACTTTCGTCTGGCTCTCGCCGGCGAGCGTTTCCGGACGGTGCCGGGAGTGCTCGACGAGTTGGCTGACGAACTCGCCGGGCGCATCGAAGCAAACGATCACCTTTCAACCGAGGCCTACCGATCACTGCTGCTCCGGTCCGATGTCGTCGTCAGTACCGCTCTCCAGGAGTTCTTCGGAGTAAGCGTGGTCGAAGCGATCGCGGCGGGTGCCCGCCCCGTACTTCCCGATCGGCTCTCTTATCCATGTTTGATACCGGAAGAGCATCATGCAGCGGTGTTGTACGGACCGGGCGGATTCACCGCCGCCCTGCGCACCGCAGTTGAAGATCCGGCGCCGGTTGACGGCCTGGCAGAGGCGATGGCCATGTTCGACTGGTCGGTTGTTGCCCCGCGCTACGACGCCGCGCTGGAGTCAATGCTGTGATCCGCCACGTCGTCTGGGATTGGAACGGCACGCTCTTTGACGACCTTCATTTGGTCGTGGAGGCGGTCAATGCCGGCATCGCGCCGCTCGGAATCGGTTCGATCACACTTGAGGACTATCGGACCCACTACACCCGCCCGGTCAAGGTCTTTTACGAGCGGCTTGCCGGTGGTGAGATCAGCCACCGGGAATGGCTCGATCTTGACCGCCGCTTTCACGATGCCTATCGAGATCTGCTTCCCACCGCGGGACTATCCGCCGACGCCGTGGAGGCGCTTACGGCGGTCGCCGAGGTCCCAGCGGGACAGTCCTTACTCTCGATGTACCCCCATCATGATCTTGTCCCGCTGGTGGAACGCTTGGGAGTTAGTTCCTACTTCCAGCGCATCGACGGGTTGAGAGGTGAGCGGGGCGCCCGCAAGGCTGGCTTTCTGGAAGCCCATTTGCGCGAGTTGATGGCTGACGAAGATCCCTCGACGGTGCTGCTCATCGGCGACGCCACAGATGACGCTGTTGCCGCTGCCCACGTAGGAGCACCTGCGGTGTTGGTTGACAATGGATCCCATCACCGAGACGAGCTGGAGTCGATGGGCTTCCCCGTGGCTTCCAATCTGCTTGAGGCCCTCCGTATCAAAGGCTTGGTCTGAGCGAGCGCCGTTTGACCATCCGGTGTGGTGTGGCACTATCGCCATCGTGAACTACTGGCTGATCAAGTCCGAGCCGGATGCCTATTCGATCGATGATCTGGAGAACGACGGCGTTGAACACTGGGACGGAATTCGCAACTACCAGGCACGAAACATCATGCGCGATGACATGTCGGTCGGCGACCGGGTGCTCTTCCACCATTCCAATGCCAAACCGCCAGGCATAGTTGGCATGGCCGAGGTGGCGAGCGAGCCATATCCAGACCACACACAGTTCGACCCCGACTCGAAGTATTTCGACGAAACCTCCGATCCCGAAGACCCGCGCTGGATCATGGTGGATATGCGGTTCGTCGAGAAGTTCCCGCGAATGGTCGGGATGCCAGAACTCAAAGAACACAAGGCCCTGGCCGACATGGTTCTCTTGAATCGAAGCCGTCTGTCGGTGCAGCCGGTCACGAAGAAGCAGTTCGACTACATCGTCGAGCTGGCGAAGCAACCGCCGCCCGAGTGACGGGCCTCACCCATACTCGACGCTGGAGAGGCTTCCCAGAGTCGTGAGGTTGTGGAAGGCGTCCATGTAACGGACCGATCCCGTCTTCGATCGCATCATCACCGAGTGGGTGACCGCACCGTTCCCGTGGAACTGAACACCGTGGAGAAACTCACCCCCGGTGATTCCGGTCGCGGCGAACGAGACGTTGGTGCCGCCCACTAGGTCGGTAGTCCCCATCACCCTGGCGAGGTCGAATCCGTTCTCTGACGCGTACGCCCGGTCGGCGTCGTCCCGAGCCCACAGGCGGCACTGGATCTCACCCCCCATGCAGCGGAGGGCAGCTGCCGCGAGCACCGCTTCCGGTGATCCGCCGATGCCCAACAGCATGTCGATTCCGGTTCCTTCCTTTCCGGTAGCGATGGCTCCTGACACGTCGCCGTCGCGTATCAGCCTGATACGAGCGCCAGCCGCTCGCACCTGCTCGATGTATGGGTGGTTTCTCGGTCGGTCCAGGATGATGACCGTCAGGTCGTTGACGTCGCTGTCCTTGGCTCTTGCCACGCTGTGGAGGTTGTGGGCCACCGGTGCGTCGAGGTCGATTGCGCCGTGGGCTTCGGGACCAACGGCGATCTTTTCCATGTACACCATGGATGCGGGTGAGAACATGCTGCCGCGTTCGGCGACTGCGAGTACGGCCAGCGCTCCTGGCACGCCTGATGCGACGAGGGTCGTCCCCTCGACTGGGTCGACGGCGATGTCGACCTCCTGACCTGCTCCGTTCCCGACTCTCTCACCGTTGTGCAGCATGGGCGCCTCGTCTTTCTCGCCCTCACCTATGACAACGACACCATCGAGGTCGAGTGTCCCCAGGTGGGCGCGCATGCCATCCACCGCTGCCTTGTCGGCCGCCTCCTTGTCGCCCCTTCCTTGCCACCGAGCGGCCGCCATCGCCGCTGTCTCGGTGACCCGGGCGAGGTCGAGACCCAGATTGCGATCAGGAATTTCTGCCATCAGACCACCTTCACTATCAACGCATCACCTTGACCGCCGCCACCGCAGAGCGTGACCGCTCCAACCCCTCCACCCCTGGCACGGAGTGCGGAGATGAGAGTGACGACCAGTCGGGTGCCGGTGCACCCGATCGGATGTCCGAGAGCTACCGCCCCGCCGTTGACGTTGACCTTGTCTTCGGGAATGTCGAGCATGTGGGCAGACCACAGGGCGACGGCGGCAAAAGCTTCGTTGATTTCAACCAGGTCAAGGTCGCCAGCTTCCATTCCCGCCTTCTTCAGCGCCACCCGCAGGGCCTCGGCGGGTCTTTCGTGAAGCGTGGCGTCACCTCCGCCAATCTGGCCGTAGGCGACAATCTCGGCGAGGATCGGACTGGCGTTGGCCTCTGCCGCCGCCCTGTCGGCCACTATGACCGCCGCCCCACCATCCGAGATCTGGGAGGCGTTGCCTGCCGTGATCGTCCCATCTGCGGTGAAGGCTGGCCGCAACCTGCCGAGCGACTCGGCTGTAGTTCCCGGGCGGATTCCCTCGTCATGTTCGACTATTACCGGGTCGCCTTTTCGCTGCGGCACCGCAACTGGCACGATCTCACTCGCGAAAGCCCCGGACTCCGATGCGGTGAGCGCCCGTTCGTGAGATCGGGCAGACCACTCGTCCTGTTCTGACCTGCCGATGCCGAGTGCCGCATTTTTGTGGTCCGAGGACTCACCCATGGTGCAGTGGTCGAAAGCACAGAACAGGCCGTCATGGTTCATGACGTCGATCATCGAGACGTCACCGATCCGCGCGCCCCACCGGACCTCGCGCACGACATGCGGGGCATTCGACATCGACTCCATACCGCCGGCAACGACGAAGGTGGCGTCGCCGGTTGCAACGGCCCGATTGGCGAGACCGATTGCTGCGAGACCAGACAGGCAAACCTTGTTGATCGTGAGAGACGGCACAGACATCGCAAGCCCGCCCCGGACTGCCGCCTGGCGAGCGGTTATCTGTCCTTCACCAGCCTGCAGCACTTGACCGAAGATCACCTCGTCTACCGCCGCTGGGTCCGTGCCGGATCTTTCGATCGCGGCTGCGATTGCGTGGCCACCCAACTCGACTGCTCGCAACGGGGAGAGGGCCCCTCCGTACTTTCCGATCGGTGTCCTGGCGGCTCCGGTGATTACAGCGCTCATGGCTGAGAGACTATCCCGATGAGCGTGTCCACGAATCGGGGTGTCGTCGTCGGCCGGCTCGTCGTCTGGGCTGGCGAACCGCTTGAATCGAGCAGATGAAGCTGCTCAACGTCGACCACACGGCGATCGCCGTGCGCGACCTCGACGCGGCGATCGCGGGATATGAGGACCGCTATCGCGTAACCCCTCTGTATCGGGAGACCGTCGAGTCCCAGGGGGTTGAGGAGGCAATGATCCCGGTCGGAGGCTCCTTCGTACAGCTCCTGGCACCCTTGTCACCCGAGACGCCGGTTGGTCGGTTCATCGAACGTAACGGCGAAGGACTGCACCATGTTGCGTTCGCTGTTGTTGACATCGAGTCGGCCCTCAGCCACCTGGTCGAGCGCGACGCGACTTTGATTGATCGCCATCCCCGGCTGGGGGGTCGGGGAGCGCGCATAGCTTTCGTTCACCCGAAGGATCTCGGGGGTACGCTCATCGAACTGGTGGAGTTGGATGAACATTCAGGTTGAAATCAGAGGCGGGATCGGCCCGTACGAGGCGGCAGCTGTTGTTGCGGTCATTCGTGAGTCGATGGCAGCCGAGGAGCGCGCCCGGTCGCGCCGGCCCCCCGACCGGCGGCCCGCGGCTTGGACGCGGCTTGGAATGGGTACTCCGCTCGGGCGATTTGATCCACCCATTCCCCCCGACCAAGGACGCAACTGGCCGGACGGATGATCGGATGTCGTAGATTGCGGACTCCAGATCCGATTGGAGGCCGCTGTGTCGTCGACTTTCCCTGAAGCTCCTACCGGGCCGTTCGGCACGGTATTTGCGGATTCGATGGCCGTGACGACGTGGAAAGAAGGACAGTGGGCCGAGCCGCGTGTCGGGCCGACTGAAAACTTCTCATTTCATCCTGCGACTCACGTCCTCCACTACGGCAGCGCCTGCTTCGAAGGGCTCAAAGCGCACCGAGGGTCCGACGGCGTCGTCAGGATCTTTCGCGCTAACCGTCACGCCGAGCGCATGGCGACCAGTGCTCGCATCCTCCGCTTGCCGATTCCACCTCCGGAGATGCTGGAGTCGATGATCTTCGAAACCGTGTCGGCTAACGGCGACCTTGTCCCGGTCTCTCCCGGGTCGCTCTATATCCGTCCCACCTTGATCGGCACGGAAGCAAACATCGGTGCTGCGGCAGTGCCCAGTAAAGAGGCGTTGCTTTTCGTTCTTGCGAGTCCCGTCGGTGACTACTTCAAGGGCGGTGCACGTCCCCTCAAGATCGCGATCGAACAGAACCAGCCTCGCTCAACCCCCCACTTCGGCATGGTCAAGAGTGGGGCGAACTACGTGATGGCTCTAGGAGTCACGATGGATCGGCGAGAGGAGTTCGGAATCGACCAGGTGCTGTTTGCCCCGGGAGGCGATGTCCAGGAGACCGGTGCTTCCAACTTCATGCTGATCGACTCCGAGCGGATTGTTACCCCGAAGCTCACTGAGAGTTTTCTTCACGGTGTGACACGTGACTCGGTACTCCAGATTGCCCGCGATCTCGGATACGAGGTCGAAGAGCGCGCCCTCACTGTCTCCGATGTTGTCGAGTGGTCGTCGCGACCCGACGCCGAGGCGGCGCTCTCTGGAACTGCGGCGGTCCTCTCGTCGGTCGGGACTCTGGTGATCGACGGGGAGGAGATTCCTGTCGGGACCGGCGACCTTGGGTCTCAAACAACCCGTTTGCGGTCGGTCCTCGCCAGCGTCCAGCGCGGCGAAGCTGACGACCTGCACGGTTGGCTCACCGAGGTCTGAGCAACCGCCGGGTGATTGCCGGGATCTCCTCGATCTTGAGCAAGTATCCAACCCCTCCAAACACAGCCAAAGCGGTGGCAGTCGCGGAGATGTCGCCGATTCCCATCCGGACCGCAGTCGCGGCTAGGGCCGCTGTTCCGGCTGCCCCGGCGACTCTCACGCCGAATCCGGCCATCGCTCGTCGTTCGGGAACTGGAGCCTGTTGGTACCAAACCAAAGCGATCGTGATGGCATATACCGCCACGGCACCGGCCGATATGCCGGCGATGCCCATTCCGCCGCCCCGTGCAGCGAAGAGAGCCGGAACTGTGACGGCAGTGATTCCGGTGCCGACGATGACCGGTGTCCACATGCGCTTGCGGGCGTAAAACGCCCGCGTTATCACCTGATGTACGACCCAGAACGGGGTGGCCAGGGCATAGATCCCTAGGAGCGAGGCCACGATGCGCGTGTCTCCTGAAGTAAAGGCGCCGTATTGCAGCGCGATCCTCACCCAGACCTCAGAGAGCAACACGACCACGAACGTGACGGGCACGGCGATTACTACTGCCGCTCTGACGGATCTGTCGACAGTCTGGCGAAGTCCCGTCTCGTCAGAACGGGCAGCGAGACGCGCAAGGAACGGGTAGGCGGCTACTCCGGCTGCTTGGGCGATCACGCCGACTGGCAACATCATCAGTCTGCGCCCGTACTGCAGACCAGCGGTTGTCCCTTCCGGCCCGAACTGTCCGAAAATCCTCGGCCACTGCTCATCTAGCGCGATCACCGTCTGTCCGACCATCAGAGGGACAGCCAGGGTCAGGTAATCGCGTACCGCCGGGTTGGCTCTCTCTACAGCAACGAGACGCAGCCCCAGCCTTCTCGCTCCCCACCACTGAAGCCCGAATGACCCGACGAAGGCCCCAGCGAGGCCGCCTAGGAGAAACGCTTCTGGGGACGGGTTGCCTGCGGCGTGTCCGATCATGCCGCCCGTGATGATTCCGGCGTTGTAGATGATCGGGCCGAGGGTCGGGACGAGAAAACGCCGGTGAGTGAACTGAACGGCAGAGAACAGTGCCCCGAGGGCGAAAAGAACCTGCAGAACGAGAGCGAGGCGGGTCATTGTGACCAGACGTCGGGCCGCCTCCCCTGTCACCTCCGGAAAGATCAGGTCGACCAGAGGGCCCGTGGCAAGCATGGCGGTCAGGGTTATGACTCCGAGGATCGCTGCCACCGTTCGGAACACCGCGCTGAACGACTGGTTTACAGCGGCGGAGTCCTCGTTTTCGACGTGGTGGGCGAGGATCGGGATGAGCGTGATCGACAGGAACCCCCCTGCCACCAAGTAGAAGGCGAAGTCGGGAATAGCGAAAGCATGTTGGTAGAGATCGGCCTCTGCCGAACGGCCCAGTATCACGGCCATCGCCACGTCGCGTCCGAAGCCCAAGACCCGGGAGAGAAGAACCCCGCCGGCAACGATCGCAGCAGCCGTCCCTATCTGGGAGCGGCCGGTCATTCTCGGCTGGCTCGCAGAGGCTCAAGGATGTCCGTGGGCACGCTGATGCCGACTGACCCGGTTCCTAGAGCTACGTCTGTCTTGTAGGTGCCGTGAAAGTCCGAGCCACCCGATGCGAGTAGACCGAACCTCTTGGCCATCCTCACGTATCCAGCCCGCTCGTCGGCGGCGTAACTGCCGTAGTGGCATTCGATTCCGACCAGACCAGCGCTTGCCAGCCGACGGAGGACGCTCTCGACCTCTGCCTGGTTGTCCATACCCAGCGTGTGCGCGTGAGCCAAAATCGGAACCCCCCCGGATCGCCTGGCCAGATCAATGGCCTCCTCGGGTGCCAAGCGGGCGCGTGACATGTAGGCCGGTTTTCCGTTCCCGAGGTAGAGGTCAAAGGCGGACTTGATATCAGTCACATACCCCCTTCGCACCATCACGGCGGCTATGTGGGGCCGCCCGACGGTGCCCTCTCCTGACTCGGCCTCCACTTCGGCCAGGGTCAGTTTCATTCCGAGCTCGTTGAGGCGGTCGACGATTCGGGCGTTTCGGTTGTTCCGTGCGTCCTGCAACGCCTGCAGCCGGTCTTGGAGTGGCCCAGGCCCAGGATCGAGCCACAACACCAGCATGTGCATCCCGCCTCGATCCCAGTCGAGGGACAACTCGATTCCGGGTATCAGCTCGATGCCGGCTCGCGCGGCCGCCGCAGTCGCTTCGGGTATCCCTTCCAGTGTGTCGTGGTCTGTGAGCGCGATCGCCTCGATCCGCATCGCAGCAGCCAGTTCCACCAACTGAGTCGGGCTAAAGGATCCGTCCGATGCTGTTGAGTGTGTATGGAGGTCGATCGGCACCGACGAAACGCTAGTGCTGCGTCAAGCGACCGCGGAAGAACTTGTCCCGCGTAGGTCTTCCGACCTAAGGTCTCGCCGGTTTGTGAGACGTCTCCTGCCCCTGACCCTGGCGGCCGCGCTGCTACTGCCTGCGCTGCCTGCGCTCGCTGGCCCCATTGAC
>JBGTKD010000200.1:0-8730 GCA_041744795.1 Acidimicrobiia bacterium
CAAACTGCCAATCTCTCCCCCTCGGGAGCTCGCCGTTGGGCGAGCGAGTGTTGGGGGGACAAACTCAAAATCAATCAGGGTGTTGCCGGATGGCAGCGGGCGAAGCGTTCGTGGAGAGTGGGGGGTATGAACGACACACGCAAACCCGATCGAGTTCTTCTCATTGGGGCGGTCGTTGTCGGAGTGATCGTGTTGGGTGCCGCTTTAGTGGGGCTCACACGGTCGGAACCGGCGACGCTTGACCCGAATACCCCGGAAGGGACCGCCCAGCGCTATGTGCAGGCAATCCTTGACGAGGATTACATCGCAGCCCAAGAGCTGCTCGTCGATGACGACTGTTCTGTCGGCTCCCAGTACTTCGGAATTGAGAGTGTTCGAGCCAGGCTCGTGGACAGCTCGGTGAGTGGCGACACGGCAATAGTCACAATTGAGCTGATCTACAGCGGGGGCAACCCGATGTTTGGTGGCTACGGCTACGACGATCGCACTCAGATCAGACTCGAGATGACATCGGAGGGCTGGAGGGTCGGACCAGACTCTTGGCCGTACTTCCCATGTGAGGTGAACAGGTGATTGCCTTCGGACTTCTGATCCCGCTGCTTGTGCTCGGAGGCGTGATAGCCGGCGTGGCAGCACTCGCGAAGCGCAACGACAGCGAACCACCGGACGGTCTGGTCCGCAGACTGGTCGTCTCGGTCTTGACCTTTGGAATGACCATCGTCTTGGCCATCGGTGTCCACATGCTGATAGACGTTGCGTTGTCGTCATTCGACGGTCTAGCCAGATCAGGTTCGAGTGACGTGGCCCGAGGATTGGCTCTGACGATCGTCGGGGCGCCGGCGGCGTTCCTGTTGTGGCGCTACCAGTTGCGGTCCCTCGCCGGCCCTGACGGCCGCAGCATCGTTTGGCTGCTGTATCAGGCGATCGCGTCCGCAACCTTCGCCATCGGAACGGTCGTCGCTCTAGGAAACGGCCTGCAGTTCCACGACTTTGATTCGTCAGCCCGCTCGTCGCTCGTTTTCGGGCTTGTGTGGCTGACAGTCTGGATCTTCCACGAGTGGGTCGGCCGTCGTCATCCTGCGCCGCTTCTCACCAGGCTGCCGCATGCGATAGGAGCGGCCGTAGGTCTCGTCACGGCTGCGATAGGGGGCGTCGCATTCATCGCTGCCGTGTTGAGCCAGGTCGGAGACACCGACTTCTTCGCTTCCAGCGGAGTCTTGGACTCGATCCTCTCAGCCCTGGTGTGGACCGCAGTCGGGATCGGGGTGTGGGTTTGGCAGTTCTTCAACCGCACATCCGATGACCTTTCACGGGCTGGGCTCGTGCTCGGTTTCGGTGTGGGCGGAGGAGCCGCACTCGGGTTGGGGGGCCTCACCTCCCTTGTTGCCCTGCTGCTGAGCTCGACAACCAACGACTTCGAATGGGACTTTCTCGGGGAGGCAGTGGGCGCGGTGGCTGTCGGGTTCCTCGTGTGGCGCTATCACTCCGGCCTGGCAACGCAAGCGCGGGACGTGCGGATCGCTCGCCACATCGTGTCCGGTCTGTCGCTAATCGGACTCGCCGTGGGCATCGGAGTGCTGGTCAATGCAGCCCTGGCACTCCTAACTCCGGCGTTTGCCGCCCGGAACGAAAACGATCTGCTCTGGGGTGCCATTGCGGCCCTGGTGGTGAACGCCCCTGTCTGGTGGCTGATGTGGCGACCGGACCGAACAGACCCCGACGCGGGTACGGCAGTTCAGCGGACCTATCTGACTCTGCTGGGCGGCGTTGCAGGATTGACCGGGGCTATCGCGCTCATCTACTTGGTCTTCCAGCTCCTGGAGGGCCTCCTCGAAGGCGACGGCCTCAATGCGATCGTGGACGACATCCGAGCTCCGTTCGGGTTCGTGGCGGCGACAGGACTCGTCACCGCCTATCACTACCGCCGGTGGTCATCGAGTCGGAGCCAAGACGACAAGCCGACCCCGCTGGTTGTCGAGCGCGTCACCTTTATCGGCGACCCTTCGATCGGCGCGGCACTCCAGTCCGAACTCGGCGTTCGGTTGACCGGATGGCTCTCGGCTGGCGAGGGCAGGGTGCTGTCCGCCGAAGAACTGGCGGACCACATCCGTGACCTCGACACAACCGATGTCCTGGTGGTCGAGGAAGACCGCGGATTCCGAGTTGTTCGAATGGCGCGCAGCGACGGTCACCGCCCGCAGACCGGGGAGCCCCAGGAGTAGAAGCCGACCGCCAACACTGAACCGTCGTCCACCCCGAGGTCGCTGAGGAAGCTCACGACCTCGGGGGTCGGACCGGTGACTACGAAGGACAACACGCTTCGTTCACCATCCATGCTGTCGGCGAGTGATGCGACGGCTTCCGCGCTTGCTCCCGTAACGGCTGCAGCAACTTCATCGTTCGAGGCGATCACCGCCAGAGCCTCCCGGGCCGAGTCGACTGCCCGTTGCACAGAAGGCAGATCAGACGTGACCGACCCGCCGTACGAGACGCTGCTGGCACCCAAGAACTCCAGTTCGGGTGCGCCCAGCGGATGACAGAGGGGATAGCCGACCCGTCCCAGGTCAGAGAACTCGACGTCGAAGCCAACCCAGGTGATGCGTACATCGCTCCCCGGGTCATCGGCGAGCGACTGCGCGTCGGCCAGCGACAGAGGCTGGGGCGTCTCGAAGACCACGCTGACAACGGTTCCGTCGCCGAGGCCTGGGAGGACGTCGCCGAGAGGGACCTCCGACCAGACCGACGGTACCCGTCCCGGCCGGATGGAAACCAGCCCGATTTCAGACGCGATATCGCCCAGCGAGTGCTCCGAGGATCCGAGCGGAATCCCCGCCGAGACCGTGGCGGTGCGACCGAACAGACCGGAGGCCACGTTCAGTCGTGACACGGTGACTCCGGGATTGAAGAGCATGGGGGTCTCATAGGCCGCCCGGGCGGCGACGGCGGCACGATCCGATCGGTTCATGAGCAGCGGTTGGACGACGAACAGCGACGCCAGGACACCAACCACAAGCACGATGACGGTGAGGGCGGCGGCATCGATCGCCGTGCGACCCAATGCCCGGCGTACCGTCCGGCGGAGTCCGTCTTCGTCATCGAACGGGCGGAGTTCGTCGAGATCGACTGGGACATAAGCGCGCAGGGCCTGAGAGCAGCTCTCGCACTCAGCAAGATGAGAGTCGACTGCAGCTCGTTCGAGAGGATCGAGTCGATCATCGATGTAGGCGTCCAGTCGTCCAGTGACATGGTTCATTGGTTCAATTCCTTATAGGTAGTGCGGAAGTTGTGACGGGCTCGGTGCAGCAGGCCTTTGGCTGCATCGGGTGTCGTGCCGACGACATCGGCCATCTCGGAGTAACTCAGACCTGCATGATCGACCAGCAAGAGGGCCATGCGTTGACGATCAGGGAGCCGAGAGAGCGTGGCGTCGATCAAGACCCGCTCCTCGAGATTTCGATCCGGATCGGCGGGCCGATCAACGGCTTCTGCCGGTTCGGGTCGCCGTTTACGCGTGTGGTCGATGAATACCGACCGGGCGATCGTGAATAGCCACGCCTTGGGGTCGCCTCCTCGGAAGCCACTGAGAGATCTCGTTGCCTTGACGAAGGTGTCCTGAGTGAGATCCTCGGCCACCGTCCGGTCTCTGCTGAGCGACAGCAAGAAGGCGAACACCGCTCGGGCGTGCTCGCGATAAAACGATTCGATGCTGTCCACACGTGTCGTGCCTCCGAATTTGGGATGTACAGGAGGTAGACGAGCGGACACGGCGAATCGTTATGCCCGGATCAGAGAAATGTTGCTGTCGAACACGAAGTCTCCGGTCTTCTGTCGATCCGTGTATACCGCCCAGGATCGACGTGTTGCGCCGGCGTTGAACAGTCGGCATACTTCTGAGCCGCACATGTTCTCCCCAACCGCCCTCATCATTTCCGACTAGACGCACGCCACAAACCGGCGTGTGTCCGAAACCTCCTGCGGTGCAGGGGGTTTTTTGTTTGCCGCCGGCCTTCCCGGGAGGAAGCCATGAATACCGAACTGGAGATCTACGACACCACCCTGCGGGACGGGACCCAGCAGGAGGGAATCTCGCTGACGGTCAACGACAAGCTGCGAGTCGCCAAGCTGTTGGACGACCTCGGTGTCGGATACATCGAGGGCGGCTGGCCAGGGGCCCTCCCGAAGGACGACGAGTTCTTCCGCCGCGCGCGAACCGAGCTCGATCTGAAGAACGCCGCCCTCACAGCGTTCGGGTCCACACGCCGACCCAGCCTGTCGGTCCAGAACGACCCGCAACTCAAAGCTCTGCTCGACGCCGAGACCGAGGTCATCTGCATCGTCGGCAAGTCATCGGATTACCACGTGCGCGAGGCTCTCCGCACCGACCTAGACGAGGGCCTGCGGATGGTCGGGGAGTCAGTCGAGTTCCTCAAGTCTCACGGGCGCCGGGTGTTCTTCGATGCCGAGCACTTCTTCGACGGGTATCGAAGCGACCAGAAGTTCGCGCTCGCGGTGCTGAGGACGGCCGCTGAGGCGGGAGCCGAACGTCTGGTCTTGTGCGATACCAACGGCGGCATGCTCCCGCACGAAGTCATCGCGACGCTCAGCGAGGTTCGGACCGCGCTCGGTGACCCTTCGCTCGGAGTGCACTTTCACAACGATGCGGGCTGTGCCGTGGCTTCTTCCCTCGCCGCCGTTCACGCCGGAGTCCGACAGGTCCAGGGCTGCGTCAACGGGTACGGCGAACGCACAGGCAACGCCGACCTCTGCTCGATCATCCCCGACTTGGCCATCAAGATGAACCTGCCGGTCGTGTCGAGCGCGCAGCTAGAAATGCTCTCGCCCATAAGCCATCACATCGCCGAACTGGTGAACATCACCCTCGATCCGCACCGCCCGTTCGTGGGAGCGTCGGCTTTCACCCACAAGGCAGGCCTGCACACTTCGGCACTCGCCCGACAACCGGACGCGTACGAGCACACTCGGCCCGAGTTGGTCGGCAACTACACGCGCATGATCGTCAGCGAACAGGCGGGGCGAGCGTCGATCCATTCCAAAGCAGGAGAGCTTGGACTCGACATGACCGACGAACTAGCGGTGAAAGTGTTGGAGCGGGTGAAGGAATTGGAACACGAGGGGTACCAATTCGACGCCGCCGACGGCTCATTCGAACTGCTCGTGCGCAAGATGACAGGCTGGGAACAGGACTTCTACAAGCTCGAATCGTTCCGGACATTCATTGAGCGGCGGGCGGACGAGCGAGTGGTAGCCGAGGCCACCGTCAAGCTGGTCGTAGGAGGCAAGCGGGTGGTTACCACCGGAGAAGGCAACGGACCCGTCAATGCGATCGACGAGGCTGTGCGGGCTGCGATGCGCACCACGTATCCCGAGGTCGACGATCTGCGATTGACCGATTATCGGGTTCGGGTTCTTGATTCGTCAGACGGAACCGCCGCTCGAGTACGGGTGCTGCTGGAGACATCGGACCACGAGAACTCCTGGGGCACGATTGGTGTCCACGAGAACGTGATCGAAGCGTCCTGGGAGGCGCTGATGGACGGTTTGGTGGTCGGTCTCCTTCGTCGTCGCACGGCCTGAATCGTTCTGTACTGCAGAACGTCGCATCAATGCGACGTTCTTGCGCTCAAAACGGGTTAGGTCTCGAGGCCGAGGAGGGTGCGGGTCATCCAGGCGGTGGCGCCCCACAGGATCTCACCTTCGATCTCGTAGAACCAGACCCGACGACCGCGCCAGATCTCCCAACGCCATCCGGCTTCGTCCGCCAAATCCGAGATGCGCGGCAAAAGAATGCGATCCACCTCGCGCGCAGATGGGACGAGCACCGGCTCGACAGCCAGTCTCCCCACAACTGGGACCACCATCAGCGAGAATGACACCGTGTCGACCGCTGGAAGAAACCCGAGAACCTCGACCGAACTGGGCTCTATCCCTACCTCTTCGTGTGCTTCCCGCAGCGCTGTCGATACAGGGCCGTCGTCGCCCGGATCAGGTCGGCCGCCGGGGAAAGCCAAGTGCCCGGCGTGGGTCGGCATCGTGTCGGGACGCTTAGTGAGAACCACCCGGATGTCGCCGTGGGAGTCCTCGAAGAGGGGCGCCAGCACGGCCGCGGTCGGCAGGCCAGAGGAGGCCGGAGGGTCCGGTTGGACGATGAGTCGATCCCACACCGGCGCGATCCTACGACCGGATAGGCTGGGTACATGATCCCGGAACGGATCACCACCGATCGTCTGATCCTCCGGCGATTCAACCGCCGCGACACCGACGCCCTGTTCGAAGCTGTCGAACACTCACTCCCCCAGCTTTCCGAATACCTGCCGTGGGCCCACGCCGGTTACTCCAAGGAGGACGCCGCCGGATACATTCGCGACTCGATCGTGTCCTGGAAGGAGGCGAGGGCCTTCGACTACACCATCCGGCTCAGGTCCCATCCGTCGCATCATCTCGGGAACATCTCCATCTGGCATGTGTCACGGCTCAGCCGTACGGGTGAGATCGGCTACTGGGTGAGAAGCGACCACGCGGGCCGTGGCATCGCCACCGAGGCCACCGCCGCTCTTCTCGACAAGGGCTTCATGCACCTCGGGCTGCACAAGGTGACGCTGAGGATCGCCCAGGGAAACCGGAGCAGTGAACGCGTCGCCGAAAAACTCGGGTTCAGCCGGGAAGGATTGCTGCGCGAAGAACTACGGATCAACGGTGTGTGGGTCGACCATTCTTTGTATTCGATTCTCGAACATGAGCACGGACTGCGCCCGATCAGGAACTGACTCACCCAAAAGGACGCCGCGAACCCAGGGTTGGTGGCGCCCTTGAAGGGCGCCTGGGGCCCAGGGTTCAGACGAGTCCCGGGAACCGTGGGCTGGTGGCACCCCCGGGGGGGTCCCCGAAGGGACTTAGCCGCCGGTGACCGCGATGAGAGTGCGGGTTGCCTCGCCGAAGAACGTCGCGATAGGCGGGTAGAAGCCGATGACGACGGTGGCGACTGCGGTGATTCCGATCGCCAGGCCGAGCGATCCGGCCGGTGCAGAAGTCGCATCGGGGGCACCCTCGGGTGGTGCGTCGAACCAAACGGTCTTTGTGATCCTGGCGTAGTAGTAGAGGGCGATCACGGCATTGACCGCCGCGATGACCGCAAGCCACACCCCGGCGGAGCCGCCGGCGGTGATCGCCGATTGGAACATGATGAACTTGGCGAACCATCCAGCGAGCGGCGGGATACCTGCGAGGCTGAAGAAGAAGACGGCGACCAGGACGCCCAGTCGGGGGTCGCGTTTGGCCAGACCGGCCCAACCTTCGATGTCGGCCGTGCCGGTGAGCCGCGTCCCCTGGATCACCACAGCGAACGCCCCGAGGTTCATCACGGCGTAAATCACCAGGTAGATAACGCTCGCCTCGAGTCCCACGGCCAGTTGCTCGCTTCCGCCGACAACGGCCGCTGCCGCGAACGGCACGAGCATGAAGCCAGCTTGAGCAATCGAGGAGTACGCCATCAGCCGAACGATGTTCTCCTGGCGCAGCGCCGTCAGGTTGCCAACTGTCATCGACAGCGCCGCCAACAGCCATAGCCCAGGGCCCCAGATGTTCACCGCAGAGGGAAGCGCCACGTAGACGATCACGAACAGCCCAACGAAGCCTGCCGCTTTCGAAGAGACCGACAGATACGCGGTCACCGGAATCGGCGCTCCCTCGTAGGTATCCGGCGCCCAGAAGTGGAAAGGCACCGCCGAGACCTTGAACGCGAACCCAATGATGATGAACAGGATCGCCAACCCGAGCAACGGCTCGAAGTCGGGTACCCCGCCGCCCGCGATCAGCTCGACACTGTCCGAGATCGTGGCGAAGTCCACCGACCCTGTGATCCCGTACAGCATGGACATGCCCCACAGGAGGATGGCCGTGGACAGGACGCCCAGGATGAAGAACTTGAGCGAAGCCTCGTTCGATCGAAGGTCGCCCTTGCGCCATCCAGCCAGCAGGAACAGTGGCCCGGTGGTCACCTCCAGGGCGATGAAGAGAATGATGAGGTCACGGGCCGAAGCCATCACCACCGAGCCAAGGATTGATGTCAGCAGGAGGAAGTAGTACTCGCCCTGGTAGTAGCGGTCTGATTCCACATAAGAAACCGACATCAACAGCGCGATGTAGCCGGAGGCGATGAAGAGCCCTTTGAGAACCAGGGCGAACTCGTCGACGACGAACGAACCGTCGAACATCGCACGGGTGCCGACGTCGTCGACCGCCATGATGATCAGAGGGATGGCGGCAAACGTGAGACCGAGCACCCCGACCGTCGCAGTCCAATATTTCAGTTGGCGCGGCAGTATCAAGTCGAGCGCGAGCACGCCGAGCATCGTCACCACGATGATGATCTCGGGCGCTAGCGCCAGGTAGTCGATCTCCCAGCTCATCAGCTTCCTAAGACGTTGGTGACGCCGGCAGTGGTAGCGGCGCCATCACCGAACGCAGTGTTGACAAGCGACACCACCGCATCAGTAGTCGCCTCGAACACGATCCTCGGATAGAAGCCGATCACAACGATCAGGACGATCATCGGGATCCAGGCGGTGAGTTCGTACTTGTCGGCATCGGCGAACTCGTGACCGACCCACTCCTCGCTTGGCTCGCCGAGATTGACCTTCTGCAGCATCCAGAGCATGTAGCCGGCCGTGAGGACGGTTCCGATGGCACCAAGCACCATCGCTGTCCTGAACA